>NZ_JBFSVK010000035.1:0-57297 GCF_041467855.1 Vibrio sp. 10N.247.311.51 | reverse complement strand
ATTGTACTGACTGATGACGACAAAATGAGGATGCGACTTTGGGCACAATGATAGATGAATTTTTCAAAAAAGCAGATGACAGTGAGGTTATTTTCGAGTGTGTCAGCACACCAACTGATATTGAAATGATGCTAAGGACGTTTCGATACCATATCAAAGGCGATGACGAGACAACCGCTACTGATAGCGAAATTCAGCAATATAAAGATATTGTTATGAAAGCTAGCAACCCTATGGCATTACTCCGTGAGCTTGAATATCAATATTATGTGGATGCGATACTCGCACTTAAAAAGTTATCTTGTGTGACAGTTGTCTCGAAGAGTAATGTTGTAGATTAAGTCTATGAAATTATAATAGTAAGTTGGATAAGACTTACCATTTTGGATGACCACTGTGAAAATTGAAGCAAGTGATAAAGAGGTTCAAGAAATTTTTTCATCAGGATACTTTCAAATTCCTAGATTTCAACGCCCATATTCTTGGGGCCGTGATGAAGTAGATAATTTTTGGAATGATATCATTGGAGACAATACGGATAGCTACTTTATTGGGTCTATGGTGGTTTACCAAACAAAAAAACCATACTTTGGGATAGTGGATGGACAGCAACGATTAACAACAATTACTGTCATACTTTCTGTTATTCGAGATGCTTTTTTGAAGCTTGGTGAGACAAACCTAGCAAGAGGTGTCCATAAGTTTATTGAGACACCTAACAATGACTATGAAAATGAATTTATTTTGAATGCCGAGACGTCTTTTCCTTACTTACAAAGTCACATTCAATCTTTCAAGGAAGATGTGTCTTCAATGAACCTTATTTGTGATGTTGGTATTGAAGAAAGCAAATTGAAGCAAGCTTATGAATCTTTGTCTCAGAAATTGGAAGATTTAATCCCACTTTCCACAAAAGACAACTTGCAAATAGATATGTTCAAACGAGATGACCCTGTTAGTGCATTACGAAATTTAAGAGATAAATTCTTGTCTTTGAAGTTGGTATTCATTCAGTTGGATAGTGAGGATGATGCATACCTGATTTTTGAAACACTAAATGCACGAGGTAGAGACTTAAAAACTTCAGACTTAGTGAAAAATTTACTATTAAAAACAATTAAATCTTCAAACTATCGGTTAGACAGTCCCAAAGAGGCGTGGAATGGAATTATAAAGAAATTTGATGATATTTCAGAGGCGAGTGTAATTGATACTTTCTTGCTTCATTATTGGATTTCAAAGTATTCATATTCCACTGAGAAAAAACTATTCTCGGCAATTAAGAGTCATGTATTGGATGACAAGGACAACGCTAAAGCGCTATTAGAAGATTTATCTCACTACGCTATCGACTACTGTAAGATGTTGAATCCTAGCGCGAGTACTTGGACAAAAGAATCGGAAGTTATTAAATCATCGTTGATTGCCCTGAATAATTTTAAAGTGAGACAGCAGTCATCATTTGTACTTTCCTTATTAGTTTGCTATTCGGATAAAAGAATATCGCTGAAAGCTCTTCTAAAAGTGCTCAAAAAAATTGAACATTTCCACTTTATTTTCAATGCTGTAACTCAACAACGTTCTTCGGGGAGTATCGCAACAATGTACTCTCAACATGCGATTGATTTAGCAAGTGCAGATGGCAATGATAGTGTGCAAAAGGTAATCAGTAGTTTATCTAGAAAGCTGGAAGGGAAATTACCATCTTATGATGAGTTTGAGGTCAAGTTTATTGACCTTGAGTATCTGTCAAACAAAACTAAATCCAAATCAATTATCAAATATGCTTTATGTAGGTTATTAGGCGACGAGAAAAATGGGCTAAATATTTCTCATGACAATCTTACTATCGAACACTTGCTTTCGGAGGCTTCTGTTGGCAGTAGTGAGCAAATAGAAGATGTTGCAAATATCGGAAATTTGATAATGACTGATGCAAAAACCAATGGTCATCTTTTGAAAGATAAAGCTGCAAAAGATAAAATTGGAATACTAAAGTCTAATAATTACGCACTGAGTGAAAACTTTATTAAAGAGGGTGAGTGGACTTCTATTGAAATTAGAAAACGAGCTAAATCCATTGCGGAATTTTTGTACAGTGAGGTTAAGTACTAGTCAACCTTAGTATGTAATTATGCGTTGCACCTTACCGCTACAAATGTCGTATTCCTAGGCGACTGTAACATAGCTCTAAAATAGCTTTGTGATGTTGCGGAATCTAAACACCTTGCATTAAGCAAGGTGTTTTAGTTTGCGTGTCATTTTAATCAAGATGGGATAGAGTCAACGATATCCTTTAAGCTCTTTAAATCGATATTCATATAATCGATATAATCCTTTTTAGCTCCAGATTGCGCGTGACCGACGAGGACGTTGATATTAATATCAGTAGCATTTGCACCCGCTAGGGCAGTCATAAAGTTATGTCTCAGACTATAGAAACTGAGCAGGTGTCCACGTTCGTTGATATTTTCAATTTGTAAGTCAGATAGCAACCTCTTGAACCTCATAGATAAACCTGATGATTCCACCTTTAATCCATTTTCATTGTTTAAGTAGGTAATCACTCCTCGCTCAACAAGAAAAGGATGCACTGGTATACGACGTTCGGCATTTTCGGTTTTTGTTCCTTTCACATGAAAGTATGTAACTCCATTCTCTTGTTTTATGTCAGTAGGCTTGATAGCTAGGAATTCAGCGTTTCGCATACCGCTAAACAATTGCAGGTAAAAAGCACATCCGTAGTCGTCAAGCTCCAGGTTGTCATAGTAGTTTCGTAGGATTGTTAACTCATTTGGACTAAAGGCACCACGCTTTGACAGGTCGGTGAATTTTTTGAATCGAGATGTTGCTACGGGGTTTTCGTTAACCTTGTGATTGTCATATAACCAAGTGAAAAATTTATTGAAAGCAGATTTAATTCTCACAAGCTGCTTATCTTGTCTAATATCTTCAGGCACGTCGCCAGACTCAGCAAGTTGCAAGCATTCGGTGACAGTCATTCCTTTCCAAGGCTGAGTCTTTCGTTTTGGATATGCAGATAGTATCATAAGTAGTTGGTCAAACTTGTTTGAATCAATAGCGTTGATATCACTGTCTTTAAAATACTCACACCCTACAGTTTCTACCCAACCTAAATCTTCATTCACTTTTTTTAAGCTGTACTCTTTTGATTGTTTTGGGTCTGTATATAGGTAGCTTTTTCTATCAGCGGTGTACAGCTTCATAGCTGCGCGATATGTCATTGTCGGTGACGTAGCTACTGATGGTGCGGTTACTTGGTGCTGTTTAGGTGCTAGCTCGAACGTTTCGGCTAAGTTGTCAATGATTTTGCTTTTTTCGCTTTGCTTAGATTCGTGGAGTTCGGTGAGGTAGTTATTGAAGGTTTCGTACCAGTGACGAATTAGCGAATGTTCAACCTTAGACGTTGGATTAAGAGATTTTAGCTTTTCCTCGACATTGAATCGGCTAGTGTGCTCCTTGATGTAATCTTC
Organism: Vibrio sp. 10N.247.311.51; assembly: GCF_041467855.1. Lineage (NCBI taxonomy): Bacteria > Pseudomonadati > Pseudomonadota > Gammaproteobacteria > Vibrionales > Vibrionaceae > Vibrio > Vibrio sp. 10N.247.311.51. The sequence continues at coordinate 53,803 of NZ_JBFSVK010000035.1, read as the reverse complement.
AAACGTGTAATTTTTCAATCCATGCAACTTTTGAGATAGTTCCGAATATGTTGGCTCTCCAGTAGCAACCTTGTAGTTCTCAAACCTTTGAATTTCAGCTTGGCACTCATCGCTAAGTGGGTTAAGCGACGCTGTTACTCTGTTGATAACCCGTTGGACTTCTTCTTTTACTATTGCTTTGAGTACGCGAGATGACACATGTGTTTCTTCAATCTTATCCATAATTCTTGATACCAATTTTTTGGCTTTATGTGTTTGTTTGGTTTTTAGGCTTAATCGAACTATACCATTGGCATTGGTTCTGTAGTTGAAATAGTAAACGTCCCCTCTAAGTATTGTGTGGCTAACTTTGTGTGACATTTTGTGTGACATAGAAAGGTATCTTATTATCTGGCGATACCATCCCCCTGTGTAACTTAAGGATTTATCCACAGTTTCTGTGGATAACCTGTCTCAAATTCAGTGAGTAACCAGATCTAAGTGGAGTAGGGAGGCTATTTCGAAGGCTGTATTTGAGCGAGAACTCGCCCTTCTTTGGTCAGAGATGTCTTCAATGAGAGGTGAAGCGCAAGTGCTAAAGAACAGCTCATCATCACGAAAATCGCCAGCATGATCATCAGTTGATACTTAATCGCGATCATCGGTGAAGCACCACCTAAGATCTGCCCCGTCATCATTCCCGGCAGCGTTACTAGGCCTGTGGTTGCCATAGAGGCCATGATAGGGGACATCGCTTTCTGTATCGCATTACGTACAAAAGGCGCAGCAGCATAAGTAGGAGACGCGCCTAACGCGATTGCTGCTTCATATTCTGATTTCTGTGTTTCAAAGGCACTAAACAGGTTCTGCAATGCCACGATATTACTGCTTAAGCTATTACCCAATAACATCCCTGCGATTGGGATAAGGTACTGCGCGTTAAAAACCGGTGTCGGCTTAATGATGAAAAAGCAGATGAACAAGACAATAGGTACACAAGTTACCGCAAGGCTAACGGCGACAGGAGCCAAAAGTAGGTTTCTTGGCAGTCTAGATTTTTCAACAATCGAGCTTGCACCGACGATAATCATCGTAAATAACCACAGCAAATTGACCCACAAACTATTCAAAGTGAACAAGTATTCTAGGTAAAGTCCCACCAGAAATAGCTGAATAACCATACGAATGATGCTGATAGAAGCTTCTTTGCCAAGGCCGAGCTTTAACTTGTGGTTGATCGTAATGGGTAGCAAGAGAAGTGAGCTGAAGAACAATAACTGCCACCAAGATATATCAATAACGTCTTGCATAATGTTTCCTTTTAAGTAGGTCCCCATCATATCTGAAAGTGCCAAATGATGCATTTCAGCTTCTCAGCCGTTGCTTTAAAAAACACTCAATAATTTAACAATCAAACCACAAAATATTGGTTGTTTGAGGCATTTTTGGCTACTACTTAGTAGGTAAAACGTTAAAATTGGTTACAATACGGTTGCACAAGTGTTGGAATTTAACATTTGTGAAATACACTTAATTCTTCACATTTGTTAATACTTTTTAATAACTTTGTTTAACTAAAAACAACTTTGGATGAGCTCAAAAAAGTATTGATTAGCAAGGGTTATAACGGGAGATTTGATTGAACCCTACTTTGAGTATGGTCTAAAATTTGTCGTTAGATACTTAAGAACTTTAGCCCCATAGAATGGGTTACTCGAAATTACTAAATACAAAATAGGCAAAATGTATGAGTGATGTTAATAAAATTGAAACTGGCGAAAAACGCTCGTTGGAGTGGAAGTCTTTCCTCTTCATCGCGGTGGTTCTCTTTCCAATATTAAGTGTGGCTTTTGTAGGTGGTTACGGCTTCCTAGTTTGGGCACTGCAAGTGTTTGTATTCGGACCTCCTGGTGCTCACGGCGGCATGTAATGCCCTCTAGTAACAACATTTTTTAAAATCAATATTTAAGAGAGCTAAACATGAAATCATTTTTAGTTAAATTGTGGCGCACAATGACTCGCCCAGCGGTACACATCAGTCTTGGTGTACTAACTATGGGTGGCTTTATCGCCGGTGTTATTTTCTGGGGCGGTTTTAACACAGCTCTAGAGCACACAAATACAGAAGAATTCTGTGTAAGCTGTCACACCATGCGTGACAACGTATACGTAGAACTACAAGAAACGGTTCACTGGAAAAACACTTCTGGTGTACGTGCTACTTGTCCTGACTGTCACGTTCCACATGAATGGACAGCAAAAATCGCTCGTAAGATGCAAGCTTCTAAAGAAGTATTCGCTCAAGTATTTGGTGACCTAGATACGCCTGAGAAATTCGAAGCTCGTCGTATCGAACTGGCTAAACACGAATGGGATCGCTTCTCTTCGAACAAATCTCTAGAGTGTAAAAACTGCCACAACTACGATTCAATGGATTTCGAAAACATGCGCCCAACAGCGCGTATCCAGATGAAGAACGCGGCAGAGCGTGATCAAAGCTGTGTTGACTGTCACAAAGGTATTGCTCACAACCTTCCATTAGATATGGCATCAGCGAGCGGTATTGTTGGCGAGCTAGAAAACGTAGCAAGCAGCACATCTTACGCAAATGGTTCAGACGTGATCTCTATTCGTCACCTACCAATGTACACAGATGAAACAGCTGAAGTTGAAGCGGGTCTATTAAGCCCTGCAAGTAAAGTTGCTGTGATCGACGAAAAAGGCGACATGATCAAGATTCAAATCGACGGTTGGCGTAAAGCGAAAGGCTTCGGACGTGTAATCCAAGAAGACTTCGGTATGAATATCTCGACTGCAATCTTGACGAAAGAAGTATCTCAAAGTGACGTAATCACTGTTGGTGAGAAGAAAGAAGATGAGCTAACTGGTCTTCCTTGGGAAGAAGTTAACCTAGCACTTTGGATGAAGAAAGAGTCTATGGTTGATAACTTCGATCCAATCTGGAACGCAGCTGGTCAAGCGTACCAATCTAACTGTTCAACGTGTCACTCACAGCCAGATGAAGCTCACTTCAGCGCTAACGGTTGGGTAGGCATGCTAGATGGTATGATTGCGTTCGTTAACTTCGATACAGATACAGAAGCACTTGTTCTTAAGTATCTACAGAAGCACTCATCAGATTTTTCTGAAGGCCATCACTAATAAGACGTCAATTGGAGTAACACAATGGCAATTACAAGAAGAAGTTTTCTGAAAGGTGTCGCTACTACAAGTGCGGCATCGGTTATCGGTCCAAGCTTATTGGCGTCGGCATCAGCGTCTGCTGCAGAAACAGACGGCGCGTGGAAAGTCTCTGGTTCTCACTGGGGTGCATTCCGAGCTCGTGTTTATGCGGGTAAAGTACAAGAAATTAAACCTCTAGAAATCGATCAACACCCAACTGAGATGTTGAAAGGTATTAAAGGTATTATCTACAGCCCATCACGTGTGCGTTACCCAATGGTTCGCCTAGATTGGTTGAAGAAGCATAAGTACAGCGCAGACACGCGTGGTAACAACCGCTTTATTCGTGTGACTTGGGATGAGGCACTAGACCTTGTTTACCGCGAGCTAGAGCGCGTACAGAAAGATTACGGTCCATGGGCGCTTCACACCGGTCAAACTGGTTGGAGACAAACTGGTCAGTTCCACAGCTGTACTAACCACATGCAACGTGCAATGGCACTTCACGGTTACTCTGTGAAGAAAATCGGTGACTACTCAACAGGTGCTGGTCAAACGATCATGCCTTACGTGCTAGGTTCGACTGAAGTTTACGCGCAAGGTACATCTTGGGAACTTATCCTAGAAAACAGTGACAACATTGTTCTTTGGGGTAACGATCCAGTTAAAAACCTGCAAGTAGGTTGGACATGTGAGACGCACGAGTCGTTCGCATACCTAGAACAGCTGAAAGAAAAAGTTGCTAAGAAAGAGATCAACGTTGTTTCTGTTGACCCTGTTAAAAACAAAACAGGCCGTTACCTAGAAAACGAGCAAATGTACATCAACCCACAAACTGATGTGGCGTTCATGCTTGGTGTTGCTCACGTTCTTTACAACGAAGATCTATACGACAAGAAGTTCATCGAAACTTACTGTCTAGGTTTTGAAGATTTCATCAAGTACGTTCAAGGTGAAACGAAAGACAAAGTTGAGAAGACACCAGAATGGGCTTCAGCTATCTGTGGTGCAAGCGCTGACTCTATCCGTGACTTCGCTAAGATGCTAGTTAACGGTCGTACACAAATTCTTGTGGGTTGGAGTATCCAACGTCAAGAGCACGGTGAACAGCCTTACTGGATGTGTGCAGTTATCGCAGCAATGGTTGGCCAAATTGGTCTACCTGGCGGTGGTATCTCTTACGGTCACCACTACTCAGGTATCGGTGTATCTTCAACTGGCTTCGCTGCCCCGGGTTCATTCCCGCTGAACATCGACCAAGGTCAATCACCTAAGCACACCAACACAGATTACAACGGTTACAGCCGTGTAATCCCTGTTGCTCGCTGGGTAGATAGCTTGCTAGAGCCAGGTAAGAAGATCAAAGCGAACGGTTCAACGGTAACACTACCTGATATCAAAATGATGGTATTCAGTGGTAACAACCCGTGGCACCACCACCAAGATCGCAACAAGATGCGTAAAGCATTCAAGAGCCTACAAACTGTAGTGGCTGTTGATTTCGCTTGGACTGCAACTTGTCGTCACTCTGATATCGTGCTTCCAGCATGTACTCAGTGGGAACGCAACGATATTGATGGTTACGGTGCATACTCTGGCCGTGGTTTGATCGCGATGCACAAACTAGTTGATCCTCTGTTCCAGTCTAAGACTGACTTCGAGATCATGTCTAGCCTAACTAAGCGTTGGGGTCGTTACGACGATTACACGCGTGGTATGGACGAAATGCAGTGGGTTAAATCTCTGTACGACGAATGTCGCGCTTCAAACGAAGGTAGCTTCGAAATGCCTGAGTTTGCTGAGTTCTGGGAAAAAGGTTTCCTAGACTTTGGTAAAGGTAAGCCATGGACTCGTCATGCTTCATTCCGTGAAGACCCAGAGATCAATGCTCTAGGTACACCTTCTGGTTTCATCGAAATCACAAGCCGTACTGTAGGCAACATGGGTTATGAGCACTGTCAAGAGCACCCAATGTGGTTCGAGAAATCTGAACGTTCACACGGTGGTCCAGGTTCTGACAAACACCCGTACTGGCTACAATCTTGTCACCCAGACAAGCGTCTTCACTCTCAGATGTGTGAATCTGAAGAGTGGCGTGCGACTTACGCGGTACAAGGCCGTGAGCCAATCTACATCAACCCAGTAGATGCTAAGAAGAAAGGCATCAAAGATGGCGACGTAGTACGTGTGTTCAACGACCGTGGTCAACTACTAGCGGGTGCTGTTCTAATGGATAGCTATGCTCCTGGTGTTGTTCGTATCGAAGAAGGTGCTTGGTACGGTCCGATCAACGAGAAAGTGGGCGCGCTAGATACATACGGCGATCCAAACACACTAACTCAAGACATCGGTACGTCTGAACTTGCTCAAGCAACGTCAGCAAACACATGTTTGGTAGACTTCGAGAAGTTCCAAGGCAAATTGCCTCCAGTAACTTCATTCGGTGGTCCAATCGAAGTTTCTTAAGCATATCGCTTAAAAGCTAAGATTAAAGCTTGAATTAAAGCCCCTGTAAGCACTCTTACAGGGGCTTTTTGTATTTTAGATGTCTGTATTGGTGTTTCTAAATAAGCCTTGTACAGGGCTAATAGAGGGCGTTTTGAGACAGGCTGTAACGCGCTGTTTGAGAGAGGTGGTAGAAGCAGTGAAGCAGGAAGGGAATGTAAAAAGAACCTGTGGAAAGACTTAAGCAGACGGAAACAAAAAGGCCGATACAAAGTACCGACCTTACAGAAGCCTATGGAGTTAACTCTACTCAAGTTAGATCTCAAACATAAACCAATAGCCATAAGCACAGATTAGTGCAGGCACACTTGAATACAAGGTTGCGACCAGCGCTGCTTTCGGTGCCATCGCAATCGCTGGAAATAGTGCATCACCATCATTTGAAATTGCGTTACCTACCTGAGCCGAAAGTGGCAGTGCGCCTGAAAGGTATAAGCTAGTCACCAATAATTGTGGCCCACAGCCCGGTAGCAAACCCATCAACACGCCAGCCAGGGGGAGCATAATTCCCCAGCTTGAGAATAGCGTCGCAAAATCAACATTTGCTATCACAGAACCAAATTCAAAGAAAAGAAAGGCAACCACCACCCAAGCGGTAACAAAGTTCGTATCCTGAGCGGTTTTTTGCAGTGGATGAGAGCCTACACACTTTTCATCTTCACTTACGGCCGATTTGTAATCCTCAATTTCGCGAGTTAGCCCCCACAGAAACATCGAGCTGATCAGCAAAACTGTCCCCGCCCATTCCATCGACATTTCAGGCAAAGCGAGCAGTTCGTTCACATCGACTTGAAAAGAGCCAAGTAGGGCAACGGCAGCACCCGGAATAATCAGTACAGACCACAGGTAACCTTGCAGGTTTATCGCTTTTTTAGAGACCGATTCTTTGTCTTGAGATTGAGAAGCGCAGCTGTTGGTGGCTTCATTTTTCTCTGCTTGTTTCGGGCGCAAGAAGTCGTCTGCATGAAATAAGTTAATAATTCGGCCTGACGCAGTACCCACAATCACGCCCATCGCCATCATGGCTAAACCTGTCTTCGGCTCGCTCGCTATGAGTAGGAACGCCGCGTCACCCATGGTTGAGACGAGCACCGCAACTACCGCACCAAATCCGAGTTTTCCCGAGATAAATTGTGTGGTCACCACTATCGCACCGCCACAGCCGGGTAGCGCCCCCATGAGAGCCGCGAATACCACTTGGTTTGAACGAGATTGATGGACGAGCTTGTTAAAGACGTTATCTTTGTTGATGTACAGGCTTAACCAGTGGTAAATCGCCAAGGTTAAAGCGACATAACAAGACACTGCCCAGAACGCGTCTGACAAGGTGGTGACTGTCAATTCTCGCGTGGCAGGAGCCGCTACTAAAGCTGAAAGTGAGATAGGCAAAAGCAGGCGCTTAAATGACAGTGAAAACTGAGTTGTTTTCGCAACGCTGCTGCTGGGCAAAAAAGAGACTAGTCGATCCATAGGTGTTACTCAAAATTAGTGGCTTAAGATAAATATATACGAATGATAATAATTATCAATTGCATTTGTTGTTTTTTTATCTATTGTTACTATTGGCTAAACCCACGAAACATGACCAATCTAAAAAAATGAGGTAAAGTATGGCTAATAAAGAGAGGCTCTAAAGGTAGAGTCATAATTGTTAGTGTAATAGGAAGAAACATGATTTTAGTTGTTGGTCACAAAAACCCTGATAGTGACAGTATTTGTAGTGCGTTAGTTGCAACAGAGCTTCTTAAAGCTCGTGGCGAGGAAGCGACACCAATTCGCCAAGGCGAGATCAACCGCGAAACTCAACACATTCTAGAAGTCGCTGGTGCTGAAAAGCCAGAGCTTCGTACTTCTGTTGCTGGTGAGAAAATCTGGCTAGTAGACTACTCAGACCTAGCACAAGCACCAGATGATGTTGCTGATGCAGAGATCGTAGGTATTGTCGATCACCACCGTCTAGGCGACGTGATGACAGTAAACCCAATGGAAGCTTGGATCTGGCCTGTTGGTTGTACAAACACTGTACTTTTCAACATGTTCAAGATTGAAGGTCACGCAATCTCTCAACAAATCGCTAAACTAATGATGTCTGCAATTCTTTCAGACACAGTGGGTTTCGCTTCTCCAACATGTACTCAAAAAGACAAAGACGCAGTTGCTGAGCTTGCTGAAATCGCTGGCGTAACTGACGTTGATGCATTCATCAAAGCGCTTCTAATCGCTAAAACAAACATCGAAGGCCTATCTGCTGCACAGCTAGTAGAAAAAGACCTTAAAGGCTACCCATTCAACGGTCGTGATGTTGTTGTTGGTCAAGTTGAACTTGCGACTCTTGAGCAAGTAGACGGCATGATTGAAGCTCTAGAAGCTGATCTTGAAGAGCGTTGTGAGAAAGATGGTTTAGCATTTGCTGCGGTAATGCTAACTGACATCACTACTGCGCAAACTCGCCTTCTTTACAAAGGTGAGTGGGCTGAGAAATTGGTTAAGCACGAGAAAGACGGCGTATTGATGATGGAAAATACACTAAGCCGTAAGAAGCAAGGCTGGCCTTGGCTACAAGGTGAGCTTGTTTAATCAAGTCGCTTAATATTAAACGCCTGCTTATTTAGCAGGCGTTTTTCTTTGAAGTAGACTTTCTTCTTCATCGATAATGTTTGAAGTTAAAAACACTCGGCATAAAATAGTTTTAAGAGCAAAGTTACTGACTAAAGTAGGAAATTAAGATGACTACACAGCTAGACGATAAAAAAATCGCTGAAATCAACAAGTATACGGGCGAGCAACGCCTGAAATACTGTGTGAAAGAAATCGTAGCAAACCGTGAAGTATGGATCTTAACCGATGAACACGGTTGTGTAATGCTGAACACAGAAGATGAAGACTGTGTTCCAGTATGGCCAAACCAAGAGTTCGCCGAATCATGGGCAACGGGTGATTGGTCTGAGTGTAAAGCTGAGTCTATTTCGTTGAACAAATGGCACAGTCGCTGGACGAACGGTCTAGAAGACGACGAACTTGCTGTTGTAGTATTCCCGAACGAGCAAGAAGAAGGCGTTATCTTGTTTCCGGATGAGTTCGACTTCGAATTGAAAAAGCAGGCAGCTAAGCGCTAGTTCTTTCGTAATACAGTAACATCGTAAGTCAGCGTTGCCTTTCTTAGGCAGCGCTATCATTCAATTATCCCATCTAAGTTGTTTCAACGTATTTTCTTCAATACCCAATCAACTGATACAAAGGCGCTTGCTGTGCGGCTTTAGAAGCTTGTTGAAGCACACCTGTTTTGCTGTATCTCTTGAGTATCTTTCGAGCGATAGGTTTTACTTCAGATTTTGTCATTCCCGCTTTCAGTTCTGGTTCATACAGCAGTTGCAGTAGCACTACGTCTAAGGGCGATAATAAGTCTTCTGGCGTATGGTCATTGAAAATAGAAGGGTAGGCTTTATCTGAATCATTCGGCAGGCCGAGAACCTGTGTGATCTCTTCCACGATACAGGCGACCAGCTTACCTCGCGATCTGGCCTGATCAACCGGGATTACAATCCCAGCGTAAACAATCTCACCTTTAGAATTGGTTCGATAACCCGCCGTACAGATGGCGCTATTTAAATGCTGAGTTGATTTGAGCTTGAGCACCGATTTCGCCTCAGATATCCACTGACTCTGCCTTGTGTATATCCATTTAACGTTCGCTTCGGACTCTTTACTGACGATTGTTATCGGATGCTGGGTGACTTCAGATAAGTGTTTGATATGAAGCTCTGTGAGCTCTTGATGCAGTTCCTCGTCGCCCACTCTATGATCGATCCAAATCTTGATAGGTTGTTTCCACTTGGCGAGCGGTTTGCTGCCTTGGGAGTATTCGTGTTGAAGCGCGACGTTATAAAAGGCAGTTTCGACGAAGCTTCTATCTAGCCATGTGAGCGGTGTGCTTGTCGCGTTAAAGGAAAGCAGTACCAACAAGAGGGGAAGCATTGAAGCTGTTCGATACATACTTTTCCCCTCTGCTGAATTTAGCGTGATTAAAGGTTAGTGGTTCGGCGCTTTGGAGAAATGGCTCTCAACTAATCTTTGGGTGATTTGGTGAGTTGGATTGGTCAGCACTTGATCCGTTTCCCCACTCTCAACCACATTGCCTTCGTGCATTACAATAATCTTGTCGGTAATGTGCTTAACAATACCGAGGTGTTGAGATACATAAACGAAAGATACGCCCATCTCTTCTTGAAGCTCTAAGAACAGATTGATGATTTGCGAGCGCATTGCCATGTCCAAACCATTCAGCGCTTCATCAGCGACAATGATGGATGGTTGAAGTATTAAGGCACGAGCCAAACAAACCCTCTGTTTCTGGCCCGCAGCAAGCATTTGAGGGTAGAAGTAAGCATGTTCCGGTAGAAGGCCTACGCGCAGTAGTGTGTCTTTCACACGACGCATACGGGCTTCTGGTGGCATGTTGGTGTTTCGCTTTAATGGACCTTCAAGAATTCGACCGATCTGAATGCGCGGGTTAAGTGACGTATTCGGATCTTGGAAGATCATTCGAATCAGCTTACAACGAGTCGAGTAGTCTTTGTGCTCTAGCTTTTCGCCATTCACGCGGATCTCGCCAGCGGTTGGTTCGACCATGCCTGCGAGCATTCTGGCTAATGTTGATTTACCAGAACCATTCTGACCGATAAATCCAATTGTCTGGCCTGCTTCAAGGGAAAAGCTTACTGGCTTCACCGCCTGATGAATCTTTTTACGGAAAAGACCAGAGCGAGTCGTAAAGTCTTTAGACAAATCACTGACTTCTAATAATGCACTCATGATTTCTTTTTCTTCTCCATATTCAGAGGGAAGTGACAGTTAAACTTATGGTTCTTGATGCGTTTAGTATGTGGGATCTCGACACACTGCCTTTGTGCGTATGGACAGCGAGGGCCTAATCGACAACCAATAGGAAGATGTTGCAGCGGTGGAATTGACCCCGGCAAAGACTGGAGCTTCTCTTTATGGGGAATCCAATCGTTAAAGTCTGGCATCGCTTTTAGCAGAGCAACGGTATATGGGTGCTTGGGTGCATCCAACAACTTCGGCGTATCAGCGGATTCTACCGATTGACCACAATACATCACGGTAATACGAGTCGCCCATTGGGTAATGGTGGTTAAGTCATGGCCGATCAACACGATGGTGGTGTTATTGATCTGGTTCATACGACTCAACAGACGCAATATTTGAGACTGTGTAATCGGATCTAAATCGTTAGTCGGCTCATCAGCAATCAAGACTTTTGGCTTGGCAGCAATCGCCATTGCGATCATCACCTTTTGACACTCACCATCAGTCAGCTCATAAGAGTAACTGTCCATTAGGCGAGAGTGGTCTTTGATGCCGACTTTGTGCAGTAACGCGATCGCTTGCTTCTTACGCCACTTAAATCGTTGCCACCAACGACCTTCAAACGAATGAGAAGGGATCGCTTCAACGAGCTGGTTGCCTACTTTTTCAGAAGGGTCAAGACAGGTCGATGGCTCTTGGAAGATCATCGCGATATCGCGGGCGATCACTCGGCGTCTTTCTTTCGGCGTCAGTTGCAGGAGGTCGATATTACCTAAGCGCATTCGGTCTGCGGAAACCTTCCAGTTTTCTTTACAAACTCCGACAATCGCTTTTGCAACCAAACTCTTACCTGAGCCTGATTCACCTACTAAGCCACGAATTTCCCCTTCATTGAGGGTAATACTCATTCGATCTACTGCTTTAACCATCCCTTGAGGGGTCTCAATCTCGATGGTTAGATGTCGAATATCAAGTAACGGCATTATTCGATTCCTGCATTTAGCGCTTGGCGAACACCTTCACCGACGAGGTTAATCACGATCACTGTAAACATAATTGCTAAGCCGGGTAGGGTTACTGTCCATGGCGCAAGGTAAATCAACTCGACCGAATCACCCAAGATTGAGCCCCATTCGGTACTCGGTGCTTGAGCGCCAAGCCCTAGGAAACCTAAAGCCGTGATATCAAGAATTGCAACTGACAGTGCCAGCGTAACTTCAAGTGCGATCACGGTAAGAATGTTCGGAAGGATTGAGTTCCATAGGAGGTAAAAATCGTTCGCACCATCAAGGCGAGAAGCCAGAATATAGTCTTTTTCTACTTCAGCATGCACGGCAATGTACACCGAGCGTATAAAGCGCGGGATCAGTGCCAAGCACAAGGCGAGCAAGATATTAAACTCGCCAAAGCCAAGGAATGCTACGAAGATAATCGCCAGTAGAAGAGATGGAATCGACATAACGGTATCAAGCAGGTGGTTTAGTGTGCTTGATAGCAAACCACGAGTCATACCAGCAAGTACGCCAATCAGACACCCAATGACGGCTGCGATAAAGGTAATCACCACTGCGGCGCCAAACGTCAGCTGAGAACCAATGATCAAGCGAGAGAGAATATCTCTGCCCAAGTCATCAGTACCTAGAAAGTATTCAACCGTTCCTGCTGGATCCCAAGAGGGCGGCGTTAATAGGTGACCTGTCTGTTCTTGAGCATCATGCGGGGCCAGCCACGGTGAAGTGACGGTGACCAGAATGATAAGCACCAAACACCACAAGCCAAACATAGCCAGATTATTGCTGCGGAAGCTGCGCCAGAAACGTTCGAACTGGGTTGGAATCTGTTCTTCTTGGTAGACGTTATTTGTTAGCATACCATTCCTTCCTTACCAGTGGATTGATCATCGCGCCCAGTAGATCGGACAGAATGTTGGCGGTTAAAACCAAGGTTGCCACCACAATTACACCTGCTTGAATTGAAACGTAATCTTGATTCGATAATGCATCCAATAACCAGCGGCCAATACCCGGCCAGTTAAAGATAGACTCGGTAATAATAGCAAGCGTCAACATACTCGATAGTTGAACGCCGACCTTTGGAATAATCGGAGGTATCGCGTTTCTTAGCACGTGCTGTGTGATGATCTCTCTCGTTGAAAGACCCTTAATTCGAGCGGCGCGGATGTAGTTTTGCGTCATTACTTCAGCCACTGAAGCTCTCATCAATCGGATGACCTGAGTCGTTGGCGCCAGTGCTAAAACAAGACAAGGCAACGCCATGTGCTCGATAACACTTTGTAGTGCGTGCGCACGGTAGCGACCCTCGGCAAAAAAGGCGTCAATCATCGCGAAGCCAGTCACGTGTTCAATCTCGTAAAGTAGGTCGTATCGGCCACCAACAGGGAACATTTCAAAGTGCAGTGAAAACACCATGATCATCAGCAACGCGACCCAAAAGATAGGTGCAGAGTAACCGGCCATTGAGGTGAACGATATGGTGGTATCAACAAACTTACCCTGTCTCATACCAGCAATGGTGCCGAAAGGGATACCGATGATGAGTGCCAACACAAAGGCAAAGAAGCACAGTTCTAGCGTTGCAGGGAACACCACGACCAATTCATCGATGATAGGTACACCGTGTTTGCTTAGGCCAAAGTTCAGCGTCGATAATTCAGTGATATAGCTAATCCAACCGGGCCAAAAATCTTGAATTGCCCAAGGTGAGGTTTGGTCTAATCGAAGCAGGGAAAAACCCACCAAGGTCAGAATCCCTAGCGTAATAACGAATAAGTTTACACGTCTTAATGTATACCAAAACATTACTGCACCTCTCTTCTGACTTGATCAAAAGGTTGGGCATTGAAAGGACTTGCTTTAAAGCCTGTTAGCGAACGATCGTGCACGCGGAATTGCACGCCATGAGCCAGAGGAATCACAGGAACTTCTTCATTGAGAATGTTTTGGGCTTGTCGGTACAAGTTCACACGGTGCCTTTGTTGATTGATCTCTAATGCTAAGTCGAGAAGGAAATCAAAGTCTGAATTACACCACATTGAGACGTTTAACCCTGCACGTTCAGAGCTGCATGAGAGCAGCGGGCGCAAGAAGTTATCTGGATCACCGGTATTGCCTATCCAGCCTGTAAGCAACAAGTCTGTTGAGGAAATAGAGGATAACTGGGTGCGGTCAAATCGGTCGTCGGTATAGAGTTTCAATTCAATACCAATATCGGCTAAGTTTGCTTGGATAAGTTCTGCCGTTTTTCTTGGACTTGGATTGTATGCGCGTGGCTCTAGTGGTACCCACATTGAAAGCTCTAACCCAGGTTCAACGCCAGCTTCTTTGAGAAGCGCAACCGCATAGTTTCGGTCGTAGCGAACTTGAACGCTGTCTTTTTGGTGAGCCCAAGAAGTAGGAGGAAGCAAGGTGTAGGCTTTGGTTCCTGTACCGTAATACACAGAATCAAGAATGTTCTGACGATTGATGGCTAAGTTGAGCGCTTTACGAACTCGAGAATCACGCAGTGCAGGGTGCTCAGTATTCAGTGCGATGAAAGAGACATTAACCGCCGGTGTGGCAGAAATCTTCAACTCTTCATGGGCCTGAATAATAGGAATTTGGCTAGAAATTGGTGAGTTGAGCACGTCACACTCACTGCGAAGAAGCTTGGCAAGTGTGCCTGTTCCACGTTGCGAAGTATCGAACACAACTTGGTCCATTTGTACTTCACCCTTCCAGTAGTGCTTGTTCTTTTTCAAGCGCACTAGGTCGTTGATTTGGTATTCATCCAAGTAGAAAGGGCCAGTGCCGACAGGGTTGGAATCGATTCGATTTTTCTCATCCGCAGCAATGAGCTTGTTGGCATACTCTTTAGAGTGAATGACTGCATAGCTGGTGGCGATATTGTTGAGAAATGAATTGTCTGGGCGACTTAATTGGAATTTCACTGTTAGGTCGTCGACTGCGGTGATATCGACAATCAGGTTCTTGAAGTCGATACCGGCAAACCACGGATATAGGCCGCCACCCACATAATGAAATGGGTTTGAACTATCAATAACACGTTCAAAGCTAAACACCACATCCTGTGCATTCATGCTACGAGTTGGGGTGAACCAGTCTGTCGTTTGGAACGCAACATTTGGGCGCAGTTTGAACGTGTACTCTGTACCTGATTTATCAACAGACCAACTTGTCGCCAAGTTCTGTTTTGGTCGGTACGTCATGGGATCAAGAGTGAGCAGTGTATCGAAGATTTGAGGACTCAGCGATTCTGCGGTAATGCCACTATCAACCAGCTGTGGGTTGAAGGTACTAGGATTACCTTGGCCGCAATAAATGAAGCCTTTTTCACGGATTTGCTCGTGATTCACACTCTCACCACATCCAGCGAGAAAGCTCAGCGTGCAGATGCTCAGTGATAGTCTTATTAGTGCTTTCATAAAAAGAAATACTTTTCGAAACGAGGCGTTAGAGGAGCCTCAAGATCCGGACAATTTAACATTTTATTTATTCGGCTCCAAATAATAATCAAGTGTGGACAGCTATTTATCGTTAGCTTGTCCGACAATCGCGTACTTCCTCACCATTCCACGTAATTGGTTGTAGGTTAACCCAAGTAATTCTGCGGCTTGTTTCTGGTTATATTTGCTCTGTTTTAGGGCTTGGTTGAGTAGCTTGATGTCTTGTTGTTCTTGCCATGCTTTGTAATCAAGCGGCAAAGAAAACGAGCTCTCTGATGAAGTATGGCTGTTAGACGGCTCATTGCCAGTTTCCGGCGAGGAATCTTGCTCTGTTTTCCATGCGGGTTTAAATGGGTTAAACACCAAATATTCAATAGGATATGGGTCTTTTCCATGCTGATAGATAGCTCGCTCAATGACGTTTTTGAGCTCTCGTACATTCCCTGGCCAAGAATAATCTAAAAGCGATTCAACGGCAGAAGGGGCAAAGCCAACGAACAACTCCAATTCCAATTCACGACACATCTTAATGGCGTAGTATTCTGCCAGTAGCATGATGTCTTCTTTTCGCTCACGCAAAGGAGGGATAGTAATGACGTCAAACGCCAGTCTATCTAATAGGTCTGCTCGGAATTCGCCCTTTAATGCCATGTCTGGCAAGTCGGCATTGGTTGCACACACCAGTCTTACATTGGCACTTAGCGCCTTTTGCCCACCGACACGTTCATATTGCCCGTATTCAATAACGCGTAATAGCTTCTCTTGAACCGCAAGGGGAGTGGTCGCCAGCTCATCCAGAAACAGCGTTCCGCCTTCTGCTCTTTCAAAACGACCTTGATGACGACCTTTCGAACCCGTAAACGACCCCGACTCATGACCAAACAGTTCTGAATCAATCAAACCTTCACTGAGGGTTGAGCAGTTCAATGAGATCAAAGGTTGATCCCAACGTCTTGAAAGGTAATGCAGCCTTTGTGCGATCAGCTCTTTACCTGTGCCACGTTCGCCAATGATCAGAATGGGCCTTTCTATTGGTGCGAGTTGGGAAACTTTATCTAACACAGAGAGAAAGCTAGGTGATTCACCAATGAGGTTCTGCTGCATAGCGGGTCCTTGTATGAATTAATCGCTGGAGATAGTCATGTAAGAGCCGTAGTGGTGAAAAATACCAATACTTGGCTAAATTCATCATAGCATGGTTCGGGTTAATCACCATTTTATTGTAAGTAACTGATAATAAATGGCTTAAAAGTTGGCACGCTACTTGGATTACTTATGGTAGGTTTAACAACAAACGTAAATTTTTGAGCAAGTGGATTGATAAAGTCGCACAACGATTTGAAACGCATTTGCCATCATTGTAATTAAGGAGTTCCTCATGGGTATTTTTTCTCGCTTTGCAGACATTGTAAATTCAAACATCAGTGCACTATTAGATAAGGCCGAAGATCCTGAAAAGATGATTCGCCTGATTATCCAAGAAATGGAAGACACGCTGGTTGAGGTTCGTACTAACTCAGCAAAAGCCATCGCAGATAAAAAAGAGCTAGCACGTAAAGTTGAAGCTATCGAAACTCAGATTCTAGATTGGCAAAACAAAGCGACACTCGCACTGACTAAGCAACGAGAAGATCTGGCTAGAGCGGCGCTGATCGAAAAGCAAAAACTGGAAGACGTCATCAAGAGCCTTCACACCGAGCAAACTTTGGTTCATGAAACCATCGAAAAGCTAACCAGTGAGATCGGCAAGCTTGAAACCAAAATTGCAGAAACTCGCGCAAAGCAACAAGCATTAATGATTCGTAATAATGCGGCGAGCAATCGTCGTGATGTTCAAAAACACCTGCATTCAAGCAAAACCAACGAAGCAATGGCGAAGTTTGAGCAATTCTCGCGTAAAGTGGATGAATTAGAAGCTGAAGCGGACGTTTACGCTAAGACTGGCAACGCAAAATCTTTAGACCAAGAGTTTGCCGAACTACAAGCTCAAGATGAAATCGAAAAAGAGCTAGCGAAACTGAAGCAACAAGTTGAAAACCGCGATAAATAATTTAGGAGTTGTCTATGTCAACATTTCTAATTGCAGGTCCACTGATTGTCTTTTTAATCTTCGTGGCACCGCTATGGTTATTTTTACATTACCGCAGCAAGAAGAAATCCAGCAATGGTCTTTCTGAAACGGATCTTCAACGTCTGCATAAGCTTTCTGCGCAAGCCGAATCCATGCAAGACAGAGTGAAAACGCTAGAAAAAATACTGGATGCGGAGTCGCCTAACTGGAGACGAAACTATGAGTAGAGAACTGTATCGCGACACGATTAACGGCAAATTGTCTGGTGTGTGTGCAGGGTTGGCGAACTACTTTGGCCTTGAAGTGTGGTTGGTTCGCATCTTAGTTATCTCTGCGGCACTGCTTGGTGGTAGTTTTCTGGTGTTATTAGCGTATTTAGCTTTGACATTTATGCTTGAAAAACAACCACCTCACTATGTTGATGAGATGCAAGCCAAGCAAGAGCACACGCTCAAGCAAAAGCCTTGGGAAAAAGGGCAAACGGCAGAGTCGTTACTGGGCACTTTAGAGGGTGATTTCCAGAAGTTAGAGACCAGTGTCCGCAACATGGAAGCTTATGTGATCTCCGACACGTTTAAAGTCGACCGCGCATTTAAGAACATGTAACGATAAGTTTAAAAAAGATTAGATAACGGTTTAGGAAAATTTATTCCAAGCCGTTATTTTTTTTAATAATTTTGTCTAAATAAATCTTACGATAACTGGTAAGTTACATGTGATTAATCTATGTTATAAAAATATTTATAGATATGGATGATCACCAATGTATAGAGCCTCCGTTGTCCTGTTGACAGCCTTAGCTGGGTTGTCTGGGTGTGGTAAGGAGCTTCCTCCCGTACCTGAACCTGATTCTAGACCCGCCAAACTCTTCACTGTCTCCGTCGGTAATAATGCCTTTGAACGTAGCTTTCCTGCCACCACTGAAGCAGGTGACAAAGCAGTGCTCGCATTTCGTGTTCCAGGGCTACTTCAGACTATCGATGTCACATCTGGTCAAAAGGTCAGTAAAGGTGAAGGGCTGGCAACGCTCAATCCCGACGAATATCAGCTGTTAGAGAAGCAAGCAAGAGCCAATTTTAAGCTTGCTGACGTTCAATACCAACGTTCGATTAAGCTACGTAAAGACCGAGTCGTATCAGAGCAAGATTTCGACCAAGCGAAAGCCAATCACAATTCTGCTAAAGCGATGCTTAATCAAGCCAAAGCAAACCTTCGCTATACCACTCTTGTTGCGCCTTACGATGGAACGATTTCCATTATTCCGGCTGAAAATCATGAATACATTGCTGCTAAACAAGGCGTGATGAATATTCAAACCAATCAGATTCTTAAAGTCGTCTTCTTATTACCCGACCAACTTATTACGCGCTTTTCATCAGGGTTCGAGACAGATGCAACCATGGTTTTTGATGCGTTTCCTGAAAACTCTTACGTTTTAACCTTCCAAGAAGTGGATACCGAAGCCGACCCGAAAACAGGTTCGTACAAGGTCACCATGGTAATGGAAAGGCCAACCGATGTGGGTATTTTGCCCGGTATGTCTGGCACGGTAAATCTCGTTTCATCGTTAGCGGCTGCCACCAAAATTCCAACGTCGGCAATGATGACCGACGGAGATGATGTCTCTGTGTGGCGTGTGAATAGCGATGGCATTGTTGAAAATGTTGCCATTGTCATCGATGAAAAACGTCATATCGTCTCTGGATTGAACGATGGCGATCGCATTGTGACTTCTGGCGTCAATGGTCTTGAATCGGGCATTAAAGTTCGAGAGTGGATCAAGGAAAGGGGGCTATAACATGAAAACACTTAAAGTGGCCGCTGGCCTGTCGTGTTTAGCCTTATTGACGGCTTGTGAAGATAAGCAAGCTGTAGAAGTGAATAACACGCCCTTGGTTAAAGCTATCGAGATTTCAGTCATCGATTTTAGCGACAAACTCTATTTCCCTGCGGTAGCAAACGCTGCTGAGAAAGCTCACCTTAGTTTCCGAGTGGCCGGTGAAATCTTCAAGCTAGATGTGAAAGAAGGTGAGCGTGTTTCCAAAGGGGACATCATTGCTGAGCTTGACCCAACCGATTATCAATTGGATGTGGACAATGCTCAAGCGCGTTACACGGTAATCAATAGCCAATACCGACGTTCGAGTCCGCTAGTGAAGAAAGGCTTATTGGCTAAGTCGCAATTCGATGAAATTGCCGCTCAACGCCAGATTGCTTATGCCGAGTTGGAATTGGCGAAACTGCGCTTATCGTTCACCATGCTTCGTGCACCTGTTGATGGGATCATTTCTCGTGTCAGTGTCGACCAATATGAAAACATTCAAGTTGGCCAACAAGTGGTGAACATCCACAGTGTCGAAGATGTTGAAGTCGTTATTCAACTGCCTGACCAAATCTACGTCAACCAACCGAGTGAACAACTGCTATCAAACGTTGAGGCTGTGGTTAGAGTGCCAAGTGGCAATGAATACACGGCAGGTATTAAGGAGTTCACAACAGAACCGGATCCAAGTACGGGCACATTTACGGTGACGCTTGCTTTGCCTATGCCTGAAGATGATTTAATTCTGGACGGTATGGCGGTTGAGGTGACTTCAAATGGGCGAGAAATCGGCTTAGAGCTAAAAGCCGGTGTGTTGATTCCAATTGAAGCGGTATTTAATGCCGATGGTGATGATTTAACGCGTCAAAACTCTTATGTATGGGTGCTTAATGACGACAATACCGTTTCGAAACAGCAAGTCGTATTAGGAAAAGCAAATCAGAAAACATTGCAGGTCATGAAAGGATTGGAAATGGGGCAGCATGTCGTTGTTGCAGGCGTATCGCGATTGCGAGATGGGATGACAGTGGAAGTTTTGTCTCAGGAGATGAACAATGAGTGAAGTAAATAACAAGCCCCAAAATGACGATCAACAGGGTGATGATCAGATCACAGGTGTTGCTTCTTACTTTATACGTAACAAAGTCATTAGCTGGATGCTATCTCTGATCTTTCTTATTGGTGGTATTTCTGCATTCTTCGGTTTGGGGCGTTTAGAAGATCCTGCCTTTACCATCAAAGATGCAATGGTCGTGACTTCATACCCGGGGGCAACGCCTCAGCAGGTGGAAGAAGAAGTTACTTACCCACTAGAGAAAGCGATTCAACAGCTTACCTATGTCGACGAAGTGAACTCTATTTCAAGCCGTGGCCTGTCTCAGGTAACGGTGACGATGAAGAATAACTATGGCCCGGACGATCTTCCGCAAATCTGGGATGAACTTCGCCGAAAAGTAAATGATCTTAAGGTGGAGCTGCCACCCGGGGTCAATGACCCTCAAGTCATCGATGACTTCGGTGACGTTTACGGTATTTTGCTGGCGGTGACGGGTGATGGTTATAGCTATAAAGAGCTGCTGGATTACATTGATTACCTAAGGCGAGAGCTTGAGTTGGTCGATGGGGTCAGTAAGGTCTCGGTATCCGGTCAACAGCAAGAGCAAGTGTTCATTGAGATATCGATGAAACGGATAAGCTCTCTGGGTCTGTCTCCAAGCACGGTATTTAACCTTTTATCGACTCAAAATATTGTATCAAGTGCTGGCGCGGTCAGAATTGGCGACGAGTACATTCGAATCCATCCAACGGGTGAGTTCCAGAATGTTGAACAGCTTGGTGATTTGATTCTGACAGAAGGCGGCGCTCAAGGTCTCATCTATCTAAAAGATGTGGCGAACGTCACTCGTGGTTATGTTGAAGTGCCAAGTAACATCATTGGCTATAACGGCAAACTCGCACTTAACCTTGGTGTCTCTTTTGCGCAAGGCGTGAACGTAGTAGCGGTTGGTGAAGCGTTTGACCGAAGACTGGCCGAGCTAAAATATCAACAACCCGTCGGTATCGACATCTCCGAGGTTTATAACCAACCCAAAGAGGTAGACAAGTCGGTAAGCGGATTTGTGGTGAGTTTAGGGCAGGCGGTTGCGATCGTAATCGTGGTGTTACTGTTCTTCATGGGACTACGCTCGGGACTGTTGATCGGCTTGATATTGTTGTTGACCGTTTTTGGTACCTTCATTTTCATGCAGTACTTCAAGATCGACCTACAACGTATTTCACTGGGCGCGTTGGTTATCGCCTTGGGGATGTTGGTGGATAATGCCATTGTGGTGGTGGAAGGGATATTGATCGGCACGCAGAAGGGGCGAACCCGGATGCAGGCCGCCACAGATATCGTAACCCAAACCAAATGGCCGCTACTTGGTGCGACGGTTATTGCGGTGACTGCGTTTGCTCCAATTGGTTTATCGGAAGACTCAACAGGCGAATACTGTGGCACCTTGTTCACGGTGCTACTGATCTCCTTGATGCTGAGTTGGTTTACTGCCATATCGCTCACGCCGTTCTTTGCTGACATGTTCTTTAAAGGTCAGAAGGTCGACCCAGATAACGAAGGTAAGGACCCATACAACGGGATGGTTTTTGTTATCTATAAAAACTTTCTTGAGTTCTGTATGAAGCGTGCTTGGTTAACCATGTTTGTTCTGATTATTGGTTTAGGCGCAAGTGTTTACGGTTTTGGTTTCGTTAAGCAAGCCTTCTTCCCGTCATCAACCACACCTATGTTCCAAGTGGATGTTTGGATGCCTGAAGGTACCGATATTCGAGCGACCAATACCAAGCTTAAAGTGCTTGAAGGTTGGTTAGCAGAACAAGACGAAGTTGAGCACATCACGACAACGGCGGGTAAAGGCCTGCAACGTTTCATGTTGACTTACTCTCCTGAGAAAAGTTATAGCGCTTACGGCGAGATAACGGTTCGTGTGAAGAGCTATGAAGTGCTTGAAGGGCTAATGAAACGTTTCCGTGAGCATGTGGGTAGCCAGTTCCCTGAGATTGATTACAAGCTTAAACAGATTGAATTAGGTCCTGGTGGCGGTGCGAAAATTGAAGCGCGAATTGTGGGTTCTGATCCAACAGTGTTACGTTCAATCGCTGCTCAAGTTATGGACATCATGCGTGCAGATGAAGGCGCATTTAACGTTCGTCACGATTGGCGTGAAAGAACGAAGGTATTAGAGCCTCAGTTCAATGAAAGCCAAGCGCGTCGTTATGGTATTACCAAATCTGACGTTGATGATTTCCTAGCAATGTCTTTCTCTGGTAAGTCGATTGGTGTGTATCGTGATGGTACAACGTTGATGCCGATTGTGGCTCGTTTACCTGAAGATGAGCGTGTCGATATTCGTAACATCGAAGGCATGAAGATCTGGAGCCCGGCATTAAGTGAGTACATCCCACTTCAACAAGTAACGTTAGGTTACGAGCTAGAATGGGAAGATCCACTGATCATCCGTAAGAACCGTAAGCGTATGCTGACGGTAATGGCGGATCCTGATCTATTGGGTGAAGAGACAGCCTCAACTCTACAGAAACGCTTACAACCACAGATTGAAGCGATTGAGATGCCGCCGGGTTACTCATTGGAATGGGGTGGTGAATATGAGTCGTCAGCAGATGCACAGGCGTCACTGTTCACAACCATGCCTCTGGGTTACTTGTTCATGTTCTTAATCACTGTGTTCTTGTTTAACTCGGTGAAAGAGCCTCTGATTGTTTGGTTAACGGTTCCATTGGCGTTGATAGGGGTGACGACAGGCTTGTTAGCCTTGAATACACCATTCGGCTTTATGGCGCTGTTGGGCTTCTTGAGCCTATCTGGGATGCTTCTGAAGAATGGTATCGTACTGCTTGATCAAATTGAGATTGAGATGAAATCCGGTAAAGATCCGTATGTAGCGGTTGTTGATGCGGCACTGAGTCGTGTTCGTCCGGTATGTATGGCGGCGATCACTACCATTCTTGGTATGATCCCTCTACTACCAGATATCTTCTTCAAGCCAATGGCTGTAACCATCATGTTTGGTTTAGGCTTTGCGACTGTACTCACGCTAATCGTAGTACCTGTGCTGTATCGTCTGTTCCATAAAATTGAAGTGGCTTAACGTTAACTGACCTTTGAAATAATGCCCCTAATTGGGGCATTATTTTTATATACCGATTGATAAAAAGAGAATACAAAAATGGACGTAAATACATCAGATAGAACGTGTGCATGGGCGCTTAAACATGAGCTTGAAAGGGAGTACCACGACGCAGAGTGGGGCGTGCCTGTTTATGATGACCAAGTTCTGTTTGAGTTCATTACTTTAGAAGGCGCTCAGGCGGGCCTGAGTTGGATTACGATCCTGAAAAAGCGTGAAGGGTATCGTGCCGCGTTCGATAATTACGATCTAAACAAGCTAGCTGAGTTGAATGAAGACAACGTGCCGCACATCATTGAAAACTTCGATGTGGTTAAACACAAGGGCAAGATTGCTTCGGTATACAACAATGCACGAGCAACGCTTGAATTACAGAAAGAGTTCGGCTCTCTTTCTAATGCCTTATGGCAATTTGTCGATAATGAGGTGATCGTGAATCAATGGACCGAGATGTCTCAAGTTCCCGCTTCTACCGAGCAATCTAAAGCGATGAGTAAGTTTTTGAAGAAGAGAGGCTTTAAGTTTGTAGGGGAAACAATCTGTTACGCGTTCATGCAAGCGACAGGCATGGTTAATGACCATATCGTAGGTTGTCCGCACAAATAAAAGTGTTATTTATCGTCGAAAAATAATTGCGTTAATATAGGAAAATTTACTGGTCATTTATAAACTATTCAATATCATATGCGACCAAATTCAAACCTAGAAGACGATAGTGAAACAACAAAGCTACCAAATCTGTGATGCTCGTTATGATCCCTTGCTTAGGCAGTTTGTGCGTGAAGATGGCCACGTAGAAACTATCGCGCCGATAGAAGGTAAGGTGTTTCTGTTCTTACTTGAAAATGCTGGTGAGTGTGTTGAACGAGGCCTGATATTTGATAGGTGCTGGGGCAATGTGATTGTCTCAGAGCAAGCGCTCACTAACGTGATATCTAAGATTAGAAAAACGCTGTCACGAGTGACTTGTGGCTGTGCGACGATTCGCACGGTCAGTAAAACGGGCTATTCACTTGAAATCGATGAGTCGATAAAGCCTAGCAAAACTGAAACGGTGCCTTCTCAAGTGACTGAGAAGGTATCTAAAATAAACCCTTTGCCAGTCGAGCAAGAAGTGTTGGCTACGACTGAAATCTCTACAGATGTTAACGCGTCAACAGTCACTGATTCAGATCTCAAGACGTCCTCCAACCAACAACCGAACTCAGCTGAATTAGAACCTTCAAATTCAAAAAGCAATACGCACCTTGTTAAAGCGGGCTATTTAGTCGCATTGATTTGTGTCGTCGTTACGGCGTTCAACCTTTTCCAAACCTATTATACGCCCCTGCCTTATTTTATTGATAAAGCCGAATATCGCGACAGCTACACAGATAATACCAATCACTACTTTTTCCATATTGCGCACAATGAATCCTATTCGTTGCCTGCGATCACTCAAAAGCTAACGGATGCGATACCAAGTCATTGCAACGTTGATGTTTTTGTCCGTATATATCCGTCTGTAGACCAACCTGAAAATGATACGTTATACATGTTGGTTCAAAAGAAGGATGGTGAAGCGTTGAATTACAGCGCTTCTATTTTCAATGTAGCGTCGTCTTTTGATTCGTTTGCTCAGTTCATGGAAAAGAGGAGTTACTTTTGCGACTAATTGGCTTACTCATTCTTTGTGCAATCGCGGCTTCGAGCTTCTTGTTAGAGCAAAACGAATTAGCAGGCACTCGATGGCACTGTAAAACGATCAAAACGGATTTCTTATCTCAGGCATTCCAACCATATCAAGCACTGTACGAGCGCATAAGCCTTACTTTTCAGTCTGACCATACTTTTAGCATTAGAGAGTTCGTGACGATTACTGAACAAGACGGTAACGAGAGTACGATGGAAAACCTTTATTCCGGCTACTACGGACTGGATGGAAAAAACCTGTCGATGAGCATTCTTGATGTGAGAACGGCAACGCCTTTTCATGATCCTGTTATTAATCAGGATTACAGTGAGTATAAAGGGGTGACGATTGACTACGCTATTGCAGTGAAGGATCAGTCTTTGTATATGTTCAATGAACATCGAACTGAAATATTCAATTGGGCGTGTTTTAACGTTCAGTAGCTTTTTAAAGCTATGTGTCTAATACGCTAATCTGAAAAAGGCAGGAATATCCTGCCTTTTTGGTCTGAGTCTGTTAACGCTTTAAATCAAACGAGGGCGTTATAACGTTCTAACCCGGCTTCTAGGTCTGCAATCAGGTCATCAACGTCTTCTAAGCCGATATGAACTCGAATTAAGGTACCTTCGAAATTAGGGTTCGCTACTGTTCTTAGGCTATCAAAGCTGTTCGGTTCGTTCGCTAGAATCAAACTCTCAAAGCCGCCCCATGAGTAACCCATACTAAAGTGCGTCATCCCATCAAGTAGCGCTGTGGTCGCTTTTGTATTTGAGTTCTTTAGCACAAAAGAGAACAAGCCATTGCCGCCAGTGAAATCTCGTTTAAAGAACTCATGGCCTGGGCAAGACTCTAGTGCTGGGTGACGAACATGGTCAACCTCAGGACGAGTTTCTAACCATTTTGCGACTTTCAAGCTGCTCTCTGCGTGTTGGCGTAAGCGAACATCAAGAGTACGAATACCACGAAGACCGAGGTAAGCGTCATCTGGCGAAACACATTGACCCATCAGGTAGCTCTGCTCTCTTAACTGGTCCCAACATTTTTCATTGGCTACCGCAGTCCCTAGCATCACATCAGAGTGACCAACGATGTACTTAGTCGCTGCTTGAATAGAGATATCAACACCAAATTCAAACGGTGAGAAGTTCACACCGGCTGCCCAAGTGTTGTCTAACATAACGATGATGTCATGTTCATGAGCAATACGCGCGAGCGTTGGAATGTCTTGAACTTCCATGGTGACTGAACCCGGAGACTCGGTAAACAGAACCTTAGTGTTTGGCTTAATAAGGTCTTGGATGCCTTCACCAATCGTTGGTTCGTAGTAAGTCGTTTCTACGCCCATCTTCTTCATGATGGTGTCGCAGAAATCACGCGTCGGTTCGTAGCAGGTATCGACCATCAGAATATGGTCACCAGTTTCTACAAAAGAGAGGATGGCATTAGAAATGGCTGCCGTACCACAAGGGTATAGCGCACAGCCAGCACCGCCTTCCACTTCAACCATGGCATCTTGGAAAGCGAAATGAGTGTTGGTTCCACGACGTCCGTAAAAAAGCGTTTTGTTAGCGCGATTAATCGTAGCTTTGCGCTTTTCTTCTACTGAGTTGAACACGACAGTTGAAGCGCGCTGTACTGGTGGGTTAACGACACCATTGGTCCACTTCTTATCACGACCTGCAGTGATCAGCTTAGTGGTTTTGTTCTCGGACATGCTGTGAATTCCTTATCAATCGGTTATGTCCTATTTAAAACATGCCAATAGCCTTCAAAGCAAGAGTGAAGCGGGAGTTTTTATGCTTTTCTTTCTCTTTTTAACCTTTCACGTCGTTAATCGTGAAAGGTTAAAAATCAGATAGGCAGTGAGAGATGAGTCGGCATGGACCCATTGATTGGATTACAGCAGTGGATTGAACAGATAGAACAACCTTTCGAAGAAGCGGTTACGCAGATTCCTCTGCTCCCACTGCTCGAGTTCTACTGGGTGCGATGACTTGATGTAAGATTGCTGAAGTTCAGATAGCTGCTGAGTGAAGTGCACATCGTCAACGGCTAGTGTCACTTCGAAGTTAAGCCATAAGCTGCGCATGTCGATATTGACCGTTCCGATTAAACAAAACTCTTCATCAATCACTACTGATTTGGTGTGAAGAAGCCCGCCGTAAAACTCGTAAATCTTAACGCCAGCTTCAAGTAACTCCGTATAGAAAGCGCGTGAAGCCCACTTAACCATCAGTGAATCGTTGTTATGTGGGATTATTAATTCTACGTTGACACCACGTTGCGCAGTCATTTTGAGTGTTTCTAATAAATCGGCACTCGGTACGAAGTAGGGTGTTGTGATACGAACTGAATGGTTTGCCTGATTAATCGCAATGGTCAGAACTTGTAGGATCAAATATTCCGGCATGCCCGGGCCTGATGGTACTACCTGAACAGGGTGATGCGTCATTACCTCTTCAACCGGACACTCTGGCAAATCAGGGAGGATGCGTTCACCTGTTTCCACTTCCCAATCCCAACCATGAATGGCTGACAGCACATTTACGGTTGGGCCAGTTACACGAACCATTACGTCAATCCACTGACCAACACCTGAACTCTGTTTGAAGTGAGCAGGATCAACCATGTTCATTGAACCGGTATAGGCAATGGTTTCATCAATCACGATGATCTTTCGGTGCTGCCTGAGATCTAGGCGGCGTATTAAAATACGCCAAGGGCTAACCTCTAGTGCTTGTACAACTTGCACACCGGCGTCTTTCATCATTGAACGCCAGTGGCTTTTGAAAAAGCGCGGGCTACCTGCAGAATCAAGTAAGACCTTAACATCCACGCCACGTTTCGCAGCTCGAATGAGTGCGGAAGCAACCGAATCCGTTAAGCCGCCAGGGTGCCAAATATAGAAAACCATCTTAATACTGGTTTGGGCGTTTTCTATATCTTCGATAATTGCGTGTAAGATCTCATTGGGAGACGCTTGCAGTGAAAGTGTGTTTCCGCTGAGTGCAGGAATGCCCATTCGATTATTACAAAGTTCATCGATCTTGTGGATTGGGGAGCCGACCTTTCCTGGCAGGTGGAGCTGACAATCATCTAGTTTTCGGAACCAATCGCCAAACGGAGTAAACATGCGGTGAGCGCGCTCAGCCCTCTTTCTACCTAGGTTTAGCTCTCCAAAAAGGAAGTAACAAGCGACACCTACAATTGGGATAATGTAGATAACCATCAACCACGCGAGAGAAACGCTGACAGAGCGTCGTTTTAGCACGACACGGAAAGTCACACCGGCTACAAGTACCCAGTACAAAGCGACAGAAGCTAAAGTTAAAAAATGGTAGAGCTTTTCCACATTGAATACTCGAAAAAAGAGACACTTAGATAGTAATGCTATTTTGCGGATATGGGAATTTAAGGAATCAACTATTTACAAATTAGAGCTAAAGCTGTAAACAGGTTATAGTTGTTAAGTTTTGGTTAACTTAAGACGAAAACGATTGTTTTGTATGAAAAGGCGGCATTTAACCATAAAAATTTACATTGGTAACGAAATATGTACGGTTCGGGCTTCCAATTTTATTCTTAAACTGGTTTACTTGCCAGATAACGAGCGTCAATCAAATCTTTTAGGTGTGTAAATTTTTTTATACGCCTTATCTTTTAAAGACGCCACCCAAAGCAAAACACAACATCACATAACACAAAAGTTTGGAGTACACGTGGCTACTAGTAATACAACCACAACACCCCGCGATACCTGGGGTTCGAAGTTAGGATTCGTAATGGCTGCAGCAGGTTCTGCTGTTGGTCTAGGTAACATTTGGAAATTCCCTTACACAGCAGGCGAAAGTGGCGGCGGTGCATTCGTTGCAATTTACCTGTTTTTTGTAATCTTTATCGGTTTCAGTGTAATGCTGACTGAATTTGCGATTGGCCGTCATACGCAAAAATCAGCAGTAGGTGCATTTAAATCAACTGACCGTCGTTGGACGTTCGCTGGTGTTATCGGCGTAGTCAGTGGTCTACTTATCATGGGTTTCTACCCTGTAGTAGGTGGCTGGTCTATCGCATACATCGGTAAGATTGCTGGTGGTCTACTAGATGCACCTGAAGCAATCGGTGACAGCTTCGGTGGCTTTATCTCAAACCCAGTTCAACCACTTATGTGGATGGGCCTATACCTACTACTTAACATTGTTATTGTTATGAAGGGTATCTCTGGTGGTATTGAGAAAGCGGGTAAGATCCTGATGCCACTTCTTTTCATTATCCTTATCGTGGTATCAATCAAAGGCATCATGCTTCCGGGCGCGATGGCAGGTCTTGAATTCCTATTCAGCCCTGATTTCTCTAAAGTAGACAGCGGTGTAATCCTAGCTGCACTAGGTCAAGCATTCTTCTCACTATCTCTTGGTATGGGTTGTATGTTGACTTACGGTTCTTACCTTAAGAAGAAAGAGAACCTAGTTCAAACTACAGCTATGGTTACGGCAATGGATACAGGTGTTGCTATCCTAGCTGGTGTTGCAATGTTCCCTGCAATGTTCGCATTCGGTATGGAACCTGCAGCTGGTCCTGGTCTAGTATTCGTTGTTGTTCCTCAGCTATTCGCTGAAATGGGCGGCGTAGTTGGTCTTCTATTCGCTCTAATGTTCTTCGTTGGTCTAAGTGTTGCGGCACTGACTTCTTCAGTATCTCTACTAGAAGTTGTGGTTTCTTACCTAATCGATGAGAAAGGCATGAAGCGTGTAACAGCTGTACTGTCTGCAAGTGTAGTAATGGCGATTCTATGTATCTTCGCTTCTCTATCACTTGGTGGCTTCGGTCCTACACTGTTCGGTACTGGCGCATTCGATATCTTCGACCTACTAACTGATAAGATCTTCCTAGCAGTTGGCGGTATGTTGGTATGTATCTTCGCTGGTTGGAGACTAAACCGTGCAGACCTAGAGAAAGAAATCACTAACGACGGTGAAGTATCTTTCCCTCTATTCGGTCTATGGTACACACTAGTTAAGTACATCATCCCAGTAGCTATCGCTATCGTAGCGTTCATGGGTATCTCTTCTGGCTTCGACAGCGGTAAAGGTGCAATCATGCTACTAGGTATTGGTATCATTGCTGGTTCTGCGCTTATCTCTAAGAAGCTATAGTTCTAAGAAACCATAATTCTTAGAAGCTAGAATCGCGAGTTAAAGTAAGTTAAGAAACGGGAGCCATTGGCTCCCGTTTTTTTATGTCCAAAACTTAATTATTGATGGAAAATAAATGTCGTCTATTCACTCAAGTTATCCGTGCGCTAGCCGATATATTGAATATTAAAGGTTTTCTAAGCCGTATTTTATTTAGGTAGGTGTTGTATGAAATTATCGGTGAGAAAGAAACTGTATGCCGGTTTTGGCTCAATATTGGCGGTGCTTGTCACGTTAGTCAGTATTGTGTGGATAGAAGTTATTGGCGCCCATAAAAGTGCTGATGAGATCAGAATGGACGATGTACCGGGCACTGTTACCTATCTTGTTCTGATAGATGAAGCTGGGGATGTCTACCGAGATGCGTTGGGTGCGATTATTCAGGTTGATAACGCGCTGAACGATTATCGAACCAATAAGAACGAATTTGCCCAAGCAATCGAGCAGGCGAAGCGTTTGGAGAGTAGAGGTTCGGAAGATCACCGTCGTATTCAGCGAATTGAAGATTTGATGGGACGTTTCACTCAAGAGTTTGAATCAAAGCTTGTGCCGAAGATCAATGATGAAGCTGCGCTTCTAGCCAACATTCAACAGCTACGATCTTTGTATGAGAGCAATCTTATCCCTATTGAGAACTTACTGGATCAAGCATCAGCAAGTGAGCGTGCAGATACAGAACAGTCACTACTGACACTAACCGATACGTTTACCACCATCGAACGTACCATCATGGTGTTGTCTGCTATTGCGATTGTCTTTGGTTGTGTGATTGCGTATCTATTGTCTAGCTCTATTACCAACCGCCTGACTCGTGTTGAACAAGTAGCACGACGTGTAGCAAATGGTGACCTAACGGCAGGCGACATTATTGATGATTCTGGTGATGAATTGGCTGAACTGGCTAAGTCGATTAACCAGATGCAGAAATCGCTAGTAGACCTATTAGGTTCAATCTCGTCCGTGACTCACCAAGTCCAATCTGTGACAGGAGAGCTCTCTTCTATTAGCCAAGACATCGTTACTGGTGCATCAGCTCAAGCAGACAAAGCTAACTTGATTGCAACGGCTGCTGAAGAGCTAAGCTTGACCATTTCTGAAGTGGCGCAGCAAGGTACTTCAACTTATGAAGAAGCACGTCGCTCAGAAACCTCTGCAGAAGATGGCCGCAACGTGATTGTTGAGATGGTGGCGAGTATTCAACAAGTGTCGACTCAAATGAGCGATATGTCGTTGCAAATGAATACTCTAGGTTCTCACGGTGAGCAGATTGGTAGCGTTATCAAGGTAATCGAAGACATTGCTGAGCAAACCAACCTGTTAGCTCTTAACGCTGCAATTGAAGCGGCACGTGCTGGCGAATTTGGTCGTGGTTTTGCTGTGGTAGCCGATGAAGTGCGAGCGCTAGCAGAAAGAACAACCAAAGCGACACAAGAAGTCTCGGGCATCATTCAATCGATTCAATCGGGCACTCAAGAAGCGGTGACTTACACTCAAGACAACTGTCGCTTAGTTGAGATTGGCGTCGAGCAAAGCTCAGGCGCGGTTTCTGCGCTAGAAGCGATTGTAAGTGGTGCAGGCAATGTACAAAGCATGGTCAACTCTATTGCAACTGCGGCAGAAGAACAGACGGCTGTGACCAAAGAAATTGCAGCGGACATTACCGCGATTAGCGATATCTCTGAGCAATCTCTGCAGCTAGCAACTCGTAGCTCTGAAAATACATCAGGCTTGAACGCTAAGGTTGCTGAGCTAGAAGCATTAGTTGGTAAGTTTAAACTGGCGTAAAGCGGTAGCTTGGTTCTATTTGCCAAGTGGTAATTGAGTAAAGACCAAGCACTTATTGCCACTTGCTGAAAAGAAGCCCGATGATTCAATATTTATTGAGTGAGTTGGGCTTTTTCGTAGCTGGAATCTGGGTTCAGACGCGGTATACTCCACGTTCTACAATGGAGCTAGCCTTTACATGTTCGATATTCTTCTGAACCACTCTGATTTTTTACTTATCAATAAGCATCCTGGAGTCAGCGTCCACAAAGACGATGGCGATACCATGTTGCTTCAAGAAGTTGCTAAGGCAATCAATGAGCCTAAGCTGTATCTCGTTCATCGACTAGATAAAATGACTTCGGGCATTCTGCTACTGGCAAAAAATGCGTCGGCGGCGAGCGAGCTTTCACAGCTATTTGCAAAGCGTGAAGTAGAGAAATACTACCTTGCGATCGGTTCTAAGAAACCAAAGAAAAAGCAAGGTTTGATCTCAGGAGACATGGAGCGTTCACGACGCTCAAGTTGGAAACTTCTTACATCCAAAGAGAATCCTGCGATTACTCAGTTTTTATCAGCAACGGCTGAACCCGGTGAGCGTCTGCTGTTATGCAAACCCTATACGGGGCGAACTCACCAGATCCGTGTCGCGATGAAGTCGATCGGCTCAGCCATTGTTGGTGACCCTATTTATAATCCATCGAGTGAGGCTGACAGAGGTTATCTACATGCCTTCGCGATTCGATTTACCTATCAATCACAAGCCTACGAATATGTCTGCGACCCAAGGAGCCTAAACTCTTTGGGTGAGAAGTGGCATCAGGAAACCGTGTCGAACGGTTTGGACAGTTGGCTTGAACCTTGGTCATTAACTTGGCCAAAGCTAAACACTAAGTGAGTGAAATAATGGAAGCATCAGCTTTACCTCTGTTTTTTAGTCATATTGAACAGCAACTTAATGAAGTACCAAACGAGCTACGCCGTATTTTCCACGGGCGCGGTAAGTTTTGGCCTGGTCTAGAGCAACTGACATGTGACTGGGTTGATGGACAGCTATTGGTTAACGTGTTTAAAGAAGTAGACGACGAATTCTTGTCATCTCTAAAAGCTGGATTGGTTGAACTCACCAACAAAGATATCTGGCAATCAAAGCAGGGCACAAGCATTGTTCTGCAACACCGTTATGCCGATGGCGCGCCTTCAGAGGTTCTATGGGGCGAGTTGAATGATTCTCCGATTGTGGTTGAGCACGGTCTTAAGTACCAATTAGACATTGGCCGTAATCAGAACTTCGGTTTGTTCCTAGACATGCGCAATGGTCGTCAGTGGGTACAAGATAATGCTAAGGATAAGAATGTTCTTAACCTGTTCGCATACACTTGTGGTTTCTCTGTCGCGGCTATCGCTGGTGGCGCTCGTCAATGCATGAACGTGGACATGTCACGAGGCTCGCTAAACAAAGGCCGCGATAACCACCGTCTGAATGATCACGATATGCGCTCGGTTAACTTTCTTGGCTACGATATCTTTAAGTCGTGGGGAAAAATCAAGAAGGGCGGCCCTTACGAGCTCGTTATCATCGATCCGCCTTCGTTCCAAAAAGGCAGCTTTGCTCTAACCAAAGATTACAAAAAGATCTTACGTCGTTTGCCTGAACTTCTAACTGAAGGCGGTGAAGTGATTGCGTGTGTGAACTCACCAGCAGTATCACCAAACTTCCTGATTGAGACGATGGCAGAAGAAGCACCAAGCGTTGAGTTCATTGAGCGTCTGGACAACCCGCCTGAGTTTGTCGATGTCGACCTTGATTCAAGCTTGAAGGTGTTGAGATTTAAAATTAACGCTTCTGCAGATGCCTAATTGGCTTCAAGTATTAGCTAGAATATAAAAACGCCGCTCATCTGAGCGGCGTTTTAGTTTGAAAGGAACCTGAAACTAATACTAGTTGGTTTGATTCTTGAGAGTCTGGAACCCAAAATAAATACGCATGAACGTAGTTAGCCAACAAGCTGCACCAAAGGTGTAGGCGATAACTGCAAAGTGTTGAGGCCAAATACAGAACGCGATGAAACAAGCGATGGTTTCAGTGCCTTCGGTTAGCCCCGACATGTAGTACAGAGACTTATGCTTATAAACGGGGTTTTCGATTCCTCGTTTGCCTGCCATGACTGCAAACGCCAGAAAGCTACTGCCTGTACCGATAAAAGAGAAGATTAAAAATGCACCGGCAATGGCGTTGTGTTCTGGATTAGCAATCACAAAGCCAAAAGGGATCAGCGAATAGAAAAGGAAATCTAGGCTGATATCTAGGAAGCCACCTGCATCACTGATACCTTGGATTCGGGCCAAGGCGCCATCAAGCCCATCACAAACTCTATTGAAAATGATGAAACCTAACGCCCACTCATATTGCTCAAACGCCAACGCCGGAAACGCTAAACAGCCGACCAAAAAACCAAATAGGGTGGTTTGATTAGCGGTAATACCGACTCGATTCAGTACTTTTGCAGACTGGTTTAATGGCCACTTAATGACCTTAATGGAGTACTTATCCAGCATGGTTGCTTCTCCATGGCCAAGAGAGTACTTGAGCCCCTTGAGGCACATCTGCTTCGTCGTGTGTCACCATCAGCGTAGGGATATTGGCTTTGGTTAATTGCTCAAATACCCAGTCCCGAAATTGTGCTCTGAGCTCTTGGTCTAACTTACTGAACGGTTCATCAAGTAGAGCCAACTTAGGCTTCGCCAATAACATACGAGTTAAACTGATTCTCGCTCGTTGACCACCAGAAATCTGATCGGGAAAAGACTCTGCTAAGTGTGTCAGTTCAATGTCTTTTAACGCTGCCATGGCTTGCTGTTGGCGAGCAGAGCCTTTAAACGAATTAGGTAGTGAGAATGCCAAGTTTTCCCATACTTTTAAGTGAGGGAACAATAGATCATCTTGAAAAAGAATACCGACCTCACGTTGATGTGATGGGAGATCATCCAGTTGAATGTCATTCAAAAAAACACTTCCAGAATACGAAAACTCTTCATTCAAGTGGCCTGCGATGGCGTCCAATAAGGTGGATTTGCCGCAACCGCTCGGGCCCATCAACGCCAGTATCTGGCCCGATTCTAATGTTACGTTTAGCGCTGAGAACAGCGAATCACCACCGGTTTTATGGATGGCGAGGTCGTTGAGGTACAGACTCATTACTTAAGAAACCTTTGAAAGTAAGACGGCGATATCTGAGTTGAAGTCGGCTGACTAATATCGCTAAAGAGAAAAAGAACAGAGGCAATAAGGCCTGCCAAATGGCATAAATTGCGGTCACTCTGCGGTCGAAACCACTGGTTAGGGCGACAGCTTCTGTAGTGATGGTGCTAATACGACCTGCGCCTAGCATCAATGTTGGTAAGTACTGAGCCAAACTCACACTGATCCCGACCGCCCAAGCAAAGGCAATCGCAGGAAGCAAGATTGGTAGTTTGATCGAATACCAACTCTGAAATGGCGATTTACCTAGGCTGAGCGAGGCTTTAATCAACCCATCATTGAAGCTTTTCCATGGGCCGTCCAAAGACAGATACACAAACGGGAAAGCAAAGAAAACATGCGCCCAAATCACCCAGAACTCATAGGCACTACTGCCGATGTAGAGGGTCGTGACCTGCATACCAAACAATACCGAGAGTTGAGGTATTAACATTGGGATAGCGATAATGAAGCCCGGAACTTGCCACTTGTATTTGATTCTGTATTCGTGAGCAATCAGCGCAAGTAACAGAGCGACTGAAGCAGCAATAAGACCAATCCATAAGCTTTGACCCACAGTACTCATGATGCCATCCCACTCGAACTCCCAGAAACGCATGCTGTAGCGGCTCGGCAGTAAATCAGGGAAGCGCCAACGTTGGGCAACACTCCAAATCACCATCAATGGAATGATCAGCAATGAAAGGCTAGCAAGCACTGTGAATATGGTTTTCCCCGGCATGTTAGCCCCTGTTCTTCCTGAATACTGCCAAGTTCGAAAGTTCTTAAGAACCGCCCATTCAACTAAACGCGCCAAGGCGATGATCAACGAAGCTAAACCAAATAAAACGATCGCGCCAGCAGCAGCTCGCGGAAGTAGGTTAAGATCCGGATCGTTGAACCATTGCCATACCAAAACAGCAAAGGTCGGCGGGTTGGTTGGGCCAATGATCAGAGCAATATCGACAACTGAGACACTGTAAGCGAGTACCGCCAGCATTGGGAATCGAAGCTTAGTAAACCATTGAGGGAAAATACATTTCCACCAGATCTGAGCGCGGCTGTAACCGAGTGATGCACTGACCTTGGTGATACGTTCTACATCAATTTGCTGAAGTATCGAAATGCTCATCAGCAACAAGAAGGGGACTTCTTTAAGTGCGAGCATAATGATTAAGCCGAACGCGTATGGGTCTTTCACCAATAACGCCAATTCAGAGCTCGTAGCCGATTCGCCGAGTAAGTGATGTATTGCTCTTGCGCCAAGCCCCGTTGGACTAAACAGAAAAGCAAAGCCGATAGCGAAAGCCACATGTGGAATGGCAAGCATTGGTGATAGCGTAAACTCAATCTTTCTCCAAAACTTGTTTCCCCAAGAGGCTTGAAGAATACAAAAGGTCAGGAAGCAGGCTATGTAGCTGCTTGCAATTGCTGAACCTAGGCTTAAGCCAATAGAGTGCCAAGCACCTTCCCACTGAAAGACTTGGCTAAAACCGTTGAGTGTTGGCTCCTCTAAACCTAGAGGTGGGATTAAACTCAGTGACGAAGCCACGACTCCCGCTACCCCAGGAATGGTTGGGATAATGCATACAGCTATAACAACAAAATATAGAGCGCGTAGCATGCAGACTAGTTACCGTATCGCTTAAGCCACTCTTTCTCGAGCGCGTTTTGCCAGCTAGGGTGTGGTTCATCAACCGATTTAAATTGCTGGGTGTTTTTAGCGCTGCCAGTGAGGTACTTGCTGCTCAGAACCGAAGGATCGCCCCAAACATTGAGGTCACCTTTGCGAGACTGTGCTTCCGGGCTCAGTAAGAAGTTAATGGTCACTTGAGCACCTGCGGTTGCATTGGCATTCCAAGGAATCGCAAGGAAGTGAATGTTAGATAGAGCGCCGCTTTCTAGAGCATAAGCCTTAGTGGTTTCGGCTAAGCGACCACTGGCTTGTGCTGAATAAACAGAGTTTGGATTGAACGTGATCGCGAGATCGATCTGTCCGTCGTCCAGAAGTTGGATGCTTTCCGATGTGCCAGCTGGGAACTGTTTACCACCACGCCAAGCCACTTTATGGAATTTATCTAAGTAAGCCCACAGTGGTGCCGTGACTTCTTGGAAGTTGTCTTCTGAAACCGGCTGAGCCAGCGCAGGGTTATTGTTTGTTAGTTCAATCAATAGAGACTTAATGAAGCTCGTGCCATGAAATTCTGGTGGGCGAGGGTAGCTTAAGCGGTTCGGGAAAGCCTGAGCGTAGCTCAACATCTCTGAGAATGATTGTGGTGGATTGTGCAGCGTCTCTTGATCGTGAATGAACACAAGTTGTCCCACGCCCCACGGTGCTTCTAAGCCTTCTGTCGGCTCTGAAAAATCGACATCAATTGGCAGAGACTTATCGACATACTGCCAATTTGGAAGTGATTCTGTAAATGGCCCAAACAATAGCGCGTTGTCTTTCATCGAGCGAAAGTTCTCGCCATTGATCCAGACAATATCGACGCTGCCTTCACTGTTCTTTCCTGCTGCTTTTTCAGCAAGCAGTCGAGTGGTGGTTTCCGCAATATCGGTTACTTTCACATGCTTTAACGTGACACCATAGTCACTTTGTAATTTCTTGCCTGCCCACTGTAGGTAACGATTGATCTCTTGGCTTCCGCCCCAAGCGTGAAAGTAGACAGTTTCTCCTTCTGCCTGCTGTTCTATTTGGTTCCAGCTGTCGGTGGATGCTTCATCAGCATAAATGGTTGCGCTGTATGCAACGGTTGCCATGATTCCTAACGTACTTACTATCTTGTTCATAAACTTTTCCATTTGGTAGTGAACGGGCAAGAGCATTGTATTTTCAAACTCCCTACAGTTATTCTATCTGTTTCTGAAATAAATTCTAATTCAACAGTAAATTCAATCAATTACTTGAGAACAAGCAGGGAGTTGGAGGTTCAGTTTTGTTCGATATGTAATCATCTCGAAAACTCGACAGACTCTAGGCTTTTGCCATCCTAGCAACAGACCGCTGAACCGTTGAATTTATTGCATCTAAATGAGAGATTTTTGAGGTTTATTGGAGGTTGGTACGAAAAGTCGGCGATGAGCGTCAATTTTGAAGAAGTAGTGAGGGCAAGCTGGCAATAAAAAAGGAGCCATCAGGCTCCTTTAATCAATATTTGGTTTCGATGACGGATTAGTTTACCCAGTCACGAATGGTGTACGTTAGCGTGTGTACATCGTTTTTCAGTACTAGCGTATCGTTTGTTAGCGTTACGTCGCTCCATTCGCTTAGAGTAGCAGAAACCGATTGTTCGATTTCCATCGCAGAGCCGTGACACATTTTCATTGTCATGCCCATTTGCTTGATACGGAATTGACCGTCTTTCAGCTCGCCTTGGCCGAAGAAGTTGTTACAACCAGCCATGCCGTTTGCAGTCATCTTTTCGCCAATCTCTAGACGAGGAGCTGCTTGGTCTTCGCTTTTCACAATGTCCTTGCCATCAATTTGCGCAAGTTCCCAATTATGGTGCTGTAGATCGGTTGGTGTTACTTGCATCGCGTTGTCACCTGTTGTTGTGCATGCTGCTAGCATCATAGGTAAAGCGGCTACTGCTAGTAATTTTTTTGAACTAAACTTCATATTATAAGGCTCCAAAGGAAAGAACGAAGTTACCGAATAAGTGTAACTTGATGGGTTCAAAGTATAGTTTACAAAACACTATATGTGTCAGTATAAGGTCATAGTTTAGTATGGATTCCATGAGCTAGGCGACAAATTAATCGCTTATTTTTGAGAGAGTAAGCGTAATTTTGAATGTGTAAGGAGGCATGGTGGAGCAGTTAGAGTTTTTCCAAGTTCCAAGCCCTTGCGTTGGGGTTTGTTCAAGCGATGACAAAGGCTATTGCAATGGTTGTATGCGCAAAAGAGAAGAGCGGTTTAATTGGATGTCGATGACAGCGTCAGAACAATTGCACGTGATAAAGCTGTGTCGCCAGCGCTATAGAAGAAAAATAATGAAGCAAAAAAACTTGGTTGGTAAGCAGGTCGACGAAGAGGGAAATACCAGTCCCCAAAGAGACCTTTTTGGCTAAAGATGAAGTGTTTAGATTTTATTTAACTCCGAAGTAACTATTACTTTACATAATGGTTGGGGTGTAATATCAAGGTAGGTACCTTTGTACCTGAAGGAGTGGTGTCGGTATGAATAAAAAGAACGTAAAACTCAAAAAAGAGCCAGTCAAAGCACTGGACCGAAAACCGATCGGGGCGAAAGATGACCCTGAAGAGACTCCGCGTGATTGGCATTCGATGTCAGAAGAAGAACGAATGGAAATCCTTTCTCACCTTTCAGACATGCCTTTCCAATAACACCACTTGTTCTTCAGAGTCTTTCTTAAAGCTCAGTTTTCAGAAACAAAAATGTGATTAAACAAACATGTGATTCGCTTTCGTTACACCACGATGGTACGTGCAAAATGTATCATCGGCCTCGGTGGTTTTACTGTGAATCTTAATGTTTGTGATCACTTCTACAGCCCCTGCATCGTAGCAAGCTTGTTCTGCTTTTTTAACGATATCGAGTAATTGGCTGAGTTCACCTTTCATCGTGGTTTCCATCGCACCGACTTGGAAAGGCACATCGGCAGCTTTCACAACTTCAATGGCTTTATCAACCACTTCGAAGTTGTTGCCTTCTTTAACGCGAGGTATCACTTGGAAGGCAACCATTACTTCTTTTTCTCTTTTTAACTCAGACACTTTCTGCTTACTCTAGGATAGGGAATTGTTGCAGATGATAGGTTAATGCGGAGACGAATTCTACAGCGGTTGTGCTGGTTGGATTACTCTCGTTGTCCTACTTGTTACCCCAGTGGTCACTTACCCAACCACCTATGTGCTCATCAAAATGACTGCCACTGAACCTCTGGTTGCGTTCAACCGAAGTATCACAATCATCTTTATTGTCTATTAGGGTTTGTATGTAGTTTGCCATCGGGTCATTGGAACGTTGACGATCTCGGCGGGTTGCCACTTCCTTAATCAGTTGTAATCGATATGTAGAGCTAGCACGTTTCATTTCAATGACCTCCTGTTGTAGACACTAATAGAAAAATCTAGTTGCCAGACATAGGGGCGTCAACGTGATTTATGAGTATTTTTTTTGAGCAACCAAGAATCAATACGTTGGCATCATAATTCACAAAAGTGTCATTTAAGTTGGCAACTTTAGGTAAGTTTTTGGGTGTGAATTTATGTTTTGTTGCATATAAAAAAGCCCAGTACAAACTGGGCTGACCATTCTATTTCTGGCTGCTTAGCGCTATTTCTGGTTACTTGGAGCTATTTGGTTTGCTTTTAAATTGCTTAATGCTCTTCTTTTTGGCTGTTCTTCGATTGGCCATTTTATCTTTAGGTGGACGCTTGCGAGCGGTCGCTTCAGATGCAGGTTTGTCTGTAACAGGGAAACCCTCTAATGGTTGCAACACTAACGGCTTATTGGTCAGGGTGCGAATCGCATTGAGGTAGTCAGTTTCGCTGTGGCTAACCAGAGAGATCGCGAAGCCAGTACTTCCTGCTCGTGCTGTGCGACCAACGCGGTGTACATAAGTTGCTGCGTGTGACGGTAATTCGAAGTTGATCACGACAGGTAACTGATCAATATGAATGCCTCGAGCCATCACATCGGTCGCGATAAGCACACGAGTTTCGCCATTTTTGAAACATTCTAATGCTTGCTCTCGTTCTTCTTGGCTCTTATTTCCATGTAACGCACTCACACTGATTTTGCCTTTATTCAATCGTTTGGTTAACGCATCGGCATTGTCTTTTGCGCCAATAAATACCAATACTTGCGGCCATGTGTGTTGATTGAGTAGTGCGATGAGCGCTTGAGCTTTACTGCCTTTGTTGACTAAGTACAGGGTTTCTTCAATAGCCGCGACCACGCTGTTTTCTTGGTGTGTCGTGACTTTAACTGGATTTGAAAGAAGCTCTTCAGCTTGCCCTACTAATTCGGGCGGAAGTGTCGCAGAGAACAACAGTGACTGACGTTTGCTCGGTAGTGCTGCAGTAATCGCTTGAATATCTGGCCAAAAGCCCATGTCGATCAGGCGGTCGGCTTCATCAAGAACCAATGATGAACACTGAGCTACATCCAGTTCATCGCTTTTGATTAAAGCGAGTAAGCGGCCCGGTGTGGCGATGGCTAATTGTGGTTTAGTCGATAATTGTTGCTGTTGATCATCAGTATTTACGCCGCCCGTTAGCGTTACCAATTTGATATCGAGAGTTGTTGCGATCGGCTCTAAAGATTTGGTCACTTGAGATGCAAGTTCACGGGTTGGAACAATGACCAGAGCTTGAAGTTCATTTACATCTTGGTTGATGTTATTCAGTAAAGGTAAGCCGAACGCCAATGTTTTACCGCTGCCCGTTTGAGCCAATGCAAGTACGTCTTTCCCCGCAATAATGGTAGGAATTACCGCTTGCTGTATCTCTGTCGGCTTATTGAATTGAGATGGGAGCGCGGAGACGGTTTTTGCGTTAAGGGTTAGGCTAGCAAATGACATAAATGAACCAAGTATCAAAAGGGAGGTGGAGTCTAACAGGGCTACAAATGTTAGAAAATCAGTTTTGTACGTTACACGATAAACACATTCATTATACGCGCGAATTATGTCTGTTAGCCATACGCGATAATTAAGCGTTTATCATATTGTAATGGCACTGAATGGACGTACAATGTCCGCCCTAAAAATGTTCATGGAATGAGATCGAAATGAGTTGGGACAGTATCTGGCTGTTTATTGTTATCGTGTTTTTTATTGCCATTATTCCGGGCCCAAATGCGCTGTTGGTATTAAGCACAGCCTTAACTCAAAGGAAGCTGTTCGCATTTGTGAACGTGTTGGGCGTGTCATGTGGTTTCTTTTTTCATGCCTTTATCTCGGCCAACGGCATAAGCCTATTACTGTCGAACACTCCCATGGCCTTTGAAGGGCTAAAGTGGGCTGGGGTTTTGTATCTTGTCTGGCTTGGGTATAACCATTTTCGTGCGGCACTGAGTGCTCAAGAGGGCGTACTTTCTGTGGTCAGTGCATCGGGAAGTAAATTTTATAATCAATTTTTCAAAGGGCTCCTCACTAATCTACTGAATCCTAAAATCGTCCTGTTTTATCTTTCTATATTCCCTCAATTTGTTTCAACAGAGGCGATTGTGACAGACAGTTTGATACTCGGTGCAATTCAAGCGTCAGTGGTGTCGATGTGGTTCTTAGTTGTGATCTTAATGGCGGATACCTTTAAGCGCTTGTTAGTTCAAAAGCGCACCTCGCAAATGATGAACATTGTGTGTGGGATTCTATTCGTGGGCTTCAGCATTCAGTTGGCATTGTTTCAGCTTTAGGGTGCGACGCGAAGAATTGGGTTATTAGCCATCGGTTTAGTTCATTTCCGGCTTAGTTCTCGTTTCCATCTTAGTTTTTATTTCCGATTCAGTTCTCATTTTTTACTGAATGCTAAGCAATCCGTGTTTCTCTGTATAAATCTCTAAAGCATTAGCTCGGAAAGTCGATATAATAATTAGCTATCAATTGGGTGAATGTGTTTATTTGAGACCAATTGAAGCTACAGTCTATTGCTTGACCGACATAACAGAGACAGGGAGTCACTAATGCGTGAAGATTCATTCACCCAGAAACGCAAATATTACCGCTTAAAGTACCCTCAAAAGGCACGTCCGGTGATGCGAATTAAGGATGAGCTTTTTCATGTCAGTGAAGTGTCTGAAAAGGGTGTACGCCTGATGATGCGTAACATCATTCCTGTTTATCGTGGCTTTTCAATGGCCGGCACCTTGAGGTTGCATGACAACAACAGTATCGATATTAGTGGTGCAGTGTTGAGACAAGAGGGCGATGAAGTGATCGTTCAGCTATCACAAGGCCCAAGCTTCAAAGATATGGTGTCTGAACAAAGGCATATTAGGCAAAGATACCCGGTATTTTTTGCAAGTCTAAGAGTGGCTTAAAAGCGACTGACGTTAGATTCCTTAAGGCGCAAATCGCTCATTCTAAGCAGAGATTAAAAAGCCCAGCACTTTTACAAGTGCTGGGCTTTGTTCTATCTATAGCCCAGATTCTTATAAACCAAAGGCGATACAGGTAAAGCTAATGAGCTTAGTTCGCCTTATAGCTCGTCTACTGTTGCCCAAACTGCGGCTAGCATGTCGTGACCAAACGCGACACTGCGTTCTGGAGACCAGCCGTAAAGTTCGTCAGCGTGGCTGATGTGATCTTTAAATGGCATCTCGACGGTGTAAGCCAAACACTTGAATTGCTCACCAATCCAGTTTGTGCCAACAGTCATGTTTGCTTTGCCCGGTTCGTCTTTATCGTAACCAAATTCATCTTGGAACTCTGGCGTGATAGTGAGCAGTGCTTGCTTGAAGTGGTTCTCTAGCTTCGCGATGCGCTCGTTGTAAGAAGGTGTGCCTTCGCTACCCGCTACAAAGTTATACGGAATCGCTTCATCGCCATGAATATCTAGACACAGGTCAACGCCCGTTTCTAGCATACGCTCGCGAACAAGGAATACTTCTGGGCTGCGTTCCATAGAAGGTGATTGCCATTCGCGGTTCAGGTT
This sequence comes from Vibrio sp. 10N.247.311.51, assembly GCF_041467855.1. Lineage (NCBI taxonomy): Bacteria > Pseudomonadati > Pseudomonadota > Gammaproteobacteria > Vibrionales > Vibrionaceae > Vibrio > Vibrio sp. 10N.247.311.51. The sequence continues at coordinate 10,254 of NZ_JBFSVK010000035.1, read as the reverse complement.
TACGCCAATCGCGTTAGTACGCAGGTGACCGCGGATGCTGCCATCTGGGTTCATATTTGGTACAACGCGGAACACAACGCTGTCTAGCAGAGAGCGACCAACCGTATCTGTTTCATCAAGTAGGCGTTGTAGCAGACCTTCGATCAGCCATTCAGCCATAGTCTCGCCTGGGTGTTGACGACCAATAACCCAGATGTTTTTCTTCTCTTCACTTGGCTCACCGATAGTTAGCAAAGTGATGTCGTTGTTGTCTAGCGTGTGACCTAGAGTTTCGAGCTTACAAGCTGGGTGCGTTTGAGCACTGTGCAGAAGATCTTGGTGACGATCGTATGAGTACGGTGCGAAGTACGCGAAGTACATTGAATCGTGTTCAGGGATGATATCAAAGCTTAATGTATCGCCATCGAACTGAGATGGGATACGGAACCACTCTTCACGGTCATACGATGCAACCACATCGTAATCTTTCCAGCCTTCAGGGTAGGCAGATGTCGCCAATTGACCGATTTCAAAGTGGTGAGCTTGTTGAGCTTCACTTTCTAAGCGGAAGTGAAACCACTGAGAGATTTCAGTTTGGTAGTCTGCTGGGATAGTCAGTTGAATGTTTTGTGGTGAATCTGCTGAAACGACGTGAATGTTGCCGCTTTCGAAATTGCTGAAAATTTTCATTGTAGTTTTTATCTCGTAGTTGAGTTGCCGTAAGACTAGCACACTTTTTTTCGAGCAAACCACTAACTAAATCGTAATGAGATGTTATTTCAACTATCTACTTTTTAGTTCTCTATTTTGAACAGTACTTCCGACCTATCGACGCTGGCAAGTTGTACACCCACGACAGGCAGAACGCGTGTGGCGATCTAACTTGCTGCGTTGAACCTTACAATAAGCGTTTTTCAGCGCTCTTCTTCCTGAGAACCAATCATCGGGTTTTGACAGGATCAGATAACCATTAAAGCGTTTCACAAGCTCGACTCTATTTTGGTTGATGAACTTGCTATCAAACCCAATTTCGAAGTAATCAAGCGCTTGTTCAATCGAGGTAAAACTCGCCATTTTTTGTTGGAATTCTGTTTGGTTCATTGAGTGAGGAGTTTATGAAAAATAGATAGCCGATATTGTAATAGATTTACAATTTACTTCTTTGACTTAGAAAGCCGTTTTGTCTCGTTGATGTTAGATTAATCAATAATAGATATTTAACCGCCACCTCTTATTTGGCGGGTGATTGTATCTGGTGGGGGATAATTTCGTGAAGTGGCCTTGGGTTCTCATAAAGGTTCAATTTTTGTTCCTCAGAATACCATTTATGATCCAAATCAAACCGACCTACCCCTAAAGTACTACTCTGATCTTAATTGTAACCAATTGTTGAAGATGATTAAGAATTATGACAATAAAAAAAAGTTATATCGCACTAATAGCGGCGGTTGGTATAGGTATTGGCTGGTTAACCTTAGGGGGAACTGCAGCCGTTATGCACTATACATCGAGCACTGAGTTTTGTGTTTCTTGCCACACAATGGAAGCACCCCACAAAGAATACCAAGGTTCAGTACACTTCAGTAACGCAAAAGGCATTCGAGCTGAATGTGCCGATTGCCACATTCCAACTGATCCGATTGACTATGTGATCACCAAAGTAAGAGCGTCCAAAGACATCTACCACGAATTTATTTCAGGGAAGATAGACACGCCTGAGAAATATGAAGCACACCGTGAAGAGATGGCTGAGACAGTTTGGGCTCAATTCCGCGAGAATGACTCAGCGACTTGTCGCTCTTGTCACGAATTCGATGCAATGGAAGAGTTCGAGCAATCTCGTGATGCAGCAAAAATGCATGCTTATGGTCGTGAAAATAACCAAACGTGTATCGATTGTCACAAAGGCGTCGCACACTTTGCTCCTGAAGCTCAGCTAGATAGCAAAGCGTTCGATACCCTGATTGCATTTACGAAAAACACCCCAGCAGATGCGAAAGTGGTTTACCCAGTAACTGATATCGCAATGGGTGACTTCGGCAGTGTAAACCCAACAGCAGAACTGCAAGTGGTTAAGGCTGAAGGCGACAACCGTACTGTGACTTTGAATGCATTCCAAATGAAAGGTGCAGAGCAAGTGCTTTACTTCGGTGAAGGCCAACGTGCAATCGTTGCGACATTGACAGACAAAGGTCAAGAAGCACTGACTACTGGTGACTATAAAGCCGATGCTTACGGTAACGAGTGGCGTTCAGTTGCGCTAACGGGTGATATCACTTCTCCAGTTGTCGATAAACTAGACCCAATCTGGTCTTATGCAGAAGAGTTGGACAACGTTTACTGTGCAACGTGTCACGCGAAAATTCCTTCAAACCATTTCACTGTGAATGCTTGGGGACCTGTTGCGAAAAGTATGGGCGACCGTACAGACATTTCTGAGCAAAACCTTGAGCTGCTGACTAAGTACTTCCAAAACCACGCGAAAGACGTTGTTGGTCACTAAAGAGAATTAGAAGGATAAAATTATGACTAATATGACACGTCGTGGATTTATGAAAGGCACAGGTATCACAGCTGGTGCGTTGGCATTCACATCTTTGACGCCGATGAGCGCAATTGCTTCGGACAAACGTGGTTCTGGTGTTCTAACATCAGGCCGTATGGGCCCAATGCTGTGTGAAGTGAAAGACGGCAAACTCGTGTCGACGACGAATGCACTGGCACAAACGGTTCCAAATAGCCTGCAGACCACAGGCCCTGATCAAGTACACACCAAAGCGCGTGTTAAGTACCCTATGGTTCGTAAAGGCTACTTGGCTAACCCATCTGCACCTGAAGGTGTACGTGGTAGTGATGAATTTGTTCGTATCTCTTGGGATGAAGTGTACAAATTGATTCACCAACAACACTCACGTATTCGTCAAGAGTACGGCGCGGAATCTGTATTCGCAGGCTCTTATGGCTGGCGTTCAAGTGGTGTTCTGCACAAAGCGCAAACGCTTCTACAACGTTACATGAGCATGGCTGGTGGTTACTCTGGTCACTTAGGTGATTACTCAACAGGTGCTGCACAAGTTATCATGCCGCACGTTGTGGGTTCGATTGAGGTGTATGAACAGCAGACGACTTACCCAGTTATCCTTGAGCACAGTGATGTGGTGGTACTTTGGGGCCTAAACCCAATTAACACCTTGAAGATCGCTTGGAGCTCAACCGACTGTGCAGGTCTTGAGTTCTTCCACCAGTTGAAGAAGTCGGGCAAGACAGTGATTGCGATTGACCCAATGCGCTCTGAGACTATTGAGTTCTTTGGTGATAACGCAGAGTGGATTGCTCCTCACCCGATGACTGACGTAGCCATGATGATGGGTATCGCACACACGTTAGTGAAACAGGGCAAGCACGATAAAGAATTCTTGGGTAAATACACAACAGGTTACGACGTATTCGAAGCTTACTTGATGGGTAAGGAAGACGGCGTGGAAAAATCTGCTGAGTGGGCGTCTGAGATCTGTGGTGTACCAGTGAAGCAACTGGAACTGCTAGCGGATATCTTCAGTAAGAACCGTACTATGATGATGTCTGGCTGGGGGATGCAGCGTCAACAATACGGTGAACAACGCCACTGGATGTTGGTTACGTTAGCGACGATGCTAGGTCAAGTTGGTTTACCAGGTGGTGGTTTTGGCCTTTCTTACCACTACTCAAACGGTGGTAACCCTGCACGCGATGCGGGTGTACTTCCTGCGATTTCAGCGTCTCTTGGCGGTGGTTCATCGGCTGGTAACGACTGGGCGGTATCGGGTTCTGTTAATGCCTTCCCTGTAGCGCGTATTGTTGAAGCGCTAGAAAACCCGGGTTCAAGCTACCATCACAATGGTCACAACTTAACATTCCCTGAGATTAAAATGATCTGGTGGGCAGGCGGTGCGAACTTTACTCACCACCAAGATACCAACCGCCTAATCAAAGCGTGGCAAAAACCTGAGCTGATTGTTATCTCAGAACCATACTGGACAGCAGCAGCTAAGCACGCGGATATTGTTCTGCCAATTACTACATCGTTTGAACGTAATGACATGACGATGACGGGTGACTACAGTAACCAACACTTAGTACCAATGAAGAAAGTGGTTGAGCCACAAGGTGAAGCTCGTAACGATTTCGATGTATTTGCGGACATGTCTGAGTTACTTGCTCCGGGTGGTCGTGATGTGTACACCGAAGGCAAGACCGAGATGGAATGGCTGTATGGTTTCTACAAAACCGCACAGCAAGGTGGCCGTGGTCAGCGTATCGTAATGCCTAACTTCAGCAAGTTCTGGGAAGATAATCAGTTGATCGAGATGAAGTGGAACGAGAAGAACGCACAGTTTGTTCGTTACGCTGATTTTCGTGAGAACCCAATCATGAACCCACTAGGTACACCAAGTGGCAAGTTCGAGATATTCTCAAGAACCATTGAAGGTTACCAACTAGATGATTGCCCAGCACACCCAACTTGGTTAGAACCAACAGAGTACACAGGCAACGCTAAAGATGGCGAACTGCAACTAATGACAGCGCACGCCGCGCACCGTCTGCATAGCCAGTTCAACTACGCGAAGATCCGCGAAGAGTACGCGATTGCAGACCGTGAGCCGATTTCAATTCACCCTGAAGATGCGAAAGCTCGAGGCATTAAAACGGGTGACTTGGTTCGTGCACACAATGGTCGTGGACAAGTATTGGTGGGTGCATTAGTGACGGACGGCATCAAACAAGGCTCTGTATGTATCCATGAAGGCGGTTGGCCAGATTTAGATAAAGACACTGGTCTATGTAAAAACGGTGGCTGTAACGTGCTTACGTTGGATATCCCGACTTCTCGTTTGGCGAATGGCTGTGCTGCAAACTCTGCGCTTGTGAAGATTGAAAAATACACAGGTCCAGTATTAGAACTCACGGCATTTGATCCACCTAAAAACGGCTAATCTTTAACGAGAAATAGCTCACTGAACGAAGCCAGCCTAATCGCTGGCTTTTTTTGATCCTTTTCTTGCGATGAAGACTATTACTCAATGTCGGCTAGACAACCCATAATAATCAATGACATCTAAGCGAGAAATAAGCTCATGAATCGAATCAATCCAAAGAAACTACTTCGCAGTAAATGGACGGCCGTTAGCCCAATAAAGAAAGAAAAACACTTTATGGTCACAGAGGTCGAGTTTGAAGAAGGGGAGGTCATTCGTTGTTTGATAGAAGCGGTGATGACCAAACGAGAGGAAAACATCAACTGGCGGGATCTCACCGACAAGGATCATTGGCTTCCCGGTTGGAAATAAGGATAGGAAGTAGGGAGCAGTCGGTCACCTCTACTTATTTCTAATTACCCGCTGCTGCACGCCCTTGCCAGTATTTAAGGCCTTCTAAGACACCCTCAGCATGTGTTGCTCTACTCGTGTATACGTTGTCTCTATCCGAGAGATGAGCAACTTCTGGGTAATGGTTAGCGACCAGTATCGAGTTTACGCCCTCAATGGTGAGCATTGACGTATCGTTAGCTGAGTCACCTGCGACACACACTTCCGCAACGCTCAAATCGTGTTGTTCGAGTAGGTGATGAATCGCCGTCGCCTTGTTGACGCCTTTTGGTGTGATATCTAAGTACCAATCATGAGAGTAAGTAAGATGAACATCTAATCCATGCATCTCCAAGCTAGATTCAATCAGTTCATGTTGAGGCTCTGAAAGCTTTCCTTCAAAGGTGATCTTGTAATCGCCTTGATGGTTTTCTATGCGCTCACCCATAAAATCAAGGGGTGCGAGAGCCGTCTCTACTTTTGATTTGTTCCAAGAAGCTTCCAGTTGGTTATGCCAAACATGGTCTGGTTTTTGGGAATGGACATGATGAATTTTGGTGCCCACATCGCTAATAATACTGTGTGGTTTCGGGTAGTTATCCGATTCTAAACCCACTCGAATCGAAGATAATGTCCTTCCCGTCGCGATGATAAAGCGAATATCAGGTTGCTCTGTGAGGTAATCAAATAGCTGGTTAACACCGTGAGATGAGCCTCCATCAAGGGTACCGTCAAAATCACACACCAACATTTTTATCATTCGAATTCCTTATCTTTTTCCTATTTCGTCACGGGAAAATGTTTATTTCTTTTATAAAGAATGGCTCAGCAATGAGCACTCTACAAGTTGAAGTCCAGCTTAGGTAATCGCTAATTGAGAGTTTGCAGCAAGTATCACAGTTGGTGTGATGTATTAAAATTCTTGGTTGAAAAAGTTGATTTCGACTCGCTGACTTTAGCCGGTTGACCTTTGGTTTTTAGGTAGAGATTGATATCTGATCTTATCTTTTCTACCGAGCGAACTTTCGCCTCGGAAACATCATGAAAGCTTAATAAATAGTTTGTATTCGAATTATTTGTGCACGAACTAATTGTGGCTTTTGTTGGTTCATTTGGCCTATTAATTACTCTAATGTAAAATTAATATTCAATAATCTACAACTAAGTAATACATAATATCGCTCGCGTGCTTGTGTAATTTAAATCTTTATTTATCAGTAATTTGTTGTATCTTTACTTATTTTTTTGTCTTGGTGTCACTGGCCTAGTTTTGGTCTTTTGCCTTGTTTTACCGAACGATGCTCCTTGATTTGCACGCGTTAATTACTTAGAGTGCTAATCGTTTTTCGGGTTTAAATAACCATTTTTAAGTTTAAATAACTGAGAAAGGATTAGATTACATGGATCCCATACTGGAAGTTAAGGGACTGTACAAGGTGTTTGGTGAAGACACCGATCGTGCTTTTACAATGATTAATGAAGGCGCGAACAAAGATAAAGTTTTTGAAGAAACAGGGCTAACGATCGGCGTTAACGATGTTTCTCTTAGTATTCAAGAAGGCGAGATATTCGTCATAATGGGACTGTCAGGATCTGGCAAATCAACCCTAGTACGCCTTCTTAACCGCTTGATCGAACCTACCAAAGGCAATGTGCTTCTTCGAGGCAAAGACATTGCCCACATCTCAGAAGATGAACTCCGCGAAGTTCGCCGCAACAACATCTCCATGGTTTTCCAAAATTTCGCTTTGATGCCGCATATGACGGTTATCGAAAATGCCGCGTTTGGTCTAGAGCTTGCGGGCGTTGAAGTTGAACAACGAAAGCACTCAGCACTTGAAGCGCTAGAGCGTGTTGGCCTTGGCGCATATTCAGAATCTTACCCAGATGAACTATCTGGTGGTATGAAGCAGCGTGTTGGTTTGGCTCGAGCACTAGCATGTGACCCAGATATCTTGTTGATGGATGAAGCGTTCTCGGCGCTCGATCCTTTGATTCGTACTGAAATGCAAGATGAGCTTATTCGCCTTCAAAATGACGATAAACGAACCATCGTTTTCATCTCGCATGATTTGGATGAAGCGATGCGTATTGGTGACCGAATTGCGATTATGCAAAATGGCGAAGTGGTTCAAGTAGGTACTCCAGACGATATTCTTAATAACCCAGCCAACGATTATGTCGAAGCTTTCTTCCGCGGTGTGAACGTGGCAAGCGTGCTTACTGTGAAAGACATTGCGCGTAAGAAGCCAGCTGCGGTATTTAAAAAGTCAGAACACGATGGCCCAGCGTCCGCTCTACAAATTTTGATGGATAATGACCGCGAATACGGCATCGTAATTGAGAAGAGCAGCCGTTACTCCGGCATTGTCTCTATCGAATCGCTTCGCAAAGCCCACAAAGAGAACAAATCACTCGTCAGCGCGCAGCTTGATGATGGATTAACGCTGAACCCTGATTTACCAATCAATGATGTGCTTGGCCTAGTTGGTGGTGTGCCTTACTCAGTGCCTGTTGTGGATGAGCAAGGTAATTACTTTGGCGTGGTGACTAAGTCACGACTGTTACAAACATTGGATAAGGGGTAGATCATGTCGTCTGAACAAACAAACAATGATCCATGGTCTCAATCGGCTCCTGCAGCTCAACCTGCAAGTGATCCTTGGGGTCAAGCCACTGATACCTCACCATCAGCGGATTGGTTAAGCAGCGAAACCGTTGAAACGACACCTTTTGATCCACTGAACCCTTTTGCAGAGGCTGTGTTGCCTGTCGACACTTGGGTTGAGTCTGGACTGAATTGGTTAGTTGAGCACGGACGCCCATTATTCCAAGCGATTCGTGTGCCTATCGATTTTATTCTAAGTTCATTTGAAACGGCGTTGGTGTCTACACCAGCCCCCTTCATGTTGATCATATTGTTTCTAGTGGCGTGGCAGTTTTCAAACTTGAAGCTTGGCGTTGCAACGGCCGTGTCTTTGACTTTCATCGGCTTGATTGGCGCTTGGTCTGAAGCAATGACCACATTGTCACTGGTCATGACATCCGTATTCTTCTGTCTGTTAATTGGCTTACCCATGGGGATATGGCTCGCCCGAAGTAACACGGCGGCTAAATTCGTGCGCCCAATTTTGGATGCTATGCAAACCACACCAGCCTTCGTTTACTTAGTACCGATCGTAATGTTGTTTGGTATCGGTAACGTTCCGGGTGTCGTGGTGACCATCATATTCGCACTTCCTCCTGTTGTTCGTTTGACCATCTTGGGTATTCAGCAAGTTCCGGAAGAATTGATCGAAGCGGGTCACTCATTCGGTGCAAGCAAAAAGCAAATGCTTTACCGAATTCAATTGCCACTTGCATTGCCAACTATCATGGCGGGCGTGAACCAAACACTGATGTTGTCGTTATCGATGGTGGTTATCGCATCAATGATTGCGGTAGGCGGTTTAGGTCAAATGGTACTGAGAGGTATCGGCCGTTTGGATATGGGACTGGCCGCTGTTGGTGGTTTAGGCATCGTTATCTTAGCCATCTTATTAGACCGCATCACCCAAGTACTGGGTGTCAACGCTGGTAATACAAAATTACGCTGGTATCGCATGGGGCCTGTTTCCCTTGTACTGAATGTACTTAATCGCGGTAACAAATCAGAACTTCAATTAAGGAAAAACACCAATGAATAATTCATGGAAGAGTAAACTTGCAGTAAGCATCGTTTCGACATTAGCGGTATCAACTAACGTGTGGGCAGCAAGCCTACCGGGTGAGGGCGTATCAGTTCAGCCTGTTCAATCGTCTGTAGCGGAAGAGACGTTCCAAACATTGATCGTTAACCGTGCTTTAGAAGAGCTGGGTTATGACGTGAAATCAACTCAAGAAGTGGACTACAACGTAGGCTACACCTCGATTGCAAAGGGTGACGCAACGTTCCTAACGGTAGGTTGGTTCCCGCTTCATGCTGACAAATACACAATGGCTGGTGGTGATGAGAAATTCTACCGTGAAGGCCAATATGTAAGCGGCGCCGCTCAAGGTTACCTAATTGATAAGAAAACGGCTGAAAAGTACAACATCACAAACATTGGTCAATTAACCGATCCAAAAATCGCGAAGCTGTTTGATGCGGACGGTGATGGCAAAGCAGACCTAACAGGCTGTAACCCAGGTTGGGGTTGTGAGATGGTAATTGAACATCAACTTTCAGCGTTCAAACTGGACGATACGGTAACTCACAACCAAGGTAACTACGCTGCAATCATTGCAGATACGATTTCTCGTTACCAAAAAGGTGAATCAATCCTTTACTACACGTGGACACCTTACTGGGTAAGTGGCGTATTGGTGCCTAACGAAGATGTAGTTTGGTTAGAAGTTCCTTTCTCAGCACTTCCTGGCGAGCGTTCGAACGTGGATACGACGTTATCTAACGGCAAAAACTACGGCTTCGAAATGAACTCTATGCGCATTATTGCGAACAAAGAGTTTGCTAAGAACAATCCATCAGCAGCGAAGCTTTTTGAAATCATCAAACTTAACATCAATGATGTAAGTGCTCAGAACATGATGATGAGTAAAGGTAAGAACAGCTCTGCGGATATCGAAGCGCACGTAAACGGTTGGATCAAAGCGAACCAAAGTACGTTCGATGGTTGGATTACAGAAGCGAAGAAAGCAGCACTGTAACGTTGACTTGTATGTGCTCTGTCTTACCAGGCATTTTGATTTGAAATGATGAGCGTGTTGAGTGATTGTGTAGAGTCACTCAATCACCTTCAAATCAAGTGAAAGGGCGACAAGAGTGAACATTATAAAGCCAGCGGTCCATTTGGATTGCTGGCTTTTTGTTTTCTGTTTCTATGCTTTATGCTGCAGTTCTAGCTTCTAGCTTCTAGCTTCTAGCTTCTAGCTTCTAGCTTCTAGCTTCTAG
>NZ_JBFSVK010000034.1:0-57316 GCF_041467855.1 Vibrio sp. 10N.247.311.51 | reverse complement strand
TAGCTTCTAGCTTCTAGCTTCTAGCTTCTAGCTTCTAGCTTCTAGCTTCTAGCTTAACTTAAGCTAGAGCGCCAAGTTCAAGCAGTACTTCTTCAGCCCATACAATCCATGCTTCACGGATAAGTAGGTTACGACGAAGTGTTAGACGCTCAAGGCGTGCTTGCTTGTCTAGTGTCGATGGCGTTGCGTAGTAAGCTGCTTCGATTTCTTTGTAGTGAGAAACCAGTTTGCGAGACTCTTCTACTAGCTCAGCAAGTTGTACACGGTAAGCGTCAGAAGGTTGTACAGCACAAGCCATTAGCTTAGCTGAGAACTCGTCACGAACGGTTGGGTGTGCAGTTGGTTGTTCAAACCATTCACCTAGCGCGCCACGGCCAGCATCAGTGATAGAGTAAACTTTACGATCAGGTTTGCCTTCTTGAGGCTCAAGCACGCAAGTTACCTGGTCGTTCTGAGCCATTTTATTTAGCTCGCGGTAAACTTGTTGATGGCTAGCTTTCCAGAAGTAACCAATGCTTGCGGAGAATTCTTTTGTGATATCGTAACCAGTAGCATCGCGTGTACTTAAAACGGTTAGAATTACGTGTGGTAATGACATGTCTGAAATCCAAATGGTAAACAGTAAACAAATACTTAAACAACAAGTGTGCTTCTAATGGCACGTTATATTGGTTATGTCTAAGTAGCACCAACTCATCGGTTGGTTATGTCACCTTACAAAGCCGTTTATCACCTAGGTTGACCAGTTTATTGGTCAAATTGCTGCAGATTATTTTTTTGGAGTGTTTCCGCAGCGGAGCAGTAGTATATCTAAATAATAAGCATAAAGTAGAATACATGGACAAAATAACCCAAAAAACTGACAAAATACTCATTAGTGGTTATCTTGCAAAATAAAAAGGTCGCGTGTGGCGACCTTTTGTTCTTTTTTTAGATATAAATGCTGATCGGGTTATAGTAGGAATCACTAATTAACCAGTGTTTCGCATACCTGCTGCAATACCTGCAATCGTCACCATTAGCGCTTCTTCGAGCTCTGCTGGTGGTGTTTCACACTTACGAGTACGGTAAAGCAGTTCTGCTTGAAGCATGTTTAGTGGCTCAACGTAGATGTTACGTAGGCGAATTGACTCAAGCCCCCAAGGGTCGCTTTGCATCAAGTTCTCGTTATTTTCTACATTCAGTACCGCTTTGATGTCTTTTTGTAGCTGTTCACGCAGTAACTCACCCAGAGGTAATAGCTCTTCGTCAACAAGACGCTGGTCGTAGTACTTCGCAATTTCCATGTTGCACTTCGAGTAAACCATTTCCAACATACCCAGACGAGTTGAGAAGAATGGCCATTCACGACACATCTCTTCAAGTAGCGCTTGATGGCCTTGGTCAACTGAGTATTGAATCGCTTCACCAGCACCTAACCATGCAGGAAGTACCAAACGGTTTTGACTCCAAGAGAAGATCCATGGAATTGCACGAAGGCTTTCTACGCCGCCATTCGGGTTACGCTTCGCAGGGCGAGAACCAAGAGGCAGTTTACCTAGCTCCAGCTCAGGCGTCGCTTGACGGAAGTAAGGTACGAATTTCTCTTCACCACGAACCACGTTACGGTAAGCCTCACAAGAGACCTGAGACAGCACTTCCATTAGGTCGCGCCACTCTTGTTTAGGCTCTGGTGGTGGCAGAAGGTTCGCTTCTAGAATCGCACTTGCGTATAGGTTGAAGCTGTTTACGGCAACATCTGGCAAGCCCAGCTTAAAGCGGATCATTTCGCCTTGCTCAGTTACACGTAAGCCGCCTTTCAAGCTCTTAGGTGGCTGAGAGAGAAGGGCTGCGTGCGCCGGAGCTCCACCACGACCAACCGTACCGCCACGACCGTGGAATAGAGTCAGTTCAATGCCTTCTTCGTCGCAAACCTTAACCAGCTTGTCCATCGCGTCGTATTGAGCCCAACCTGCAGACATTACGCCAGCATCTTTCGCTGAGTCAGAGTATCCAATCATCACCATTTGATGGTTTTGGATAAAGCCACGGTACAAATCGATGCTCATTAGCTGCTTCATTACCGCTTCTGAGTTGTTCAAGTCATCTAGCGTTTCGAATAGCGGACATACGTCCATGCGGTATGGGCAACCACACTCTTGCAGCAGCAAGTGAACAGCCAGTACATCCGATGCAGTGCGAGCCATAGAAATCACGTAAGCACCGAAGGCTTCACGAGGTTGAGCAGCAATGACCTTACAGGTGTCCAAAACCTCTTTAACCTGTTCAGATGGCTCCCAATCACGAGGAAGTAGTGGGCGTTTTGAGCTTAATTCATTGGTTAAGAAAGCGATCTTGTCTTGCTCGCTCCACTGGTCGTAGTCGCCAATGCCTAGGTAGCGAGTCAGTTCAGACAACACATCTGAGTGACGTGTACTTTCTTGACGAACATCGAGACGCACTAGGTGTACACCGAATGCTTTTAGGCGGCGCAGGGTATCAAGTAGAGAACCGTCTGCGATTACGCCCATGCCACATTCGTGCAGCGATTGGTAGCACGCGTACAGCGGTGTCCAAAGTTGGTCGATGTTCTGCAGTGTTTCTTTCTTCGGTACTTCAGCATCATGCAGTTTCGCATCAAGCACTTCTAACGTGTTGTTCAGCAGAGTACGTAGGCTTTTTAGGATTGCACGGTAAGCTTCGTGCTCATCACCCGCTAGTTCACGAACGGCATCATTACACTTAGTCATCGACAGTTCGGTAATCAGCTCGTTTACGTCACCTAGGTAAAGGTCAGCGGCTTTCCAGCGAGATAGGCGCAGTACTTCTTTGGTGATGGTGTGCGTTACGAATGGGTTACCATCGCGGTCGCCGCCCATCCAAGATGAGAAGTGTACCGGGCGCGCATCAATTGGCAGGCCTTCACCAAGGTAGCCTTTTAGTCGGCCATCCATTTCACGTAGGAAATCTGGCACAGCTTCCCAAAGTGAGTTTTCAACAACCGCAAAGCCCCATTTCGCTTCATCAAGTGGCGTAGGGCGTTGCTGACGAATCACATCTGAGTGCCAACCTTGAGCGATAAGTTGCTCTAGGCGACGTTCTGTTTTCACGCGCTCTTTGTGTGATAGGTCGCTTAATTCTAATTTAGACAGACACTCGTTGATCTTAACGAGCTTGTTGATCATGGTGCGACGAGTGATTTCTGTTGGGTGTGCAGTCAGAACGAGTTCAATGTTCAGGTCGCGAACGGCTTGAGCCGCATCTAGCTTGCTGATGTCATTCTGGTTTAATTTGGAAAATAGAGATTGCAGCACGTCTGGTTCACAAACATGCTCCTCACAGTGGCGAGAGATGGTGTGGTACTGCTCTGCCATGTTGGTGAGGTTGAGAAATTGGTTAAATGCACGAGCAACAGGAGTGAGTTGTTCGTTCGGCAGGTTTTTGATTTCTTCAACTAGGCTGTCACGGTCAGCTTTGTTGCCTGCGCGGGCGGATTTGGAAAGTTTACGGATAGTCTCCACTTTCTCTAAGATAACGTCACCATGTGCATCTTGGATTGTGTTACCTAGCAAGCGTCCCAGCATGCTTACGTTACTCTTGAGAGCGGCGTATTTCTCGTTCATTGTCATCCTGCCTCGTAAAAAAATTACATCCATTGTTCCTTGTTAAGTACACAATCTAGCGAAAAGTGCTGTATCTAGTCAAATAAAGCATTCTAAGTTTGCAATTATTAGTTTTCGAAATGCGGGAGAAGTAAATTTTCCAATAGTTCGGAATTAAAGTGAAATTTAATTACAAGATCAGGCTGTGTCAGGGATGGCAGAATAAAAGCCACCTTTTCGGGTGGCTTTTATACGAAAATATTGGAAGAAAAGTAATAACTAGAAACAATATTTACGGATCGATTTACTCAGAACATCAATCGTTGGATCGATAAAATCGAAGCTTAGGAACTCATCTGGTTGGTGAGCTTGGTCGATTGAGCCCGGACCCAGAACTAAGGTTGGGCAAAGTTCTTGAAGGAAAGGCGCTTCAGTACAGTAGTTCACGGTTTGCGATTCAATCTCACAAACGGATTCCATGCCACCGATAAATGGATGGTCGTGTTGGCACTCGTAACCTGGGATAGGTTCATGCAGAGGTGTAATCTCAATTCTGCCCGGCCATTTTGCTTCCACTTCCTTAAGTGCGCTGCGCAGCATGTTATCCAAGCCATCTAGGCTGATACCTGGTAAAGGACGCACATCATAGTGCAGCTCACAACAACCACAGATACGGTTGGCACTGTCGCCACCGTGAATATGGCCAAGGTTTAGCGTTGGGTTTGGAATTGCGAAACCCGGGTGGTGATATTCTTTGACTAGCTTGTCACGCAGCTGCATTAAAGCGAACAACACTTCATGCATGATCTCGATGGCGTTGACACCTAATGCAGGATCAGAAGAGTGACCTGATTTACCCGTTACTCGCACTGCATTGGCAACATGGCCTTTATGACCACGAATCGGCACTAGGCTAGTTGGCTCACCAATGATGCAGTAATCCGGTTTAAACGGTGCATTTTCAGTGAAATGACGCGCACCTAACATGGTGGTCTCTTCGTCACAGGTTGCCAATACATATAGCGGCTTGGTCTGTTTGCTCCAATCCATCTTCTTTGCCGCTTCATAAACGAAAGCGAAAAAGCCTTTCATATCGGCCGTGCCTAACCCATAGAAGCGATTGTTGTGTTCTGTTAGTGCGTGAGGGTCGAAGTTCCAACGTCCTTCATCGAATGGCACTGTGTCGCTGTGTCCTGCGAGTAGCAAGCCACCTTCGCCCGATCCCATCTTAGCGACCATATTATGCTTGCCGGGCTCGACTTCCACGACTTCAACGCTAAAGCCTACGTCTTTAAACCATTGAGCCATTTTTTCGATCACTTTCTCGTTGCCATGATCCCAGCTTGGATCGGTCGAGCTAATAGAGTCTGTGGAAATTAGGCCTTTGTAGACCTCAAGAAAACTCGGTAATTGCATAATAACTTCACTTCTACTATTGACAGGAAAACCATAAGTCGGTAAAACACATATTAAATCATATTTAATGCATAAGAAATCAAATAAAGCTAAAAATTAAGTATGAATAGTCAAATTTGAAATGTAACTTACCTCAGGAATGGATGTGTTGAGATGTTGAAAACCACGATCATTGGCGCAAGCGGCTACACAGGAGCAGAACTGGCTCTAATGATAAACAGACACCCTGAGCTCACGCTATCAGGTTTATATGTCTCAGCCAATAGTGTAGACGCAGGTAAACCTATTGCAGCACTGCACGGTAAGTTAGCTGGCTTGATTGATATGCCAGTACAACCTTTAACAAATCCGGAAGAAGTAGCTAAACAGTCTGATGTGATTTTCTTAGCAACGGCACACGAAGTCAGTCACGACCTAGCGCCAATCTTTCTAGAGAACGATTGCCAAGTCTTCGACCTATCGGGTGCATTCAGAGTTAAAGGCGAAAACTTCTATCAAGAGTTTTACGGTTTTGAACATCAACACGAACAATGGCTAGACAAAGCGGCTTACGGTTTAGCGGAATGGAACGAACAAGAAATTAAAGAAGCTCAGCTTGTCGCGGTAGCGGGTTGTTACCCAACGGCATCACAACTGGCGATTAAGCCTTTGGTTGAAGCCAAGTTACTGGATGAAAACCAATGGCCAGTGATTAACGCAACTAGTGGTGTGACTGGTGCGGGCCGCAAGGCGACGATGGTTAACAGCTTCTGCGAAGTGAGCCTGCAAGCTTATGGTGTATTCAATCACCGTCATCAACCTGAAATGGCCGCACATTTAGGATGTGATGTAATTTTCACTCCGCACCTCGGCAACTTTAAGCGCGGTATTTTGGCGACCATCACCATGAAATTGGCTGAAGGCGTGACAGAACAACAGATACAAGATGCCTTCGAGCAAGCTTACCAAGGTAAACCTGCGGTGAGATTACTCGAAGAGACATTGCCAAGAATTCAAGATGTAGAACAGACGCCTTTCTGCGACTTAGGTTGGAAGGTTCAAGGTCAGCACATCATCGTTGTTTCAGCGATTGATAACTTATTAAAAGGTGCATCTAGCCAAGCGATGCAGTGTTTAAATTTACGTTATGGTTTTGCACCATTAACTGCGCTAGTGTAAGGGAATCTAGATATGAGCCTTAATAATCAACCATTAATCATAAAGTTAGGTGGCGCTGCGCTATCTTGTGGTGAAACACTTAGCAAGTTATTTGGTGCGATCTCTGCTTACCAACAACAGGCACAACGACCAATCGTGATTGTTCACGGCGGCGGTTACCTTGTTGATGATTTGATGAATAAGTTGAACCTCGAAACCGTTAAGAAAGAAGGGCTACGTGTTACTCCTTATGACCAGATCCCTGTGATCGCTGGTGCATTAGCGGGCACAGCCAACAAACTACTTCAAGGTCAGGCAATTAAAGACGGTATCAATGCCGTTGGTTTGAGCCTTGCAGACGGTGGTTTATGCAAAGTGAGTGAACTAAACCCTGAACTGGGCGCGGTAGGAAAAGCGGAGCCGGGCGACTCAACCGTTCTGCAAGCGATTCTTAATGCGGGCGCACTGCCAATCATCAGCTCAATTGGTCTAACTGAACAAGGCCAACTGATGAACGTCAATGCCGACCAAGCTGCGGTTGCGGTTGCAGGCGCGCTTGATGCTGAACTGGTACTGCTTTCTGATGTAAGTGGTGTGTTGGATGGCAAAGGCCACCTCATCCCAAGCCTTAATCAACAACAAGCTGATGACCTTATTACAGGTAAAGTGATTACTGACGGCATGATCGTTAAGGTTCAAGCTGCACTAGAAGCCGCTAACGGCCTTGGACGACCAATCGAAGTTGCCACTTGGCGATACCCAGAAAAGCTAACACAACTGTTTTCAGGTAAAAGCATAGGAACACAGTTTTTACCTCAGTAGGTCTCACAACGAGTCACTACTTAAAGAATTTAGACAAATTAAATAAACATATAATTATGAAGTCATTTCCAACGCTGACCGCCATGTGCAGTATGGAAACTAGGAGAAAGAAAATGAGCAAAGTTAACGTAAAGAAAGTTGTAGTAGCCTACTCTGGCGGTCTAGACACATCAGTAATCATTCCATGGTTGAAAGAGAACTATGACTGTGAAGTGGTTGCATTTGTTGCGGATGTTGGTCAAGGCGACGAAGAGTTGATTGGTATCGAAGAGAAAGCAAAAGCTTCTGGTGCATCTGAGTGTTACATCGCAGACCTTAAAGAAGAGATGGTTGCTGACTACATCTACCCAACGCTGAAAACGGGCGCTTACTACGAAGGTAAATACCTACTAGGTACGTCGATGGCGCGTCCAATCATTGCGAAAGCACAGGTTGAAGTCGCACGTAAAGTAGGTGCAGACGCACTGTGTCACGGCTGTACAGGTAAAGGTAACGACCAAGTTCGTTTTGAAGGCGCATTTGCTGCACTAGCACCAGACCTACACGTAATTGCACCATGGCGTGAATGGGATCTAGTGAGTCGCGAAGAGTGTCTAGATTACCTAGCAGAGCGTAACATCCCTTGTACGGCTTCTCTTACTAAGATTTACTCGCGTGATGCAAACGCATGGCACATCTCAACAGAAGGCGGCGTTCTTGAAAACACATGGAATGCACCTAACGAAGATTGCTGGGCTTGGACTGTAGACCCTGAGCAAGCGCCAAACGAATCTGAAACAGTGACACTTAAAGTTGAAAAAGGCGAAGTGGTTGCGGTTGATGGCGAAACAATGACGCCATACAACGCACTGGTTTACCTAAACGAGAAGGGTGCTAAGCACGGTGTTGGTCGTATCGATATCGTAGAGAACCGTCTTGTTGGCATGAAGTCTCGTGGTTGTTACGAAACTCCGGGTGGCACAATCATGATGGAAGCACTGCGTGCAGTAGAGCAACTAGTTCTTGATAAAGCGGCATTCGAATTCCGTGAAGAGCTAGGTGTTAAGGCTTCTCACCTTGTATACGATGGTCGTTGGTTCACTCCACTATGTAAGTCAATCCTTGCCGCGACAGAAGAGCTAGCACAAGACGTGAATGGTGAAGTGGTTATCAAACTTTACAAAGGCCATGCAACGGTGACTCAGAAGCGTTCTGACAACAGCCTGTACTCAGAAGAGTTTGCAACCTTTGGTGAAGATGAAGTTTACGACCAAAGCCACGCTGAAGGCTTCATCCGCCTTTACTCGCTGTCAAGCCGTATCCGTGCTCTGAATAGCCAAAAGTAATCCTAACAATGAGTTAGTGAGCTAGCCTTTAGCGAAAGGTTGAAGGTCAGTAAACAGACATTATTATGCAAAGCCCATTCACTATTGATTAGTGAGTGGGCTTTTTACTTTCTATTTGCCTAATAAATCAGCTTCGGTTTTTCCTATCGGATGGCATATAATTCGCGCTCCACGCTAAAAATAATCAATGGATTGAACTGTTGGTGAATAAATATGTTAAAATAATGAATTAATACTTTATTTTCATTTTGAATTGCCGTAAGTTTAAACCATCAGAAAAATACTGAATCTTAATCAGAATTATCATTTGCAAAAACAGTGAGCACTGTGCAATTAGGAGATACACAATGGCATTATGGGGCGGTAGATTTACCCAAGCAGCAGACACCCGGTTCAAAGATTTTAACGATTCTCTTCGTTTTGATTACCGATTGGCTGAGCAAGACATTGTGGGCTCAATTGCCTGGTCTAAAGCTCTACTGTCGGTCAACGTATTAACAGAAGAAGAGCAACAGAAGCTTGAGTTAGCGCTGAATGAGCTAAAACTTGAGGTGATGGAAGATCCTGAACAGATTCTACGTTCTGATGCAGAAGATATTCACAGCTGGGTTGAGCAGCAACTTATCGGCAAAGTCGGTGACTTGGGCAAAAAACTTCACACTGGCCGTTCTCGTAACGACCAAGTGGCGACCGACCTGAAACTATGGTGTCGTCAGCAAGGTAACCAGCTGCTATTGGCACTGGATCGCCTACAAAGCCAAATGGTGAACGTTGCTTCTCAGCATCAAGAAACCGTGCTGCCTGGCTACACTCACTTACAACGTGCTCAGCCGGTAACTTTTGCTCACTGGTGCTTGGCTTACGTTGAAATGCTTGAGCGTGACTATTCACGTTTGAATGATGCGATTAAGCGTCTAGATACATGTCCGCTGGGTTCTGGTGCCCTTGCTGGAACGGCTTACCCGATGGACCGTGAAGAGTTAGCTCACAACTTAGGTTTCCGTCGTGCAACGCGCAACTCTCTAGATTCAGTTTCTGACCGTGACCATGTGATGGAGCTAATGTCGATTGCTTCTATCTCGATGCTTCACCTTTCGCGTCTTGCAGAAGATATGATTTTCTACAACTCAGGTGAATCAAACTTCATCGAGTTAGCGGATACCGTGACGTCAGGTTCATCTCTGATGCCACAAAAGAAAAACCCAGATGCGCTAGAGCTTATCCGTGGCAAAACTGGCCGTGTATACGGTTCATTAGCGGCAATGATGATGACAGTAAAAGCTCTGCCTTTGGCGTACAACAAAGACATGCAAGAAGATAAAGAAGGTCTATTCGACGCTTTAGATACTTGGAATGATTGTATGGAAATGGCAGCGCTCTGTTTTGACGGCATTAAAGTGAACGGCGAACGTACACTTGAAGCGGCGAAGCAAGGCTATGCAAACTCAACTGAACTGGCTGATTACCTAGTAGCGAAAGGCATTCCTTTCCGTGAAGCTCACCATATTGTTGGTGTAACAGTAGTGGCGGCGATTGCCAAAGGCTGCGCATTAGAAGAATTAACCATCGCGGAGATGAAAGAGTTCTCTGAGGTGATTGAAGAGGATGTGTATGACATCCTGACCATTGAATCGTGTCTTGAAAAACGTAGCGCGCTAGGCGGTGTATCTCCACAGCAAGTGGCTTACGCGGTTGACCAAGCTGAGAAACGTTTATCACAGCGTGACACTTCCATCGTCAAGGTTCGTCCTGCTCG
This sequence comes from Vibrio sp. 10N.247.311.51, assembly GCF_041467855.1. Taxonomy (NCBI): domain Bacteria; kingdom Pseudomonadati; phylum Pseudomonadota; class Gammaproteobacteria; order Vibrionales; family Vibrionaceae; genus Vibrio; species Vibrio sp. 10N.247.311.51. Next base: position 47,279 of record NZ_JBFSVK010000034.1, on the reverse strand, counting down.
TCTGACCGATATTGAAGCGTTAGAAGGTATGGTCGCTTACTGGGCGAACATGGGTGAAAACCTGCCTCGTTCTCGTAATGAACTGGTGCGTGATATTGGCTCGTTTGCGGTCGCAGAGCATCATGGTGAGGTGACAGGTTGTGCATCGCTTTATGTGTATGACTCTGGCTTAGCGGAGATTCGCTCGCTCGGTGTTGAGGCTGGCTGGCAAGGTCAAGGGCAGGGTACCGCGATTGTGCAGCACTTGGTTGAGAAAGCGCGACAAATGGCCATCAAGAAGGTGTTTGTGCTGACTCGTACACCTGAGTTCTTCATGAAGCATGATTTCTTACCGACATCGAAATCTCTACTGCCTGAGAAGGTTCTGAAAGATTGTGACCAGTGTCCTCGTCAACATGCATGTGATGAAGTGGCGTTGGAAGTGAACTTGGTAGAGCAGATTATTGCTAAGGTTAATGTTGCATAAGGCATTGATTTTATAGTTCCTAAAAAAAAGATCAAAAATATGATCTTTTTTGGGAACAAACTAAGAAAAGCCCGGTCTATTAAAGTACCACTGCTTTTTCTTAGAATTTTCTAAGAAAGCCCTAGAATCGATTGGTTCTGGGGCTTTTTTCTATCTGCTGTTTGGGAAGTGATGACGACTTGCTAAGGCGAGTTATTTAATTGGACATCTAGCCTTTATCGCTTATCTAGCAACGTCTCTCTGTTAACGCTTTTTGTTCCTTAAAGGCAGCACGACAAACTTCATTACCCAATGCAGCGACAGCGAGCCACTGAATGCGAAAGCGGCCATCATCAAAGCGATGGCATTGATGGTTTTTGGGTCTTCTCTGAAAAATAGCCACCATACTCCCCAACTCAAAATCGACAACACCATCAGCTGATTCATGCAACGCTGGCAACGACCGAGCTTGTTACGGATTTTTTCACTTTTATTGCAATGAATGCATGTCATCTTGGGTTTGATTCGCGTTATGCTTGTTGCCCTGATAATAACACGTCACAAGATATTGGATCACGGTGACACAGAGAGAGAAAGTCGATGATTGAGCGCCAAGAAACCAAACAACGCATGAGCCGTATTGTTAAACACAACGGCACTATCTACCTATGTGGCCAAGTGTGTGCTGATGCAACCAAAGACATCACTGAGCAAACACAAACGATGCTGGATAAAGTCGAAGCCCTACTTGAGCAAGCAGGCAGCGACAAAGAGCACATGCTGTCAGCAACGATTTACTTGAAAGACATGAAAGACTTCCAAGAAATGAACGCAGTTTGGGATGCATGGGTTCCAGAAGGTCACGCTCCAGCTCGCGCATGTGTGACTGGCGACATGGCTCGTGAAGCACTACTTGTTGAGATCTCTGTGATTGCTGCTGAGAAGTAATAGCTAAGTATTTAGCGACAGGCAATTGCTTCAAGAGATTCCAGATACCTCGTCCCTCGATTCTGGAATGACGAGTTAAAGCTTGGATTGGTTTATGCGTTGTTCTTATTGGGCTTCGGATTTGCTCAGTATTTAAAGCAGCGTCATTCCCGGTAGCGACGAAGGAGCGTGGTCGGGAATCAGTTATTTGCTCGTTGCCAAAAACAAAAAGGAAAGCCAATGGCTTTCCTTTTTAGTATCTAGCGTTTGTTAACTGACTAACGATAGTCTGAGATTAACAGCCCGGACCACAATCCAGACAGTGTTTCACCATCTCTGGACCTAGGTGCAGTTTCGCATTCAGGTCACGTAGCGCAGTTCGCACACCCTCTTCGGTTACTGGGTGGTAGAACGGCATGTCTAGCATTTCAGAAACCGTCATCTTGTTCTGGTGTGCCCAAGCTAATAGGTGAGCCAAGTGTTCTGCGTTTGGTCCCATCATTTCAGCACCTAGGAAGCGACCTGTACCTTGCTCACCGTAAACGTGCAGAATACCTTTGTTGCGTAGCATCACTCGTGAACGGCCTTGATTCTCGAAAGACACCTCACCCGTTGCGAAACAGCCACATGTGCCTAAGCGTGTGGTAATCTCTTTGTAAGTTTCACCAACCATTGCGATTTGCGGGTCAGAGAATACTGCCGAGATTTTAGAGCGGCGTAGGCCTGCTCGAATTTCTGGGAAGCGACCTGCGTTGTCACCCGCAATACGAGCTTGGTCTGCTGCTTCATGCAGTAGAGGCAGTTGGTTACTCGCATCACCAGCGATAAATACTGATGGTAGCGATGTTTGTAGCGTGTAGTGGTCTGCGATTGGCACACCACGTTCATCAAGTTCTAGAGAGGTATTCTCTAGGCCAAGCTTGTCAGTGTTAGGGCGACGACCTGTTGCTGCCAGTACGTATTCGACGACGTTAGTTTCTAGTTCACCTTGTTTATTGATGAACTGGATTTCGACGCGAGCCTCACCCGATTCAGTGGTAATACGCTTCATGCTTTCGATATTCACGTCGGCATCTAGATAGAACTCTTCATTGAAAGCTTTATCTGCGTAAGCCATGATCTCTGGGTCGGTAACTGGGCCAACTTGACCACCCAAACCGAACAGTTTGGTCTTCACACCTAAGCGGTGCAGTGACTGACCAAGCTCAAGACCAATAACACCAGGGCCAAATACCGCAACCGATTCTGGTAAATCATCCCAGCTGAACACGTCGTCGTTAATGATCAGACGATCACCAAGCTCATTCCAAACGGCAGGGTATGCAGGGCGAGAGCCAGTTGCGATAACAATACGTTTAGCGGTGACAACCGTGTGGTCATCAATTTGTAGTGTGTTGTCGTCTAAAAATTTTGCGTAGCCAGAGATCTTGTCTTGCTCTGGAATTTCATCAACACCTTCTAAAACAAAACCAACAAAACGGTCACGTTCAAACTTCACTCGGTCCATCACTTCACGGCCATTAATCTCGATATCACCTTGTGGGTGAACGCCAAAAGCCGGAGCTTTCTCGATTTGGTGTACGCTTTCCGCTGCTGCAATAAGCAGTTTAGATGGCATACAACCAACACGAGCACAGGTTGTACCGTAAGGGCCGCCTTCAATCATCACGACACTGTCAGTGTGTGCTTTTGCAGCGCGGTAAGAACCTAAACCTGCCGTACCGCCCCCGATAACTGCTACATCTACATTGACTTGTTTCATAATAATTTTCTCGCAATGGCTAAATTTGGTTTGAACAAACCCCTCCAACTCTGGTGGTTTCTTGAGAGTCAGGATAGTGGGTCAGTTTTGTGATTCTGTTTTATTAGGTTTAGCTTGTGACTCTGCTTTTATTGCTAACTATAGGTTAGTAAAAGACAGGCGAGTCGCCAGCTATATTCTTTTTCCAAAACTCAGATAAGAGCGTTTGGAATGGCTAACCCACAAGAGGGTGGGTTAGCGGATACTTCTAAGCCTATATCGGCGATGAAGCGATTAGCCTAGGAAAGTTTCTAGTTCTTCGCTACCACCGATGTGTTTGCCACCGATGAATACTTGAGGAACGGTAGTGCGACCAGAGATTGCACGTAGGCTTACTGTTGTTGCATCTTTACCTAGAACCACTTCTTCGTAGTTCAGACCTTTGTCGATTAGGTTCTGTTTTGCTTTCATACAGAAAGGACAGCCTGGCTTAGTGAATACTGTGATTGACTCTTGCTCTTTGTGCTCAGGAGCAAGGTAGTTAAGCATAGTATCAGCATCAGAAACCTTGAACGGGTCGCCTGGTACATCTTCTTCGATGAACATTTTTTCTACCACGCCGTTTTTAACCAGCATGCTGTAGCGCCATGAACGTTTGCCGAAGCCGATGTCGTTTTTCTCAACTAGCATACCCATGCCATCTGTGAAATCACCGTTACCATCTGGAATGAATGTGATGTTTTCCGCTTCTTGGTCAGCTTTCCAAGCGTTCATTACGAATGTGTCGTTTACTGAAACACACAGAATGTCATCAACACCGTTTTCTTTGAATACAGAGTGTAGCTCGTTGTAACGAGGAAGGTGGCTTGAAGAACATGTTGGTGTAAACGCACCTGGTAGGCTGAATACGATAACTGTCTTATCTTTGAATAGCTCTTCAGTCGTTACATTAACCCATGCATCACCTTGGCGAGTTGGGAATGTTACTTGAGGGATTGATTGACCTTCTTTAGATGCAAACATATTGATTTCCTTAAATAGTATTTTTAATTTTGTTCTATCAGAGCTTAACGTTTTTCTTCGCTCTGTTTCGTTTCGTTGAGCCCATTATTAGATAAATCCTTTGATAGCTCTAATCGTTTGATGTTATGGTTTTGATAGGTAAATTCTATCAAGAGCATTTTTTATTTTAAATGTTTCTATTAGAACCCTTGTTCTTATTAAAACCTGAGGTAAGAGACTGATCATGAACATTCGTGACTTTGAATACTTGGTGGCGCTCGCAGAGCATAAACACTTCCGAAAAGCGGCAGAAGCGTGCTTTGTCAGTCAGCCGACACTAAGCGGTCAAATACGCAAACTCGAAGATGAAATTGGACTTCAGTTAACCGAGCGTAGTCCAAGGAAGGTAATATTTACAGAATCAGGGTTACAACTTGTTGAACAAGCCAAGCGTATTCTCAATGAAGTGAAAACTTTTAAAGATATGGCGAGTGGACACGGTGAAGCGATGACGGGGCCAATGCACATTGGTTTTATTCCCACCGTGGGTCCTTACATCTTGCCTAAGATTGTTCCTCATCTTAAAGAGAGCTTCCCAGATCTTGAGCTTTACCTACATGAAGCTCAGACCCATCAGTTAGTGAGCCAACTTGAAGATGGCAAGCTTGATTGCTTGGTACTGGCTGCGGTTGATGAAACGGCGGTGTTTAAAGAGATTGATGTGTATGACGAGCCGTTAAGTGTTGCTGTCCCATGTGATCACGAGTGGGCTCAGCAAGACACGGTCGATATGCTGCAGCTAAATGGACAAACCGTACTGGCGCTAGGTGACGGTCACTGTTTAAGAGACCAAGCCTTGGGCTTCTGTTTTGCTGCGGGCGCAAAAGACGATGAACGTTTTAAGGCAACCAGCTTAGAAACGCTGCGTAACATGGTCGCGGCGGGGGCGGGTATTACCTTGCTACCTCAGTTATCGGTGCCAAAGGAAAAGCAGAAAGATGGTGTGTGTTACGTGCCAGCGGTGAATCCAACACCTTCACGTCGAATTGTCGTGGCTTACCGTCCGGGTTCTCCATTGAAGGGACGTTTCGAGCAATTGGCTGAGACTATCCGAACTCAACTGGAGAAAACAGCTTAACACTCGATCTCAGAGCTCAAGCTGGTCAGATATAGATATAAAAAAAGGGTTGATATGAATGCATATCAACCCTTTTTGTTGGTTCATCTTACTAGATTCTACAAACCTTAGTTAGAACAGTTCTTCTACTGCTTCACCTGATGAGGTTGAGTAGATGTCATCATTGAAGCGTTCAGTGATGTACTCGGTTGGCTCTGTGCCTTTCTCGAAGTACTCGAACATTGATGAGCTATCGAACTTATTGGTCAGTAAGCCAGTTTCACGGTCGATACGAACACGGACGATGTTCTCTGGAATCTCTTTACGCTCAGCAGGAACACCCGCTAACGCCGTACCCATGAAATCAACCCATGCAGGTTCTGCTGTTTTCGCGCCAGCTTCTGCACCCGTAATTTGGTTCTTACCAAGATTTGAGTTCGCTTTGGTTCTGCCTAGGTTGCGGTTGTGGTTATCAAAACCAACCCATACCGTTGCAACCATGCCAGGTCCGTAACCGCTGTACCAAGTATCTTTCGAATCGTTGGTGGTACCCGTTTTGCCGCCTATGTCACGACGCTTCAACGGCTGTGCACGCCAACCTGTACCGTTCCAACCAGTACCTGCGCTCCAATCACCGCCACCCCAGATGTTGCTGTACATCATTTCACGAACAAGGAATGCGTTCTGTTCAGAGATAACTTGAGGTGCGTATTGTACTTTGGCATCCACATCTTGCTCTGCAAACTCATCAGCCATTGGGTCTGAGGTCATTTGCTGTTGGCAATCGTCTTTACAAACCACTTTTGGTGTCGCTTCAAATTCAGTCTCACCAAATGGTGTCTCAATGCGGCTGATGTAGAAAGGTTCAACGTAGTAGCCGCCATTAGCGAATACTGAGTAACCTTGAGCTACCTTCATTGGCGTTAAGCTACCAGCGCCCAGAGCAATGGTTTCAGAGCGCGGTACTTCGTCAATATCAAAACCAAATCGAGTTAGGTAGTTACGAGTATCATCTAGGCCTACTTCACGCAGTACACGTACCGCCATTACGTTTTTAGACTGAGCTAAGCCAATACGTAGACGAGTTGGACCCACGTAAGTCGGTGGCGAGTTCTTTGGTCGCCATGCTGTACCTTGGCTCTTATCCCATTGGTTAATCGGTGCATCGTTGATCAGTGAGGCTAGTGTTAAGCCTTTCTCAATCGCCGCTGAGTAGATAAAGGGTTTGATACCAGAACCCACTTGACGAATAGATTGCGTTGCACGGTTGAACTTGTTGTGAACAAAGTTAAAGCCACCCACCATCGACAATACCGCGCCGTTGTTCGGGTTCATTGCAACAAATGCGGTGTTCGCATTCGGTACTTGGCTTAGTCGCCATACAATCGGTGTTTCTGATTCTGCAGTCACTGACTCTTCTGTCGGCTCTTCAGAGACTTCATCACCGGTAACGGCTTCATGGCGAACCCAGATTTGCTCACCAACCGCCAGAATCTCTTTCGCTTGAGAAGGCGCTGGTCCTTGGCGGTTATCTGTTAGGAATTTACGCGCCCAGTTCATGCCTTGCCATTCGATAGTGCCTTCACCTTGGTTCTTAACCCAAATTTGAGCACTTTTCGAATCAACCGCGGTAACAACAGCAGGGACTAAGTCACCATAGGTTGGTTGAGACTTAAGGTGTTTAACGATTTGTTCTTGATCCCACGCTGATTGCGCAGTCTGCCACAATACTTTTTCAGCACCACGGTAGCCGTGACGCTCATCGTAGCCAAGTAGGTTCTTAATCGCGGCTTGGTTCGCTGCTTTTTGCAGTTTCGAATCCACGGTCGTGTAGACCTTCATGCCTGATGTATAAGCTTCTTCACCGTAGCGTTCCACCATCCAAGCACGTGCAACTTCAGCAACATAGGGCGCGCTTAGTTCGATCTCTGCACCGTGGTATTTCGAGATAATTTCTTCGCTACGAGCGTCATCGAACTCTGCTTGAGTGATGTATTTCTCGTCTAACATACGACGCAATACAACGTTACGACGGTTAGTCGCGCGCTCAACAGAGTAAATAGGGTTCATTGTCGAAGGTGCTTTTGGCATACCCGCAAGCGTCGCAATTTCACTTAGCGTTAGATCAGGAAGATCCTTCCCGAAGTAAACACGTGCTGCCGCGCCAAAACCATACGAACGGTGACCAAGGAAGATCTTGTTGACGTAAAGCTCCATGATCTCTTCTTTACTCAAAAGCTGCTCAATGTGGATCGCAATGAAGATCTCTTTGATCTTACGCATGATCTTTTTCTCATTAGATAAGAAGAAGTTACGCGCAAGCTGCTGAGTAATAGTACTCGCACCTTGTTTTGCTGAACCCGACATGGCAACCACGAGTGCGGCACGTGTGATACCGATTGGGTCAATACCTGGGTGTTCATAGAAACGGCTATCTTCGGTGGCAATCAGAGCCTCAACTAAGTGGCGAGGAATCTCGTCATAAGTCACTGGATTACGACGCTTTTCACCAAATTGAGAGATCAGCTTACCGTCTTGACTGAAGACTTGCATCGGCGTTTGGAGTTCTACGTCACGCAAAGTGGCAACATCAGGCAACTCTGGTTTTACGTAATAATAAAACCCGAAAATTGTACTGACTCCAAGAATCATGCAAATCAATGTAAATATGAATAATCGCTTTATGAACTTCACCGGATAATCCCTGATTAGTTAAGGCTGATAAGCAGCAAACCCTTGTACTCTAGGCTAAAAACTTAGCTTTCGTTTATTAACGCTTATTTAACTAATAATCACAACCCCTAGATAATCAACGAAATGCTTGGCACTTCAGGAGCTAGGTCACATGGGTTCATCATTAATTACAGGTATAGATATAAATCATCACAGCATCAAAGCCGTGGTACTAAAACCCGTGGGGGAGTTGTATGCCCTAGTGGGATACAAAGAGCTGCCGATTTCGGACGACATTTTTACAGCTAACCATACTTTGGAGTATCAGAAAACTGTTAAGAAACTTAAAGAACTTAGGAAAGGACTGCCTTTTGGCTGTCGCAACGTCGCCATTTCGGTACCTGATAACACAGTGATCAGCAAAGTACTGCAAATAGAGAGTGAGTTAGAAGACCGAGAAAAAGAGTTTTCTATCTATCAAACCTTCGCCCATCAATCTCCCTTTCCTATCGAGGAGCTGAGTTTAGATTTTGTAAAGCTGGAAGACAAACGATTTGGTAAAGGTTCGACAAGCAGTTATCAGGTATACGCTACTCGTAAGGAAGTGGTGGATAGCCGATCGGATGCATTAACTAAGGCTGGTTTTAAACCTGTGGTGGTGGATACACAGGCGCATGGGCTACTCAATATCTGGCAATTGGCCTCGCGTCTGTATCCCGATAAGAAAAACTGGCTGCTGGTGGATGTTGGAATCGACCAAACCTCGCTAGGGGTTATCCCGCAGAATTCGGCGCCTTTCTATAAAGACATCGCCTTTGGCACTCAAGATCTTCGCAGCTCAGATGACCCGAATGATATCGAGAGCGTGTTCGGTACTATGGAAGAGACACATCAATTCATTGTTAACCTGATTGAGAAGCTCAAGCGTCAATTGCAGCTTTATTCATCGGGAAATGCGCAGCAACCTATCTCTGGGATCTGGCTGATGGGCGAGGGCGCCAGCATTCCTATGGTAACCGAAGAGCTAGAACGTCATTTTCAGCTGAGCTGTGAGTCATTGAATCCTTTGTCTCTGTTTGATAATAAGGTCGCCAAGAGACGCCGACTGCCGATGGACTGGCAACACTTTGGTATCGCGGCGGGTATGGCGATGAGTGGAGTCAAGTGGCAGGGAGAGAAGCATGTTGCATCAAATTAACCTGCTGCCGTGGCGTGATGAGATTCGTGCTCAGCACAAGAAGCGTTTTATCCATCTGGTCATTCTTGGCGTCATCATTGCGCTTATAGGGCAATGGGCGGTTGGTCACTATTTTCACGACCAACAAGCCAAGCAGCAAGCTCGCCTCAATTACCTCAATCAGTACATTGCTGAGCTCGACCGACAAATTCAGTCGTTAAAAGTCGCAGAGCAAGAACACAAAGCCATTCTGACTCGTCTTGATGTAGTGGAGTCGCTGCAGCTTGGCCGCAATAAGACCACCGACTTTATGAACCTGATGCCGGAACTGATTCCTGAGGGCGTATATGTCGACAAGATAAAGATGAATGGTCAGGAGATTGAAATGTCGGGCATCAGCGACAGTACTGCTCGTCTCGCCACCATGTTGGATAACCTCGAGCGTTCAGATTCCCTGAAAGGGGTCGAGATGCACTCTATCGTTCATAACCGCAAGCGCTTTAATAAAGAGTTCCAGACCTTCAAGGTCTCTTTTGTGTTTAGCCCTGTGTCTTTAGACAACACAACCGCGAGCAGAAAAGATAAGGGGGCGCATCATGGCTAACCTTCAAAATAGGATGAGCTTGCAAGATCTCGATGTTGATGAGATCACCGAATGGCCATTATTGCCTCAGCTTCTCGTGATTCTGGTGTTGATAGTGTTAATCCAAAGTGTTGGCACTTGGCTTTATGTGCTGCCGCTCGATGAGGAGCTGAAACAGATGAAGCAACAGGAGCAGACCTTAAAAACGACCTTGAGAATAAAGGCTAATAAGGTTGCAGCCTTGCCTAAACTTCAGAACCAATTAGATGAGTTAACCAGCCGTTACGATTACTTGTTAGAGCAGCTACCTGTTCAAAAGGAGTTGGCGAGTATGTTGGCCTCAGTGAATGAGCTCGGCTTGGATAACGCGCTGACGTTTACGCGAATTGATTGGGGGCAAAAGCAGAACAAGGAGTTCCTTTATCGATTACCTCTCAATATTGAGCTGACAGGTGACTATCACGAGATTGGGGACTTCTCTGCTGCCATCGCCAAGCTGCCGCGCATTATCAGCTTTGATGATGTGAATTGGCAGCGAGTCAGCCAAGAAAGTAGCACGCTGCACTTTAGGGTTCGAGCTTATACCTACCAGTTTAAATCGGAGGTCAATGATGAAACCCAATAGCGCGTTTTACTCAATCGTATTGATGCTTGCGTTGTCAGGCTGCAAGGCTAATCAAGACTCACTGCAAGACTTTGTCGCGCAGGTTGAAGCCAAGGCGAGAAAAGACGTCGAGCAACTTGTCCCAGCAACTGAATTCACGGCGGCGACTTATCAGCGCCGATCTTTGCGTCCTCCCTTTGAACTGCCTAAAGAAGCCATTGTGCAAAACCAACCCTTGGTTAAGAAAGACTGTTGGCAACCCAGCGCCCGTTCTCGTAATGGCAAGTTAGAGAAGTACCCGCTGAGTAAGCTTCGTTTGAGAGGCGTGATGGGCAGTGGCTCAAGCGTGTTTGGCTTAGTGCAAACACCGAAAGGCAACGTGGTAAACGTTAAGAAAGGCCAGTTTATCGGCTTAAACAATGGCCGAGTTACTAAGGTGACGAGCCAATACGTTCAGATTAATGAAACTCTTCCAGATGGCTTAGGTTGTTGGCATAAGCGCAACGTTAGGCTAGCTCTGAAGTAAACCAATGTCACATGATGTGGATATGAGATGTAAATATGATTAAAGGAATAAGTGGATTAGTGAGCAAGGCTCTACAAGGTTTTGCTGTGTCTGTGATGTTGGTTGTTAGCGTGCTCAGCCATGCCGAGAGCTTACCGAACAAATTGGAGAATATTGATTTTAGGGTCAATAAGGATAAAGACGCCGTCATCATTATTGAGCTGGCGACCAGCACAGCAGTGGTGGATGTTCAACGAGCTCAGGAAGGGTTAAGTATCGAGCTAATCAATACTCAGGTTGATGATGACAAGCTCTACCTGCTGGATGTGAAGGATTTCGCTACCTTGGTTGAAGGTATTGAAGTCTATAAAGAGACACCAAGCACTCGGCTTCTAGCGACGATTAGCAATGACTATCAGTATGAATACAATCTAAAGGGACGCTTTATTGAGGTGGTGATCAGCAAACCGGTGATCGATGAAGCGACCAAAGAAAAAAGCATTCTAGAGAAAGAGGGTAAGCTGATATCGATTAACTTCCAGGATATCCCAGTACGAAATGTCCTGCAGCTGATTGCCGACTACAACGACTTCAATCTCGTGGTGTCTGATTCGGTAGCCGGAAACCTGACGTTACGCTTAGATGGCGTACCTTGGCAGCAAGTTCTCGACATTATCTTGCAAGTTAAAGGCTTGGATAAGCGTGTTGATGGCAATGTTATCTTGGTCGCGCCGAAAGCGGAGCTCGACCTTCGAGAGCAACAAGCGTTAGAAAAATCTCGCTTAGAAGAGGAGTTAGGGGAGCTTAAATCGGAAATCATCAAGATTAATTTTGCAAAAGCCACCGACATTGCTGACATGATTGGTGGTGAAGGTGCGGTGAGCATGTTGTCCGATCGTGGTTCAATTACCATTGATGAGCGCACCAACTCACTGCTCATTCGTGAATTGGAAGAAAACATTGCCGTGATCCGAGGCATCATTGAATCGCTAGACATTCCCGTGAAGCAAGTGCAGATAGAGGCACGTATTGTCACGGTTACCGAGGGTAACCTAGATGAGCTTGGCGTGCGCTGGGGCGTTTCTTCAACCAACGGTAGCTTCACCGTTGGCGGTTCAATCGAAGGTAACCACCCATCAACGATTACGCCGTATGACGACGATAGCGGCAGCAGCGTGATTGATGACTATCTCAACGTCAATTTAGGAGCAACATCGCCGAACGCCTCGAGTATTGCATTTCAGGTGGCCAAGCTGGGCTCAGATACCTTGCTTGATCTTGAACTGTCGGCACTGCAACAAGAGTCGAAAGCTGAAATCATTTCTAGCCCACGCTTAATCACCACCAATAAAAAGCCGGCTTATATTGAGCAAGGTACTGAAATTCCTTACTTAGAGTCCTCTTCAAGTGGCGCTACATCGGTTGCGTTTAAGAAAGCTGTATTGAGTCTTAAGGTGACACCGCAGATCACGCCCGACAATCGTTTGGTATTGGATTTGAGCGTGACTCAAGATAGACCAGGGCAAGTGGTAAAAACCGGAACCGGTGAAGCAGTCGCAATTGACACGCAAAGAATAGGTACGCAAGTGCTTGTTAATAATGGTGAAACTGTCGTGCTTGGCGGGATATTTCAGCACAGCGTGAGTAGTACGGTGGATAAAGTTCCTCTGTTGGGAGACCTGCCAGTTTTGGGTGCATTGTTCCGTCGCAGCTATGAAAATGTGGGTAAAAGTGAACTACTTATTTTTGTCACACCCAAAGTTGTGATTCAGTAATGAACAATTAGATTAAAAATAAAGTTGCATTAGTGGCACCTAACCTTGATAATTTCGGGTCTTATCACGAATTATCTGTGAGGAATCGGTGCCACGGGCCTTTTAATTTCAGTACTTGTACTGACCTACCTTGTGGCGATGTCATTGAATTAACGTTGTAAATTACTGCTAAAAACATGGCTGAGAAACGCAATATTTTTCTTGTTGGCCCAATGGGCGCCGGCAAAAGTACAATTGGTAGACACCTAGCTTCCCAACTTCATATGGAGTTTCTAGACTCTGACACTGTGATCGAAGAGCGCACTGGCGCAGACATCGCATGGGTTTTTGATGTTGAGGGCGAAGAAGGTTTCCGTAAGCGCGAAGAATCTGTAATCAATGATCTGACAGAAGAACAAGGTATTGTTCTTGCGACAGGTGGTGGTTCAGTGTTGAGCAAAGAAAACCGTAACCGTCTATCTGCACGAGGCATTGTTGTATACCTAGAGACAACAATTGAAAAGCAACTTGCTCGCACTAACCGCGACAAGAAACGCCCTCTACTTCAAACAGACAACCCGCGTGATGTGCTAGAAGATCTAGCTGTATCTCGCAACGCACTATACGAAGAAGTGGCGGACTACACAGTTCGTACTGACGACCAAAGTGCAAAAGTGGTAGCCAACCAGATCGTAAAAATGCTAGAAGAACGTTAAGTTCATTTTTTCGGAGAGCAAACCCATGGAACGGATTACGGTCAATCTAGCTGAGCGTAGCTACCCTATCTCTATTGGCGCCGGGTTATTTGAAGACCCGGCGTACCTTTCTTTTTTATCAGGTAAGCAGAAAGTTGTTGTTATCAGTAATGTGACAGTAGCGCCTCTTTATGCTGATAAAATTTTATCGCTATTGGATCAAGTCGGCTGTCAGACATCTCTTCTCGAGCTGCCAGACGGTGAACAGTACAAAACCCTTGAAACGTTCAATTCAGTGATGAGCTACATGCTTGAAGGAAATTACAGCCGCGATGTGGTGGTGATTGCTTTAGGTGGTGGTGTTATCGGTGACTTGGTCGGTTTTGCTGCCTCTTGTTACCAGCGCGGTATTGATTTCATTCAAATCCCGACGACCCTTCTTTCTCAAGTGGACTCTTCTGTTGGTGGTAAAACCGCAGTAAACCATCCTCTTGGCAAGAATATGATCGGCGCTTTTTACCAACCGAAATCTGTGATCATCGATACTAACTGCTTATCAACGCTTCCAGAGCGTGAGTTTGCAGCTGGCATTGCTGAGGTGATCAAATACGGCATCATTTACGATGAAGCCTTCTTTGATTGGTTGGAGCAGAATCTAGAGAAACTTTATCAACTTGATGAAGAGGCACTGATCACCGCGATTGCTCGTTGTTGTGCAATTAAGGCTGAAGTGGTGGCTTTAGATGAAAAAGAGTTAGGAATCAGAGCGTTATTGAACCTAGGTCATACATTTGGTCATGCGATTGAAGCAGAACTAGGCTATGGTAATTGGCTACATGGTGAAGCTGTGTCGTCAGGCACTGTAATGGCAGCGAAAACTGCTCAATTGCAGGGGCTGATCTCTCAGCAGCAACTTGAGCGAATTATTTCTATACTCAAGAATGCGAAACTACCAATCCATACGCCAGAAAGCATGTCTTTTGAAGACTTTATGAAGCACATGATGCGCGATAAAAAAGTGCTGTCTGGTCAGTTGCGTTTGGTATTACCAACAAGTATTGGTACTGCTGAAGTGGTTGCTGATGTGCCTCAAGACATCATTAAACAAGCGATCGATTTCTGCCGTACTCTTTAAATTTGGTTGTGAGGTTGCCTAGCTAAACTCTAGGCAACTGAAGCGTTTTACTGATCGATCTTATCAGTAGGGATCCCCAATGAGTTTGGCTCATGAATTAAGAGTATTAGAGTTAGAGTCTCAAGTTGAGCTGCTAGAGCGCTTACAGCTTTTGACTAACTTTGGTTCCAACCTTGTGACGGTGGCTGGCAAAGCTGGCTCGGGCCGTTCTTGGTTAGCTCAGCGTTATCTGGAAGCGTGGTCGACTGAAAAAAATCAGTGTTTACTGCTTTGTCATCCAAGCCAAGACGATCAACAACGCCGCGCGCTTATTCTTAGCCAAATTGTTTCTGATCCCCTGTTTAATCAACATGATTCTTTATCAGATAGCCTGACTAGGTTACTGGATGGAGAGCCGTGTAATGTGGTTATCGTCGTTGATGATGCCCAACGACTTTCTGAGCTATTGGTATCCGAATTATGGATGTTGGTACTAGAAGCTCAATCAAACCCTCAATGGACGATCAATATCGTTCTCTTCTCGGAACCTGGCCACTTAGATACGTTATTAACGCGTTTGAGTTACGGTCAACAACACAAGCCTATCGATCTCGAGATCGATGACCTTTCGCAACCAGAAGCTGAACATTTCTTTGAATCACTGGTGATTCGATATATTGATGATGAGTCTGAAACTCGCGTGCGACGTGCGTTTAGTAAAGCGCAACCTCTGCCCGGTGAGTTAATGGCTTTAGGAGAATTGAAAGTGGAAAAAAGGATTATTATTCGCTCAATTATTGGCTCACCGATCAATATCGCGATTGTGGTGGCCTTGTTGTTGGTTTTAATTGGTGGCGGCTATTGGTGGATGTTCAGTCAGCCAACACCAGACGATAAAGCGCAGTCGCTTATCGCACCGATTGAACAGACAGCTATCCCAACTTTTGAAGTGGAAAGTGGTACCGAGCAAGCTGGTATCGACGGAATGGTAGATTCTGAAACCGAAGCTGACATGAGTTACCAAGGCGCTGACGACGATAGCTCATCTTTGCCGCCAACTGTCGTTGAAGATACCGCGAGTGTTGGGGAAGTCGAACAAGATCAGCAACGCGTTGTGATCACTTCTGACGTGGTTGATGCTCTGCTTGATGATAAGCCTGAGAGTGCCGATACCAGCGCGATTGATGCGGCTGTTGAGGAAAATACAGAGGCAGCGGCTAGCGCGCAACCTGATGCAGCACAAGCCGAACCACAACCAACAGTTGATGAAGAATCAGATCTAACTGATTCAACACCGCCGACTAAAAAGATTACCTTCTCATTTGCTCGTGAAGAGTTACAAGCGATCTCGCCGCGAGCTTATACCTTGCAGTTGAGTGCGATGACCTCATTGGAAGACGTCCAATCTTTCATTGAAGAGTATGACCTTGAGAACAAGGTTCGTATTTACCCAACACTTCGCAACGACACCAAGTGGTTTATTATCACTTATCAAGATTACCCAACGATTCAAGTGGCGAGAGACGCGGTAAGTGCGTTATCAAAACCCCTTCAACAGTTGGAACCTTGGGCAAAATCGATGAATCAAGTACATCGAGAGATAGAACGTGCGAAATAACCCTGAGCTTAGCCTCAAAATATGTTACATTCCGCAGCCTTATTTTTGAGTTGATAGATAGAGCAGTAAATGAAAAAGCAGCGTGCCTTTCTAAAATGGGCTGGTGGTAAATATGGCCTAGTTGAAGACATCCAACGTCACCTGCCACCTGCTCGTAAATTGGTAGAACCGTTTGTCGGTGCCGGCTCAGTATTTCTGAATACTGACTTTGAACAGTACCTGCTTGCAGACATCAATCCCGATCTTATCAACCTGTACAACCTACTTAAAACCGATCCTGAAACTTATATCACGGAAGCGAAGCGCTGGTTCTGTCCTGAGAACAACCGCAAAGAAGCCTTCTTAGATATTCGTGCTGAGTTCAATGGTACAGATAACGTCATGTATCGTTCGTTGGCTTTCTTATATATGAACCGTTTTGGCTTCAATGGCCTGTGTCGATACAACAAGAAGGGCGGTTTTAACGTTCCGTTTGGTTCTTACAAAAAACCTTACTTCCCAGAAGCCGAGCTGGAATTTTTTGCCGAGAAAGCGAAAAAGGCCACCTTCGTCTGTGAGGGATACCATGAAACCTTTAGCCGTGCGCGCAAAGGCTGTGTGGTTTACTGCGATCCTCCATACGCACCACTGTCGAACACGGCTAACTTTACCTCTTACGCAGGTAATGGCTTTAGCTTAGATGACCAAGCTGCACTGGCGGATGTTGCTGAAAAAGCAGCGATGGAACGCGGTATTCCTGTTTTGATTTCAAACCACGATACGACGTTAACTCGTCGCTTATATCATGGTGCGGAGTTGAACGTGGTTAAGGTGAAACGCACCATCAGCCGCAATGGCGCTGGCCGTAATAAAGTTGATGAGCTATTGGCGCTTTTCCATAAAGAGAAAAACCAGCAGCACGCATCAGCGGAACAGTAATGGTCAGAATATCCGCCAAACTCATTAAATTGAGTGACCAACGGATACTTTCTTAAACTAATCTTTCGAACTGCTAGGATCTGCTTAGGTGCTTAGGTAGAATTGCACACCAAATAGTCTTGGGCTTGAGTCTTGTATTTGTGTATGAGATATCACTAAGACGGTGACATTCGCAATTTACTCACTCTTAAGAGGTTTGGTATGAAAGATTTTCTAATTGCTCCATCGATTTTGTCTGCAGATTTTGCTCGTCTTGGTGAAGACGTAGAGAAAGTACTCGCAGCCGGTGCTGATGTTGTGCACTTCGATGTGATGGACAACCACTACGTACCGAACCTGACTTTTGGCGCACCTATCTGTAAAGCGCTGCGTGACTACGGTATTACAGCGCCTATCGATGTTCACCTAATGGTTAAGCCTGTGGATAGCATCGTACCTGAGTTCGCTAAAGCCGGCGCATCAATGATTACCTTCCACGTTGAAGCGTCTGAGCACGTTGATCGTACTCTACAGCTAATCAAAGAACACGGCTGTAAAGCGGGCGTAGTATTGAACCCAGCAACGCCACTTTCTTGCCTTGATTACATCCTAGACAAAGTCGACATGATTCTACTGATGTCAGTGAACCCTGGTTTTGGCGGTCAATCTTTCATTCCTCATACTCTTGATAAGCTGCGCGCTGTTCGTAAACTTATTGACGAATCTGGTCGTGATATCCGCCTTGAGATTGATGGCGGCGTGAAGGTTGATAACATCCGTGAAATTGCAGAAGCGGGCGCAGATATGTTCGTTGCGGGTTCCGCTATCTTCAATCAACCAGATTACAAAGAAGTGATTGATGAGATGCGTGCAGAGCTTGCAAAAGTAAACGCATAATCGTAAAACTACAGATAGATTGAATATTAAGGGGCTAATTTGCCCCTTTTTTACGTCTTATAGCTCAACTCATAAGACGAACATAATAAATAGGAAAGTAAGATGTCATTAAGCTCAATAAAACTGATCGCCTTTGATTTGGATGGAACCTTGTTAGACAGCGTGCCTGATTTGGCCGTTGCTGCTGACCAAGCTTGTCAGGAGTTGTGCTTCCCTTCAGTGAGCGAAGAACAAGTTCGCGACTACGTAGGTAATGGTGCTGATGTTCTTATCGGACGTTCACTCAGCCGTAACCTGACGGTTGACCCAAGCCTCGAACCTGAACTACTAAAAAAAGCGCGCATCTTGTTTGATGATTTCTACGAACAGGGCGGTCACAAGCTGAGTCACCTTTACCCATCGGTTAAAGAGACGCTGGCTGAGCTGGATAAAGCTGGCTTCACTATGGCGCTGGTCACCAACAAGCCATCAAAGTTTGTACCAGACGTTCTGGCGCAACACGGTATCGATAAGTACTTTGTTGATGTGTTGGGTGGCGATTCTTTCCCAGAGAAAAAACCGAACCCAGTTGCGTTGAACTGGTTGCTAGAAAAGCACAATGTTAAAGCGGAAGAGATGCTGATGGTTGGCGATTCAAGCAACGACATTAAAGCGGCTAAGAATGCAGGCTGTCACTCGTTTGGTCTGACTTACGGTTATAACCATGGCGAGCCGATTTCAGCATCAAACCCTGACTATGTCGCGGATAACGTCGCGCAATTACTAGATGTCGTTCTAGTTTCAGCATAAAGCGGACAAAAGTTAGCTAACCTACTAGCAAAATACTTATCAATGAGTACACTGGATGAGCCGTACAGAAGAGCTGTGCGGCTTTTCTATATTTAAGTTAAGAAGCTAAGCGTTCAATAAACTTAGCGAATAAGCAAAGGAATTAAAACCATGAGCAAGCCCATCGTATTGAGTGGTGTTCAACCATCTGGTGAACTAAGTATCGGTAACTACTTGGGTGCTCTACGTCAATGGCAACAGATGCAAGATGATTACGATTGCCAATACTGTGTTGTAGACCTTCACGCAATTACGGTTCGCCAAGATCCGAAAGCACTGCATGAAGCGACTCTAGACGCACTAGCAATCTGTCTTGCTGTCGGTGTTGATCCAAAGAAGAGCACGCTATTTGTTCAGTCTCACGTACCAGAGCATGCTCAACTTGGTTGGCTTCTTAACTGTTACACGCAAATGGGTGAACTGAGCCGTATGACTCAGTTTAAAGATAAGTCTGCACGTCACTCAAACGACGTAAACGTAGGCCTATACGACTACCCAGTGTTGATGGCTGCAGACATCCTGCTTTACGGTGCTCACCAAGTGCCTGTAGGTAGCGACCAGAAACAACACCTAGAGCTAGCGCGTGATATCGCAACTCGCTTCAACAACATCTACGGTCCTGAAACGCCAATCTTCCAAGTACCAGAACCTTACATCCCAACAGTGAATGCACGTGTAATGAGCCTGCAAGATGCGACTAAGAAGATGTCTAAGTCGGATGATAACCGTAAGAACGTGATTACTCTGCTAGAAGAGCCTAAGTCGATCATCAAGAAGATCAACAAAGCGCAAACCGATGCAGAAACACCGCCACGCATTGCTCACGACTGGGAAAACAAAGCGGGTATCTCGAACCTAATGGGTCTTTACTCAGCAGCGACGGGTAAAACGTTTGAAGAGATCGAAGCGCAGTACCAAGGCGTTGAGATGTACGGTCCATTCAAGAAAGATGTAGGCGCAGCATTGGTTGAAATGCTTGAGCCGATTCAAGCTGAATACCACCGTATCCGTGCTGACCGTGCTTACATGGATGCAGTAATGAAAGCAGGTGCTGAAAAAGCGTCTGAGCGTGCTGCAGTAACACTGAAAAAAGCATACGAAGCAGTAGGTTTTGTTACTCGCCCATAGGGTGAACTAACACAACTCACTTGAGAATTTGAGCCCAAAGTAGCTTCTGTTTACTTTGGGCTTTTTAATGCCCATTCCATTTACCTTCCTCGAAAACCCCTTGTTTGAATTGATAATTTACGCAGTATCTGACTGGCATATCCATCATGTTAATGCTGTGAAGGTGATCTTATTCAGCACTTCTGGGCTTTATAAATTTATACTCATTTCTATATATGTTGGAAATATATAACGTGCCAAATAATTGATGATTCCAAAGTGATAAGTTCCTCATTTTCTTGCCAACTGACTTATTCCTTTCATAAATAAACCTGATAGTTACCACAAAATACATGACTGCCCATAGATGGCAGTGACTATAACTCGATGAACTCAGGTGAAACGGATGGCTCTTTTACACAAACCTTCATTGCTAGCAGTGGCAATTGGTAGCTTGTTAACTACAAGCGCACACGCTGATTTGTTTATTTCACAATATGTGGAAGGCGGCAGCTATAACAAAGCGGTTGAGATTGCCAATAGTGGCGATAGCAGCATTAGTTTAGATGGTTACTCATTGGCGAAATCTGCCAATGGCAACGGATCATGGGGTGCCACTTTACCTTTAGATGGCCACGTTTTAGCACCCGGTGAAGTACTCGTGGTCGCACATTCTAGTGCGAGTGATGAGATTAAAGCTCAAGCTGACATCATTAATGCCTCTATCGCCAATCATAACGGTGACGACCCGCTGGCTATCTTGAATTCAGACGGCTCGGTACATGATGTTGTTGGTTTGATGGGCGATGTGGACTGGGGCAAAGATGTTACTTTGGTTCGTGCGACACAAACACCTTCTGCGACGTTTGATGCTTCACAATGGGTATCGCTACCCAAAGACAGCATTGAAGGCCTAGGTTCACTAGACAGTGTTGAACTGCCAGAAGCGTTCACTTGTACACAAGATGGCTCTGACCCAGTATTCACCACCATTCAAGAAATCCAAGGTGAAGGCGCAACATCGCCATTCATCGATGGCTACCCGTACATCACCGACGATGAGTACTTCGTCAAAGGTGTGGTAAGTGCGGTAACAACAGGCCTAACCAAAGGCTTCTACTTGCAAGCACTTGAGGATGATTTCAACTCAAGCACTTCTGAAGGCCTATTTATTCATACCAACCAGTCGAGCTCAGAACTGGCTGCGGGCGACGTTGTGTGTGTGAAAGGCAAGGTTCAAGAATACTACAGCCACACTCAGCTAAAAGTTGAAAACAACCAATGGCTAAAACAGGGCGAGCAGCAGGCACCTGAAGCAACGGCGATAGAAGCGCTAGACAGTGATGAGAACTTCGCTGCAACGCTAGAACGTTACGAAGGCATGTTGGTGAAAACAACCGAAGCACTAGACATGCGTGTGACACGTACCTTTGGTTATGACTACGCCGGTCGTCGTAACAACATGGTACTGGCGCATGAGCGTATTAACATGCAGCCAAACCAGCTTTTCGCCGCGGGATCTGACGAAGCGAAGCAGCAAACTGAAGACAACGCTGATCGTCGTCTTTTCGTTGAAACCGATCAAAAAGCGGGTGACGGACAAGTTCCTTTCTATCCAGACTTTGGCCGCACCGATATCGACCAAGATGGCTCAACAGAAGACTACATTCGTATTGATGACACCATTGTTGGTCTAGAAGGCGTACTTACCTACAGCTACGGTGAGTTCCGTTTAATTGCGACCAACCAGATCTCGGCTGAAAACTTCGTTCGTAACGATCCGCGTACCGACAAGCCAGACATGGATGAAGGTGACCTGCGTATCGCGACCTTCAATGTATTGAACTACTTCAACTCTCCATTTGGCGGTGATGCGAACCAGCACGGCAACAACCGTGGCGCGAACACCATCACTGAATTTGAAATGCAGCAAGAGAAGATTGTGAACGCGATTCTTCGTCTAGACGCTGACATCATCGGTTTGATGGAGATTGAGAACAACGGTTTTGGTGAAGGTTCAGCGATTCAACAGCTTGTTAACCAGCTGAATGATCGTATTGAGCGTAAGAAAGACCGTTATACGTTTGTCGCTGTTGATTCAAATGAAGATGGCGTAACCGACGAGATGGACTCGATTGGTACTGACGTAATCACAACCGGTGTTATTTACCGTAAGAAGGTAGTTAAGCTAAAAGACAGCCGCGTTATCGCGATGCCAAGCCAACAAGCACCAGAGGTGTTAGACGATTCAGGTAAGGTGATTGAGGACGGTAAGAACTACCAGCGTGACTCATTAGCGCCAACCTTCAAGGTCAAAGGTACCAAAGAGAAACTGACCGTAGCGATTAACCACTTTAAATCTAAAGGCTCTAAGTGTTGGGAAGATGCAGCACCGGTTGAACAGGGTGGTCAAGGTGGTGTTGATGCCGACAAGCAAGGCTCATGTGAGAACTTCCGCGTAGCTGCGGCGGTGGCACTGGGTGAAGCGCTCGATGGTATCAAAGGTCACAAAGTGATCCTGGGTGATATGAACTCGTACGGCATGGAAGATCCAATGCTGGTGCTAACGGATTACTCTGAAGAGAAATACGGTAAGCAAATCAAAGCGGCTCGTAACACTTACATTGATGGTGTTGAACAGTTTGGTGATAACGGCGCGGTGATTACTAAGAACTACGGTTACATTAATGCTGTGGCTCAAAAGCACCCAGACAGCTGGAGCTACTCATACAATGACGAAGTGGGCGCACTGGATCACCTGTTGATCAGCGACAGCCTGAAAGACATGGTTGTGGATGCAACGGACTGGCACATTAACGGTGGAGAATCGACGTTGTTTGACTACAACGAAGAGTACAAAGGCGATCTGCCTAAGTACCAAGATCACTTCCGTTCATCGGATCATGATCCTGCGGTTCTTGAGCTAAGAGTCGGCGGTTCATTCGGCTTGGGTGCATTGATGTCATTGTTTGGTCTAGCAATGTGGCGTCGTCGCAAATAGCTAAATCGTAAGTAGATTAGCAAGCGATACAAGTAAGCCAATTCAGATAACTGAAGGCTATCTGTAAACAATTAAGGTCAACTTAGGTTGGCCTTAATTGTTAGCTAAATGCAGTTTCCACTTGCCTTTCGCTATGGGTATTGCACAATACCGCCCCTATATCCCCCAATCCTTTAGTATTTAGCAAACGATTTCGACCCATGTTACTTATCATCGATAACTACGACTCCTTTACCTATAACTTGTATCAGTATTTCTGTGAGTTAGGGGTAACTGTAAAAGTTGTTCGCAACGATGAGATTGATATTGCGGGCATCGAAGCGCTAAATCCTAGTCACCTTGTTATCTCGCCGGGTCCTTGTACACCGGATGATGCGGGCATTTCTCTACAAGTCATCGAACACTTCGTTGGTAAACTACCTATCTTAGGTGTGTGTCTTGGCCATCAAGCCATTGCCCAAGTGTTTGGTGGTGAAGTGGTGAGAGCCAGACAAGTGATGCACGGTAAAACCTCTCCGATACGCCACAATGGCAAGAGTGTTTTTCAGGGATTGAACAACCCATTGACCGTGACACGTTACCACTCACTCGTGGTGAAAAATGGCACGCTACCAGATTGCTTTGAACTGACCTCTTGGACGGAATTTGAAGATGGCAGCATGGATGAGATCATGGGTTATCAACATAAAACCTTGCCAATTGATGCCGTCCAATTTCACCCTGAATCGATTAAAACAGAGCAAGGACACCAGCTTCTCGCTAACTTCCTAGCACGCTGAGTGTTTAAATTTGACCCTTTCTCCGTCTAAATAAGCCAGTTAAACGTATTCCATTACCCGTTAAGCGTTTAAATTCGGGCGTTACGCGTCTTCATCCCTCTGACGCCGATCACTTTTTATAACATTTCTCCCTCTTCAGGCTAAGTTTTTAGCCTATGCAAAATTATTCGCGTTATTTCGTCTCGAACCCAATATACCGCAATGCCAGTAAGGCTTTGCTGTTGCTGGTTATACGTTTAGGTAAAAAAAGCTTCATAAAACAGATTAATTGATGCATAAATAGTCATAGGTAGTGACGTTTAGCTGGTTGTAAGGGATGGCTAAAGAATAATCTACTATTGAAAAGGTTAATTAAATGTAAATATAATGCTGCAGCGGGATTATGGCGAGACAAAATATCTTTGTCTCACTTATGAACCATTACGCTTATTTGCGAAGCTTGCGGTATCGAGAAGGAATGTACGATGACAGTGGAAAATAAAGTAGAACGTAGTCTGTTTAATGAGGTGATGGTGCCTTGTTATAACCCAATGGAAATGATCCCAGTAAAAGGGGAAGGCGCACGCGTTTGGGACCAACAAGGCCGAGAGTATATCGACTTTGCTGGTGGTATCGCTGTGAGCTGTTTGGGTCACTGTCACCCAGCAATGGTTAATGCTGTTACCGAGCAAGCAAACAAGATTTGGCATCTAAGTAACGTGATGACCAACGAACCTGCACTGCGTCTAGCGAAGAAGCTAACCGACGTATGTTTTGCAGAAAAAGTATTCTTTGCCAACTCTGGCGCAGAAGCGAATGAAGCAGCATTGAAGCTAGCTCGTCGTTGGGCGGCGGATGTTCACGGTCCTGAGAAATCTGAAATCATTGCATTCAAACAAGGTTTCCACGGTCGTACTTTCTTTACCGTAACTGTAGGTGGTCAAGAAGCTTACTCTGATGGTTTCGGTCCTAAACCGGGCGACGTTACTCACCTGCCTTACAACGATATTGCAGCACTAGAAGCGCACATCTCTGATCGTACTTGTGCAATCATGATGGAACCTCTGCAAGGCGAGGGCGGTATCATCTCGCCAACCTCTGAGTTTGTGAACACAGTTCGTGAGCTGTGTGATAAGCACAATGCACTGCTTATCTTTGATGAAGTGCAAACAGGTAACGGCCGTACTGGTAACTTTTACGCCTACCAAGGTCTAGGTGTAACACCAGATATTCTAAGCACGGCGAAATCACTGGGTGGTGGTTTCCCTATCGGCGCAATGCTAACGACCACTGAATTAGCGACACATCTAAAAGTTGGTACTCACGGCTCTACTTACGGTGGTAATCCACTGGCGTGTGCTGTTGCAGAAGCGGTTGTTGATGTGGTTAGCCAACCTGAAACATTAGCTGGCGTGAAAGAGCGTGAAGCATTGTTCCGTGATGGTCTTACTAAGATTAACGACAAGTACCAAATCTTCAGTGAAGTTCGTGGTAAAGGCCTACTACTAGGTGCTGCGCTTAACGAAGAGTGGCAAGGCCGTGCACGTGACGTATTAGTAGCAGCAGGCGAACAAGGCTTAATGGTACTGGTTGCGGGTGCAAACGTGGTTCGTTTCACGCCATCACTGGTTATTACTACACAAGAAATTGAAGAAGGCTTATCGAAACTAGACAAAGCAATCGCTACGCTAGTTTAGCCTGAGCGGCGTCATAGGAATGATCGCCAATAGAGCGATCCCATGACGTTCTGCTAAAGGCCCAAGCTTCTGGTTTTGGGCCTATTTTGCATCTGGAGGGAATATTGATGCTAGTTGTTCGCCCAATAAAATTATCTGATTACGATGCGCTGCATACCTGCGCGGTTGAATCTGGTCACGGATTCACATCTCTTCCGGTTAACGAAGAACTGTTAACTAACCGTATTACTCACTCTGAATACAGCTTTGCCAAACAAGACGTGACTGAACCAGGTGATGAAGGCTACCTAATGGTTGGCTTTGATACCGAAACTGGTGAGGTTGCAGGTACCACAGGTATCGAAGCTTCTATCGGCTGGGATGTCCCGTTCTACTCTTACCACATCAGCAAGGTGGTTCACTCATCGCAGAAGCTTGGCGTAAATAACGTCGTTAAGCTGCTGACTTTCGGTAATAACTACACCGGATGCAGTGAGATCTGCACACTGTTCTTGCGCCCGGCATTCCGTGGTGGATTGAATGGTCGTCTGATGTCTAAGTGTCGTTTCTTGATTATGTCTGAGCACCCAGAGCGTTTCTCGAAAACGATTTTTGCTGAGATGCGTGGCGTATCAGATGCAGAAGGTAACTCTCCTTTCTGGCAATGGTTGCAAGAGCACTTCTTCTCGATTGATTTTACGCTTGCCGATTACCTAACCGGTATTGGTAAGAAAGGCTTTATTGCAGACCTAATGCCTAAGCTACCTATCTACGTGAATCTACTGAGCAAAGAAGCTCAGGCGGTGATCGGAGAGGTACATGACAATACGCGTCCTGCACTTAAGTTGCTGGAACGCGAAGGTTTTACCAACCGTGGTTATGTCGACATCTTTGATGCAGGCCCAACGGTTGAGTGTGACCTAAGAAACATCGAATCTGTGCGTCACTCAATTCGAGCACAGGTTCAAATTGCAGAGCACTCTAGCTCTAAAGACTTCCTAATTGGTAATACCTCGTTTGAGAACTTCCGCGCAGTAGCCGCGAAAGGTGCGTATGACCAAGCAAGCGACACAGTGATTTTATCATCTGAAGTAGCAAGCGCTCTTGAAGTAAAAGAAGGCGAATTCGTTCGCATGTTGGCTCAGTAAGAGCGGCGATTATCTGTCGAAGATTTTAAGGATAGAAGTATGACTCAGTGGATAGCAGGACAGTGGGTGGCAGGTCAAGGTGACGCCATGACATCAGTAAGCCCATACAACAATGAAGTAGTGTGGCAGGGTGATAGCGCGACACCAGCACAGGTTGAATCTGCAGTAGCAGCAGCTCGTGAAGCCTTCTTGGTTTGGAAAAAACTGAGCTTTGCAGAGCGTGAAGCGATCGTGTTGAACTTTGCTGAGAAAGTTAAAGAGAACAGCGAAGAAATCGCGCAAATCATCGCGAAAGAGACGGGCAAACCGATTTGGGAAACTCGCACTGAAGCGGGCGCAATGGCGGGCAAGATTGCTATTTCCATTCGTGCTTACCATGAGCGTACCGGTGAAGCTTCTCGTGAAGCGGCAGGCAACCAGATTGTACTGCGTCACCGTCCATTAGGCGTGATGGCGGTATTTGGTCCTTATAACTTCCCAGGCCACCTACCTAACGGTCATATTGTTCCTGCACTGCTATCGGGTAATACCGTGGTATTTAAGCCTTCAGAGCAGACACCTTGGACGGGTGAGTTTGCGATGAAACTGTGGCAAGAAGCGGGTCTTCCTGCTGGCGTAATCAACCTAGTGCAAGGCGCTAAAGAGACAGGTATCGCACTAGCCGATGCTAAAGGTCTTGATGGCGTGCTGTTCACAGGTAGTGCTAATACCGGTCATATCCTTCACCGTCAATTCGCGGGCCAACCGGGCAAGATGCTGGCGCTAGAGATGGGCGGCAATAACCCTATGGTGATCAGTGACCAATTTGGTGATGCTGACGCGACGGTTTATACCATTATCCAATCGGCTTTCATCAGTGCGGGTCAACGTTGTACATGTGCTCGTCGCCTGTATGTGCCTGTTGGCGAGAAGGGTGATCTGCTACTCGATAAGCTGGTCGCAGCGACGCAAAAGATTCGTGTTGATCAGCCATTCGCTGAACCAGCACCTTTCATGGGGCCTCAGATCTCTGAAGCTGCGGCTAAGTTCATTCTGGACGCGCAAGCGAATCTGCAATCGCTAGGTGGTGTCAGCCTAGTCGAAGCAAAAGCGGGTGAAGCGGCGTTTGTTTCTCCGGGTATTATCGATGCAACCAACATTGCTGAATTGCCAGATGAAGAGTACTTCGGTCCATTACTGCAAGTGGTTCGTTACCAGTCACTAGAGCAAGCGGTTGAACTGGCTAATGATACACGTTTTGGTTTGTCTGCGGGTCTTGTATCAACAGATGATTCTGAATGGGAATACTTCGTTGACCATATCCGTGCGGGTATTGTTAACCGTAACCGTCAGCTAACAGGCGCAAGTGGTGATGCACCATTTGGTGGTCCGGGTGCTTCAGGCAACCTACGCCCAAGTGCTTATTATGCGGCGGACTACTGTGCTTACCCTATGGCTTCAATGGAAGGTGGCGAAACTCAACTTCCAGCAACGTTTAGCCCGGGTATTGAGCTTTAATTTAGGCTAATGAGTCTTAGATTCATACGTTAAGCTTGAAATAGGGAGGTGGTGTTATCGCTTCCCTTTTCCACCACGTCCGACACCTAGATTGGGCGGTAGATAATAATAGAAAAAGTATGTCACAGGCTGATGGCTGCTGACTCTGTGTCTCAGCCTCTCCCTTTCTAATCCAAATTACTAGCTTGCTAGAACCTCTGACAAGGAGTCACCATGACGCCCGATCTACTCTTTAAATCACTTTGGGACGATTACATTCACAGGCTTTGTCCATCGGCTGAGAAAGTGCATCACTTGCTGAAAGAAGACGAAGCGCTGATTAATGATCACATTGCACTGCGAACTTTCAATGTTGCTCCTTTGGGTATTGAAACACTAGCGAAGCCTTTCCTTGAATTAGGCTACAAGGCGTGTGGCGACTACTTGTTTGAGAGCAAGAAGTTAGTGGCTAAACATTACGAGCACCCAGACCCAAAACAACCAAAAGTGTTCATTAGTGAGTTGAAGGTAGAAGAGTGTTCAAGTGACTTGCAACAGATCGTTGCTAAGTTGGTTGAGCAAGTGGACGCAAGCAAGCTTCAAGGCCATGAGTTCTTATTTGGCGGTCGTCTTTGGGATTTGAGCTTCGCTGATTTCCAAGTACTAGCGAAAGAGAGCGAATACGCGTCTTGGCTAGCGGCTCATGGATATGGTGCAAACCACTTTACGGTGAGTGTGAATCAGCTCAATAAATTTGATGAAGTTCAGGCGGTGAATGACTATCTGAGCGAGTCGGGCTTCACGATCAATGCATCTGGCGGTCAGGTTAAAGGCTCCCCAGAGGTCTTATTAGAGCAATCATCAACAATGGCAGACAAAGTCTCAGTTTCATTTGTTGAAGGCAATGAGATGATTCCTGGGGGCTTCTATGAGTTCGCTAAGCGTTATGCGCTGGCCAACGGTGAGCTTTACACAGGTTTTGTTGCAGCATCAGCTGATAAGATCTTTGAGAGCACCAACGGTTAACAAAAGGTACGAGCACGGACTTTGTCCTAGAGATTCGAGTACGCTTAGCTTCGAAGAAGTTTACAAATAGGATTTTGTGAGTTCTTCTCGTATCTGCTCTCTAGACCTTCAGAAAACAAAAAAGCCACCAAATTCGCATTTGGTGGCTTTTAAATTTTTGGGTCAGTTAACCGAGATTAACGAGTGCCGTATACCACGATAGTTTTACCGTGTGCAGAAATTAGGTTCTGCTCTTCTAGCATCTTCAAGATACGACCAACTGTCTCACGAGAACAACCAACGATCTGGCCAATCTCTTGACGAGTGATCTTGATTTGCATGCCGTCAGGGTGAGTCATTGCATCTGGCTGTTTCGCTAGGTTTAGTAGCGTTTGAGCGATACGACCTGTTACGTCAAGGAACGCTAAGTCACCAACCTTTTGGCTAGTTACTTGTAGACGGTTTGCCATTTGCGCTGAAAGGCGCATTAGGATATCTGGGTTCACTTGGATAAGTTGACGGAATTTCTTGAAAGAAATTTCAGCTACTTCACAAGGAGATTTAGCACGAACCCAAGCTGTACGCTCTTGGTCTTCTTCGAACAAGCCAAGCTCACCGATGAAGTCGCCTTGGTTTAGGTAAGAAAGAATCATTTCCTTACCTTCTTCGTCTTTGATAAGAACTGCCACAGAACCTTTAACGATGTAGTACAAGGTTTCTGCCTTTTCACCAGCATGAATCAAAGTACTTTTTGAAGGGTACTTATGAATATGACAGTGTGAAAGGAACCACTCTAATGTTGGATCGGTTTGAGGTTTACCTAGAACCATAATATCTCACTTCCTCTGCAGGGTATGCTTGCCGCTTTCCGTATTTTAGCTAAGCCTGGATTGACTTGTAGGATAAGAGCACTCGTTGAGTGCTGCAAGCTATCTTGTGTTTCGTTTAAGAATAGTATCCTTTTTCAGGTACTATTTCTTGATTTTAATCGTGACCAAGCTACGATTTTTTACGCAAAATTGTGCACATGATCACGGTATGAAAAGTAATCAACCAGAATGTCGTTTTGTTAACCTATTTTTCCGGTTTCGATGAGTTGTTGTAGGATTGGCCTCACAATGAGCTCCATA
Organism: Vibrio sp. 10N.247.311.51; assembly: GCF_041467855.1. Taxonomy (NCBI): domain Bacteria; kingdom Pseudomonadati; phylum Pseudomonadota; class Gammaproteobacteria; order Vibrionales; family Vibrionaceae; genus Vibrio; species Vibrio sp. 10N.247.311.51. The sequence goes on along the minus strand of NZ_JBFSVK010000034.1, from coordinate 17,401 downwards.
GCAAAACTCATCTTGCCGCCTGGCACCACTAGCGTGTTATGACGAGACATAAACGAGCCATCAATCATAGCTAGAAGGTAGGGGAAATCGACGTTTTTGATGCCACGCAAACGTATAACTACGAAGCTTTCGTCTAAACTTGGAATCCCTTTGGCGTTGAGTGGATTCGATGTATCTACGGTTGGAACGCGCTGAAAGTTGATGTGAGTACGTGAAAATTGCGGGGTAATGTAGTTAAGGTAATCATCCATTGAACGAACAATGGAGTCCATTACGGCTTCGCGTGAGTGGCCACGATCGCGGGTGTCACGAACGAATTTTTGAATCCACTCTAGGTTTACGATAGGTACCATACCGATCAGCAAATCGACGTGTTGAGAAACGTTAATGTCGCCATCAACCACACCGCCGTGCAGGCCTTCGTAAAACATCACATCGGAGTTTTCAGGGATCTCTTGCCATGGCGTGAAGGTGCCTGGCATTTGATTGTAAGGCACGGCTTCATCGAAGGTGTGTAGGTAGCTACGTACTTTACCTGTGCCTTCGTTACCGTATTTACGGAAGAACTCTTCTAACGCACCAAAGTCGTTGGCTTGTGGACCAAAGTAGCTGATGTGCTTACCTTGCTCGCGCGCTTTACGGATCTCGACATCCATCTCTGGGCGAGTGAAGCGATGGAAACTATCCCCTTCAACCCAAGCAGCCTTCACGTCCATCATATTGAACATTTTACGGAAGGCTTCTGAGGTGGTGGTGGTGCCGGCTCCTGATGAACCCGTCACCGCAATAATTGGATGTTTAGCGGACATGACAACCCTTGTCTTTTGAGTAACTTACTTGTTAGCAATCGTTTACCACTATAACACGGCTCCTTTATGAGCGCAGCTTAGAAGCGTTTTGTGACCTGAATATCAACGGTTTCATGGAGCTCAGAAAACACGATGCTGACTTCTCCTGAAGCTAATTGATGTTTCACTTGGTCAATCTTGTTTTGTAGTGAAACCTCTACGTCGCCGTAGTCTGTGCCTTCACGCAGCACGAACTCTTTTATGAGGTTTTCCAGTGTCTCTGGCGCAATGTCTTGCCATGGGATGATCATTAATACTTCTCTCTTTTATGTTCATAAATAGGTTTATTGATGTAGAAATGCGTGTGCTTAGTATTGTTTTACTTCTATTTACTAAGGCTCGGTCATTATGCCGAATCTTGGATACTTTCATAGTAGGCAGGCAAGGCTTCTTCTAACCAAAACCTTGGCTTGAGTGTGCTGCCAGTAATAAACCCCACATGGCCGCCTTTTTGAAACAGTCGATAATCGATGTTATCGGGCAGAACGAATTTTGGGATCACATCATCGGTCATGAAAGGGTCGTCTTTGGCATGAATGATCTGAGTCGGCAGTTTGATCTTATTGAGCTTAGGCAGCGCAGAACATTGCGCATAATAATCTTGGGCATTTTTGAAGCCGTGCAGAGGTGCAGTGATTCGTTCATCAAACTCATACAGTTTGGTGATGTTCTTGATGGCTTCAGCGGTGATGCCAAGTTTTTCCTGTAGCAGGTTAACCTTTTTTAGCGCATTCGATTTTAGAGAGTTAAGCAGGTACTTCTTATAGAGCTTGGAGAAACCGCGCTCAATGCGACTAGAGCAACACGCTAAGTCAAAAGGAGCAGATACGATGGTCGCCGCCGACAGCAATGGGTCGTCTGCGTACTCAGCCAAATAGTTCGCCAGCATGTTCCCACCTAAAGATATGCCAACCGCAACCTTAGGGTTATTCGGAAACTGGGCGTGCAGGTGTCTTAGAAAAAAGCGCGCATCTTCGACTTCACCTGAATGGTAAGCGCGAGCCAGGCGATTGGGTTTTCCGCTGCAGCCTCTGAAGTGCATCATCACTGATAGCCAACCATCTTTAGCAAACGCATTCATCAGCCCGTTGGCGTAAGGGCTCTCAAAGCTACCTTCTAAACCGTGGAATAGAACGAATATCGGCTTGCTACTGCGATCATTATTATTTGAGGTGTCACCATCTGGTGATTCGCTCCAAGCAAGATCAAGAAAGTCACCATCGGGTGTTTCTAAGGTTTGCCAGTGAGGATGAAACAGCGCCTGCTTTCTAATAAACCGTGGCACCAAGGTTTGTAAGTGCGGATTAGAGAGACCAGCTGCTGCGGTAAATATTGTCATAAAACAGTCCATGCTTATTTATGGGCTTTAGTAAATGCCGAACTTGTAACGGAACGCCCACGTTTTTATTTGAGCTTGGTTGATTCTCGGCATAAGCGCAAGGCTTTCACTTATACGAGATACAAAAACAGGCCATGGGTAACCGGTTGAATAATATCAAAGTTAAGCTTGGATCTTGATGGAATAAAAAGGAAAGAGAACGAGCTAGGGCTGAGGTGCTGGTTCAGAAAAAGCGTCGTAGAGGTTTTCTGCCCCTAATAAACGACAGTACTGAAACGCGAGCGGTGATTGCTGATTGGCGTACAGTTGTAGGGAGTTAATACAGTCGACCAGATCGGACTGTTGTTGCTTCTCAAGCTGTAACTCAAACTGCAAGGCTTCACGGTATAGTGAGTCGACAACGTGTGCTTTGAGATGTTTACGCAGCTCTCGATAACTATGAAGCAGGGTTTCAGAGCGGCTCAAACACTGTTGAACTTTATGCCACTCTTCTTCTGCAAAAGACAATTGCTGCTCATCAAGCCATTTGAGAAGCAGCAGTAGATTGACGTTACCGTGGAACTGGTTTTGCAAAGCTAGGCACGCATCCTTTACACCGCGCACACTGTAATACTGAAGGCTAAATTGCCATAGTCGTTCCAGTGTTAGTGATATTGGGGCGTGCTCTGGGCTCATAAGCTATCCATATCCTGTTCCATCTGCTCAAGCTCTTCTTGAGTGGACATCCAATCCATTTCAACTTCTTCTAGCTGTGACTTACTGCTCGCTTGGAGAGCGAGTACTTTATTCAGTTTAGCCTTATTTTCAGCTTCATACAGTGATGTGTCGGATAATTCTTGCTCAGCTTCTTCAAGAGCCTGCGTTAATTTATCCATCTGCTTTTCAAATTGAGTGAGCTTTTTACGAAGTGGTGCCGTCAGTTTACGGAACTCAGCTTCTTTTCGTTTCTGCTCTTTTTTTGCTGCTGCACTGTTGGCGCCGTCTTTTGCTGGTGCCAATGCTTGTGCTTCTTTGCGCTCAACTTTCTGCTGTTCGGTTAGCCACTTGTAGTAATCGCTTAAGTCACCATCAAACGGTGCTACTTGGCGGTCGTGTACAAGGTATAAATCATCGGTAGTTGCACGCAGTAGGTAACGGTCGTGCGATACGATAACCATTGCACCTTCAAACGTCTGCAGGGCAAAAGTCAGCGCTTGACGCATGTCGAGATCCAAGTGGTTGGTTGGTTCATCGAGTAGCAACAGGTTTGGTTTTTGCCATACCAGTAGCGCTAATACTAAACGCGCTTTTTCACCACCAGAGAAGGGGGCCACTTTATCGAGCGCTTTTTCACCTTGGAAACCGAAGCTACCTAGGTAATCACGCAGTTGTTGCTCGGTGTGCTTAGGGGCAATCTGCATCATGTGTTGCAGCGGTGTTTCTTCTGGGTGCAGCGTTTCTAACTGGTGCTGTGCAAAGTAACCAATCTTAACGCCTTGCGAATAACTCAGTTCACCGCCTTGCTGTTTCAGTTCGCCAGAAAGCAGTTTAATCAGTGTTGATTTACCAGCACCATTTCGACCAAGTAGACCAATACGGCTACCCGGTACTAGATTCAAGCGAATCTTCTCCAGAATCAGGTTGTCATCGTAACCCGCTGAAACCTCGTCCATCATCATGATCGGGTTTGGTAGCGCGTCTGGTTCTCTAAATTCAAAGCTGAATGGGTTATCAAACTGAGCAGGTAGCACTTGTTCCATTTTCTCTAACGCTTTAATACGGCTTTGCGCTTGGCGAGCCTTTGACGCTTTGTAACGGAAACGGTCAATGTAGCTCTGCATGTGTGACATCTGTTTCTGCTGCTTTTGGTACATCGCTTGTTGCAGAATCAGTTTTTGCGCTCGTTGGGTTTCGAACGATGAGTAGTTACCCGTGTACTCATTGAGCTGTTGATTTTCAACGTGCACGATGCGGTTGACGATAGGGTCTAAGAAGTCTCTATCGTGCGAGATAAGTACTAGTGTGCCAGGGTAGCTTTGTAACCAACGTTCTAGCCACATTACTGCGTCTAAATCTAAGTGGTTGGTAGGTTCATCGAGTAGCAGCAGGTCACTGCGACACAGTAGAGCTTGCGCTAGGTTCAAACGCATACGCCAACCACCTGAGAATTGAGTCAGGTTCCATGTCATTTGTTCTTGGCTAAAGCCTAGGCCGTCCAGTAACTCGGCAGCACGTGCCTTGATGCTGTAACCACTAATGGTTTCAATCTTGCCATGGATCTCTGCTACCAATGTGCCATTGTCGGCTTGTTCAGCTTTCTCTAGTTGATCTTCAAGGCCGCGGTATTCACGGTCGCCATCAATCACGTATTCAATTGCTGTTCTTTCTAATGCAGGTGTTTCTTGAGCAACCCAAGCCATTTCCCAATGGGCTGGTTTACTGAATGAGCCTGCATCAATAGACAGTTCGTCCTTAATTAAGGCGAATAGCGTAGATTTACCACAGCCGTTTTTACCAACCAAACCGATCTTGTCGCCAGGGTGAAAAGTCGCAGATGCTTGGTCGAGGAGTGGCTTACCGCCGCGTAGCAATTGAATATCAGAGAAAGTAATCATAATTGAAATAGCATAGAAATTAGAGGTGAACAGACGCCTGCATAGTAGGCTGAAACCAGATAAAAGTCGATCACAATGCAATTTGCGTTATGATGCCAATAACATATTAATAACTTTTGCTTAAATTCTTGTGGCCTTGCCACCGTTTAGCCCTCAAAGGAATGTTTCAAAGGAATGAGTAATACTCCCTCGACAGACAAAGTCGTGCCAAAGGTGTTGATCATCTACGCGCACCCAGAGCCGCAAACCTCTATTGCTAATCAGATGATGGTTAAGAAGGTAGAGTCGCTCGGTCATGTCAAAGTTCATGATCTCTACGCCATCTACCCTGACTTCTTTATCGATGTGCCTTATGAGCATGAATTGCTTCTTCAGTATGATGTGATCGTGTTTCAACATCCTCTGTTTATGTATTCCTGCCCTTCATTGTTAAAAGAGTGGTTTGATCGCGTGTTAGGCAAGGGTTTTGCGTTTGGTGAGCAGAGCGCGCTTAAAGGCAAACACTGGCGCAGTGTGATTACTACCGGTGGTAAAGAAGAGGCGTTTGGTGCCGCAGGCTATAATAAATATCCATTACAAGAGATCTTGCAACCATTCGAGCTCACCGCTGCTTTGTGTCAGATGAATTGGATATCCCCTTTGGTTTTACACTGGGCACGAAATGTCACCGATATGACGCGTTACCAACACGCCGAAGCGTATCGAAACTGGTTGCGAGACCCGCTACAAGATATAGGAGCAGATGATGGCTCTGACTAATGATTTTCTACAAAGTAGCGTTATATTTTTAGCGGCTGCTGTGGTTGCGGTTCCTATCGCACAGCGCGCCGGTTTGGGTTCAGTACTCGGTTACCTATTAGCAGGCGTGGCAATTGGCCCATGGGGGCTGGGCTTAATCAGTGACGTAGAGGCGATTCTACACTTCTCCGAATTCGGGGTGGTACTGCTGCTTTTCCTGATTGGTCTCGAACTTAACCCGAAAAAACTGTGGCAGATGCGAGCCCCCATTCTCGGGCTCGGTGGCGCACAAGTGCTGATCACCACTCTAATTATTACCGCCATCGCTTGTCTATTTGGGTTAACCTGGCAAACCAGCCTAGTGATAGGTATGGGCTTGGCGCTTTCTTCCACTGCGATTGCGTTGCGAGTTATTGAAGAGCGAGAGCTTGGCGGCAAAGAAGCCGGGCAGTCAGGCTTTGCAGTACTACTTTTCCAAGATATCGCCGTTATTCCAATGCTAGCGATGTTGCCTTTGCTTGCGGGTAATACCGGCGGTAGCTGGGCTGACATGCTTTGGATGCTGGGTGGCGTGATTGGCCTGCTGGTCGGTGGCCATTTCTTGTTGAGACCACTGTTCCGATATGTAGTCATGAGTGGAGTACGCGAGTTATTCACTGTCGCGGCGCTGTTACTTGTGATTGGTATTGCTGTGATCATGCAACAGATTGGCTTGTCGATGGCATTAGGTACCTTCCTAGCGGGCGTACTTCTGGCTGAAAGTGAATATCGACACGAGCTTGAAATTGCGATTGACCCATTCAAAGGGTTGTTGCTCGGCCTGTTCTTCATCTCGGTTGGTATGGCGGTAAACCTAGGTTTACTAGCTGAAAGTCCATTCGCGATACTGATTGCTGTATTGGCTCTTGTGGTGTTGAAAGGCTTAGTGCTGTACGCGCTGGCTCGTATCTTTGGCACTCAGGCAAAAGCACGTAGCCGTATGGCGATGATTCTCAGCCAAGGTGGTGAGTTCGCTTTCGTTATTTTTACTGCGGCGAGTGCTCAAGGCATCTTAAGTGGCGAACAAGTATCGTTCTTACTGGTAGTAGTGAGCCTGTCTATGGTGACCACGCCATTGATGCTTAAGCTGCAAGACCGATTCTTTGCTCGTCAGCTGAACCAAATTAGCGAAAGTGCGATGTCTTCGGATGTGGTCGATCGTAGCCCTCGAGTGATCATTGCTGGCTTTGGTCGTTTCGGTCAGATCATTGGCCGCTTGATGTACGCCAATAAGATTCGTATTACCGTTCTGGAGAGTGATGCTAGTCAAATCCATATTCTTAGAAAGTTTGGCTACAAGGTATTTTACGGAGACTCGACTCACCTCGAGCTGTTACGTGCAGCCGGTGCTGATAAAGCAGAAGCGATTGTGCTGTGTACTGACTCCCCTGATGAAATCATGAAAACCGTCGATTTATGTAAGCAGCACTTCCCACGCTTAAAGATCTTGGCGCGTGCACGAAGCCGTGTTGAAGCGTATCAATTACTTAACCACGGTGTGAGTAACTACTCTCGTGAAACCTTCCTTGGGGCACTGGATTTAGGTCGTCAAACATTGACTGAACTTGGCATGCATCCATATAAAGCGAAGCGAGCAGAAGCACACTTTAGAAAGTTGGATAATGGTATGCTGAAAGAGTTGTTGCCTCAGCATAACGAAGATGCCGAGTTAGCCCAAAGAGCGAAAGAGGCTCGTAAAGAGCTTGAAGAGATCTTTGGACACGAGATGGAGAACGATCACCAATCTCGAAACTATTGGCAGTAGCTTGAAGTGATAACTAATGCTGAGCTTAAAAATGAAGCTTGGGCATAGAAATAACAGACTAAAGAACCAATCTAATAATAAACGCGGTCTCTGCTTAACTTCTCAATAAAGTGAGTGGGAAGAACTGCGAATCCAGAGTAGTAAAGGATATGAACGTGAAACAGAAAAAACGCTTTATCGCAGGGGCAAGCTGCCCAAGTTGCAACACTCAAGACACACTCCGTTGGTGGATTGAAAACAATATCGAGCTGGTGGAATGTGTCGATTGTGACTTCACAGAACAGCGTAAACCGAAAACTGTAGAGAAATCTGAACACGCGAATCAAGAAATGATCGGTATTTTTAAGCCAGAATGATTGAGTTTCGTTAATTGATCCCCATAATATCCCGGTACAGAATTTTTCCTAAGCTCAACTGTTCGAGCTTAGTCCAAACCTCCTTGGAGCTCTCATGAAAATTGAAAAGAACGTAGTAGTTAGTGTTGCATATCAAGTGAAACTTGAAGATGGCGTAGTAGTTGACCAATCAACTGCAGAAGCTCCACTAGATTACCTTCACGGTCACAACAACCTAATTACAGGTCTTGAAAAAGAGCTTGAAGGCAAAGTAGCTGGCGACAAGTTCTCTGCAACTGTTACTCCAGAAGACGCATACGGCGAACACAACGACGCACTAGTTCAACGTGTTCCTGCTGACGTATTCCAAGGTGTTGAGCAAATCGAAGTTGGCATGCGTTTCCTAGCGGATACTGACCAAGGTCCAATCCCAGTTGAAGTTACTGAAGTAGATGGCGACGAAGTTGTTGTTGATGGTAACCACATGCTAGCTGGCCAAACTCTAACGTTCGACGTTGAAGTTGTAGCGGTTCGTGAAGCGACTGAAGAAGAAGTTCAACACGGTCACGTACACCAAGAAGGCGGCTGTGGCGGTCACGACCACGATCATGACCACGAAGGCGGTTGCTGTGGTGGCGAAGGCCATGACCACGGTGAAGAGAAAAAAGACGGCTGCTGCGGCGGCGGTAGCTGTGGTTCTCACTAATACCGAATTAACGGGTTTAGTTTAAGAATCTTGAAAGCCTCCCTTGTGGAGGCTTTTTTCGTATTAGCGCTGAGCTTTTTGCGCTAGCTTTTAATCTACCGAACTAAGTGCCCGCAAATCTAAGCATTCGTAGAAAGTTTGGTTTTCGCTATCAGACATCGAACCTTGGATGTGATATTGATAGGCACAACATTATAAGACGACATCAGTGGAGAGTTCGCATGTCACGACCTTTTTCAATTGCCATTCATGGTGGTGCAGGAACCATCTTGCGCGAGCAAATGAGCGATGAATTAAAAGCGGGTATTACCGAGGCTTTGGAAAAATCGGTTTTGGCTGGTTATCAAATATTGCAATCGGGTGGTGATGCTCTGGATGCGGTAGTGGCATCGGTTAAGGTGATGGAAGACAGCCCGCACTTTAATGCAGGTAAGGGCTCTGTTTTAACGCATGATGAATTTGTTGAGATGGATGCTTCTGTGATGCACGGCCGCGAAATGGATGCGGGTGCTATTGCAGGGGTTCGCCATATCAAAAACCCAATTGAGCTTGCGCGTGATGTGATGCTGAAAAGCGACCATGTGTTGTTGATTGGTGAAGGTGCCGAGAAGTTTGCGTTTGAGCATGAGTACACCTTTACCGAGCAAGACTACTTCTTTACTGAGCGCCGCTATGATCAACTTCAGTCGATGAAAGAGAAAGGCATCTTTGCTCTGTCTGAAGCGAAATATGATGAACAGCAAGCTGAGAAATACCCAGATGACAAAAAGTACGGCACGGTCGGTGCAGTCGCATTAGACCAAGCGGGTAACTTAGCAGCAGCAACCAGTACCGGTGGCGTGACCAATAAGAAATACGGTCGCGTGGGTGACTCTCCGATCATTGGGGCGGGAACCATCGCTGAAAATGGCAACGTTGCCGTCTCAACAACCGGGATGGGTGAGTTCTTCCTACGTAAAATGGTCGCCAGTGATGTCGCAGCACGAATGCGTTATCTGAAAGAAGATGTACACACCGCTTGTGAAACGATCATTCAAGGTGAATTGAAAACTATGGGTGGAGAAGGCGGCTTGATCGCTATCGATGGCCAAGGCGATATACATTTTGGTATGAACAGCTCAGGAATGTATCGTGCAAGCGTTGACACTCAAGGTCGTGTTGAAGTGAAGATTTATGCCGATGACTAAATTGGTATCGGCTTAACTGGCTTTAGCTTATTCGGTCAGATGAAATAAATAAAAGGGCGACAGATAAGTATCTGTCGCCCTTTTAGTTTTCTATGTCCCGTCCTGAAATGTGTGTACACATTGAGGACGAGAAACTAACGATATGCGTCGCTAGATTTAATTGGTTATTTTGAACCGCACTTAATAGTGTGGAGGTGGCGTCTCTTCTGATGCGTCAGCTAGATTAGAGCCATCCATATTTTTCACTTTGCCAACCACGAACTTCATCTGGTCTTGCATTCTCGTGATCAACATTTGTTGTTGGCTAAGCGCTTCATTGAGTTCTTCAATGGTCTGTTCTTGGAAAGCTAGCTGACACTCTAGGTCATTTACGCGGCTTTCTAGTTGTTCAACTCGCTTTTCTGTCATCGTTCTTAATCCACATTCCAAGCTTGGGCAATGCCCGCAGAGGTGCCCGATATCACACGGTTCTTATCATCAAAGGCTGCATCATACACTACCGCACGAGGAGGGCGAGCATCTTTTAGTGGCTCAGCATCGTGGCGAGAAATTCGTTTGCCATCCTGAGTATGCCACACACTCACTTGGCTGGATGGCGTGCCCGTCACCAACATGCTGCCGTCATCAGAAAAGCGAGCACTCGAGAAAATCAACTGTCGAGACCAGCTTTGCAATTGCGCTTGAGGTTCGCCCGTTTCAAGATCCCAAATCATCGCTTGATTGCCGCCATCAGAGGTAAAAGCCAGTTCACCATCGCGTTGTAGCGCGACTCGTACTACTCTTTGTTCATGCTCAAAGGTGCGCAATACCAAGCCCGACTCGGTATCCCAAAGGTAGGCTTTGTAGTCGTTACCGCCGGATAAGGCGTAGCGTCCGTTGGATGAAAGGGACACGGAATTCACTTTTTCTCGGTGAGCAAGGAACTCAAGACGGCGTCCGGTGACTAAGTCCACATAGATGGCTTTGCCATTAGACAGACCAAGTAAGACTTTTTCACCATTGCTGGATATGTCGACATCGCGAATCAAGCCGTCGGAGATAGACCATAGCCCTTGTGCTTGAGTCCAAGATAAGTCCCAAACGGCGAAGTTCATCTGGCTCGCGGTAATGGCAAAACGGCCATTGTCCGAGATACGGATACGCGATACTTGGTTTTCTAACTGGTCTTGTGGACCAAGCTGAGCCAACTCTTGGTCTTCGGCGAGGTCCCAAAGGAGCAGTTGCTTTTGCTGAGAGTAGAGCAGGGCGAAGCGTCCATCTCTGCTGAGTGCAAAGCTGGTGGCACCATTGGGCTCAATTTCCCAACGCTGCTCATCATCTTGGAAGAAAAAGCAACCATTTAACAAGGTGATGACAATTGTACATAGCAATGAGTGGAAAAATATTCGCATCACATCTAATAATCCGGTTTGTGTCGAAAGACATATGACTAGTATATTGTTATAACTAACGTATTCACACCAATCTAATCATTAGATTTGTGCACAATAACCAATGGCTTGGCCATTAATTGGAGAATTCAATGAAATCAGTTTTAAAAGTATCACTGCTTGCCGCAACGGTTATGCTAGCAGTTGGTTGTCAGAAAGAAGAACCAAAGGCAGAAGCTCCACAGGTAGAAGAAGTTAAAGTTGAAGCAGTAAACTTTAAAACAGAAGATGACAAAGCGGCTTACGCAATCGGTGTATCTTTCGCTAACTACCTAAGCACAAGCATTGATAAGCCAAGCGAGTTAGGTATCAACCTAGACAAAGATATGGTTCTTCAAGGTATCGAAGACGTATTCGCAGAGAAAACAGCACTTAACGAAGAAGAAACTCGCGCAGCGCTTGAAGCTCTAGATAAGCGTGTTGCTGAAACGATGCAAGCACAAGCGGCAGAAAAATCTGCAGAAGTGAAGAAAGCCGGTGATGACTTCCGTGCTGAGTTCGCTAAAACTGAAGGCGTTAAGCAGACTGAATCTGGTCTACTTTACCAAGTAATGACTGCTGGTGAAGGCGCTTCTCCAAAAGACACTGATACGGTTCAAGTACACTACAAAGGTACGCTAACAGACGGTACTCAGTTCGACAGCTCTTACGATCGTGGCGAACCAGCAACATTCCCACTAAACCGCGTAATCCCAGGCTGGACTGAAGGCGTACAACTGATGCAAGTTGGTTCTAAGTACAAGTTCGTTATCCCGCCAGAGCTAGCATACGGTGAGCAAGACACACCGACTATCCCTGCTAACTCAACGCTAGTATTCGAAGTTGAACTACTAAACATCGATAACGCTGAAGCAGCTCCTGCACAGTAATATCGGTTAAAAGCCTAGTACTAAAATACGTTGATTGAATAAAAAGCCTAACTTTGAGTTAGGCTTTTTTTATGATTTGAAGATGAGTATTTGATTTTTAAACTTGTTCTAAATCACTAGTTGCAATGTTAGCTAGGTGTGCAATTAAAATTTTCTGATAAACTTACATAAATTTGTTGATTTTTCACACGAAGGTAAGGAATAAGTGACTACTACAGAAACAGTCAATGCAGATGTGTTACTTGAAATGGAATCAGTCCACGTTATGCCATTCAGTGAACACGATAAAATCATTCTAAGATCTTATGAGGCCGTTGTTGACGGTATTGCGAGCCTTATTGGTCCGTTTTGTGAAATCGTTTTGCACTCTTTAGAAGACCTCAATACTTCTGCGATTAAAATTGCCAACGGCGAAAATACAGGTCGTCAGGTTGGCTCGCCGATCACCGATCTTGCATTGAAGATGCTAAAAGATATTGAAGGTTCTAAGCGTAACTTCTCACGTTCATACTTCACTCGCGCTAAAGGCGGAGTGTTGATGAAGTCGATCACGGTTGCTATCCGCAACGGTGAAGACCGAGTGATTGGCCTGCTGTGTATTAACGTGAACCTAGACGCGCCATTCTCACAAGTACTGCAATCGTTCATGCCTACGCAAGACGCAGACGAAGCCGCATCATCGGTTAACTTCGCTAGTGACGTTGAAGAACTTGTCGACCAAACGGTTGAACGCACCATTGAAGAAATTAACGCTGACAAATCGGTATCGAACAATACTAAGAACCGTCAGATCGTGATGGAGCTATACGACAAAGGTATTTTCGATATTAAAGACGCGATTAACCGCGTTGCTGAGCGACTGAACATCTCTAAGCACACCGTGTACCTATACATCCGCCAACGTAAAACAGAGGATGAAGAGGGTTGCTAAGCTATACACTCCTAGTGAATGGGCCAGTCTATGGCTCACAGTCAGCAAGAAGTGCCTACCAGTTTGCCGTGGCTCTGATTAAACAGGGCCACAAACTTCACAGTGTGTTCTTCTATCAAGATGGCGTCAGTAACGGTTCTGACCTTACCGTACCGGCTAACGATGAATTTGATTTAGCTTCTGCTTGGCAAAAGCTGGCTGATGAGCACGATGTTAGCCTTGAAACCTGTGTGGCAGCAGCGCTAAGACGCGGAGTGATTAGCTCTGAAGAAGCAGAGCAACACCAACTAAGTGCCTCTAACCTAGCCACTGGATTTACTCAGGCCGGATTAGGGAGCTTATCAGAAGCGCTACTAACGCAAGATAGGGTTGTGCAGTTTTGAGAAAGTTAGCCTTTATATTTAACAGTTACCCTCATACGACCGCTGCGGGTAGAGAAGGGTTAGACGCCCTGCTTGCTGCGTCCGCATACAGTGAAGACATTGCCGTGTTCTTTGTTGGTGATGGGGTGACTCAGCTTCTTAAAGCGCAGCAGCCCGACGAAACACTATCGCGTGACTACATCTCTGCATTCAAACTTATGGACCTTTACGACATCGAACAGGTGTATGTGTGTCAGCATAGTCTGAGTCAGTTTGGTCTTTCAGCAGACAACCTGTTGATCGATGTGACCACCGTTGAAGCCGACGAGTTAACGCAGAAGTTATCTCAGTGCCAACAGATACTGACTTTCTAAGGGACGCTATGCTTCATATCGTAAAATCAGTCGACAAACTTAAACTCGCATTGACCTACTCTCAGCCACAGGATCAGTTCCTTTTGGTGGAAGATGCGGTGTATGTTTGCCTTCCAAATCATGAGTTATTCACTCAAATCTGCGCAGTAGAGCAGGTGTCGGTGTTAAAACCAGATCTCGATAGCCGAGGTTTACAACCACTTGTCTCAAGTACCATTGATCAAGTTGACTTCGATGGCTTCGTTAAACTGACGGTTTTGAAAGACAAATCAGTGACTTGGTAAGCGTGTTTTATCAGTTTGGTTAAAATTAGACCATCCTGAGCTCTAGACGGCTAAAAAAGATCTGTATATTTCTTGACACACCTCCCACTGCTGAATAGAATTTTGCGTCCCTAATTACGACTTGTGATTAGGGATAGATTTTTCACAAAGCTTACTTTCAAGTAAATTTCAGGAGCTAGTTAATGGCAACTATTAACCAGTTGGTTCGCAAGCCTCGTGTAAAGCAAGTTGTTAAAAGCAACGTGCCTGCACTAGAAGCGTGCCCACAAAAACGTGGTGTATGTACTCGTGTTTACACTACTACACCTAAAAAACCTAACTCGGCACTACGTAAAGTATGTCGTGTACGTCTAACCAACGGTTTCGAAGTAACTTCGTACATCGGTGGTGAAGGTCACAACCTTCAAGAGCACAGTGTTGTACTAATCCGTGGCGGTCGTGTAAAAGACCTTCCGGGTGTTCGTTACCACACTGTTCGCGGCGCGCTAGACTGTGCTGGCGTTAACGACCGTAAACAAGGTCGTTCTAAGTACGGTGTGAAACGTCCTAAGTCTTAATGCATTTTCTTTTTTAAAAGAAAGCGTTAAGTAAGGCCAAACACTATTTTATTTATTATTCTGAAAAGTTTTGGAAAAAACCTGAAGAAGACAACGGAGAATATCCATGCCACGTCGTCGCGTAATAGGTCAGCGTAAGATCCTTCCAGATCCTAAGTTCAAATCTGAATTGCTGGCAAAATTCGTTAACATCCTTATGGTTGACGGAAAGAAATCTACTGCAGAGAAAATCGTTTACACTGCACTAGATTCAATGGCTGAGAAGTCTGGTAAAGACCACTTAGCTGTATTTGAAGAAGCTCTTGAAAATGTTCGCCCAGCGGTAGAAGTTAAATCTCGCCGTGTAGGTGGTTCAACTTACCAAGTACCTGTAGAAGTTCGTCCGGTTCGCCGTAACGCTCTTGCTATGCGTTGGGTAGTTGAAGCTGCGCGTAAGCGTGGTGAAAAATCTATGGCTCAACGCCTAGCTGCTGAAATGCTAGACGCGTCTGAGAACAAAGGTACTGCGGTTAAGAAACGTGAAGACGTTCACCGCATGGCTGACGCAAACAAAGCGTTCGCACATTACCGTTGGTAATACCTTTTTAGTGCTGCAAGGTTCCTTGCAGCACTTCTTTAGTTCCTATGCTTATGCTAGGAACTATTGCTATTTCTAGGGCAAGCAATTTTTAGCGAAGCATCGCTTTTAACGCATAATCTAGGCATAGCAATAGTCCCTAAGTCTCTAATAAGAGGATTCAACCGTGGCTCGTAAAACTCCTATAGAGCAATACCGTAATATCGGTATCGTTGCTCACGTAGATGCAGGTAAAACAACCACAAGTGAACGTATTCTGTTCTATACCGGTCTTTCTCATAAAATCGGCGAAGTTCACGATGGTGCAGCAACCATGGACTGGATGGAGCAAGAGCAAGAGCGCGGTATTACGATCACTTCAGCAGCAACCACTACGTTTTGGCGTGGTATGGAAGCTCAGTTCTCGGACCACCGTATCAACATCATCGACACTCCTGGACACGTTGACTTCACAATCGAAGTAGAACGTTCTTTGCGTGTACTTGATGGTGCAGTTGTTGTGTTCTGTGGCTCATCTGGTGTTGAACCTCAGTCAGAGACAGTATGGCGTCAAGCTGATAAGTACCAAGTTCCACGTATGGTTTTCGTTAATAAAATGGACCGTACCGGCGCAGACTTCTTGCGCGTAGTTGAACAGATCAAGGACCGCCTAGGCGCAACTCCTGTTCCAATTCAACTGAACATTGGTGCTGAAGAAAACTTCCAAGGCGTTGTCGATCTTATCAAGATGAAGGCAATCAACTGGAACGAAGCTGACCAAGGCATGACTTTTACGTACGAAGATATCCCTGCAGACATGCAAGAAATGGCTGAAGAATATCGTACAGAACTTGTTGAAGCTGCTGCAGAAGCAAATGAAGAGCTGATGGATAAGTACCTTGAAGAAGGTGAACTAACAGAAGCTGAAATCAAACAAGGTCTTCGTACTCGTACCCTTAATAATGAAATCGTACTTGCTACTTGTGGTAGTGCATTCAAAAACAAAGGTGTACAAGCTGTTCTAGATGCAGTTGTTGATTTCCTTCCTTCTCCAGTTGATGTCCCTGCAATTAAAGGTATCGATGAAGACGAGAATGAAGCAGAGCGTCACGCAGACGACAAAGAACCGTTCTCAGCGCTAGCATTTAAGATTGCAACAGACCCATTCGTTGGTACTTTAACTTTCATCCGTGTTTACTCTGGTGTTGTTGAAAGCGGTAAAACAGCTTACAACTCTGTGAAGAAGCAACGTGAACGCTTAGGCCGCATTGTTCAAATGCACTCAAACAAGCGTGAAGAAGTAAAAGAAGTACGAGCAGGTGACATCGCAGCTATCATTGGCCTGAAAGATGTGACTACTGGTGAAACCCTTTGTGACCAGAACCATAAGATTGTTCTTGAGCGCATGGAGTTCCCAGACCCAGTTATTCAGATCGTTGTAGAGCCAAGCTCTCAAGCTGATCAAGATAAAATGACTATCGCTCTAGGTAAACTAGCAGCGGAAGACCCATCGTTCCGCGTTGATATGGATGCGGAAACTGGCCAGACTCTAATTTCTGGTATGGGTGAACTACACTTAGATATCATCGTTGACCGTATGAAGCGTGAATTTAGCGTGAACTGCAACGTTGGTAACCCGCAAGTGGCTTACCGTGAGACTATTCGTGGTACAGCGAAAGCGGAAGGTAAATTTATCCGTGAACATGGTGGTAAAGGTCAGTACGGTCACGTATGGCTGAAATTGGAACCATCAGAAGCTGGCGAAGGCTTTGTCTTTGTGGATGAAATTGCCAATGGTATCGTACCGAAAGAGTTCATTGCTTCAGTCGCTAAAGGCGTTGAAGAGCAGATGAACAATGGTGTGCTTGCTGGCTATCCAGTTTTGGATATCAAAGCTACACTATATGATGGTTCTTACCATGAAACAGATTCAAGTGAGATGGCGTTTACAATCGCTGCCTCTATGGCTTTCAGAACGGGTGCACTTGAAGCGCAACCGGTTCTGCTTGAGCCTATGATGAAAGTTGAAGTAACTACTCCAGAAGACTGGATGGGTGACGTTGTTGGCGATATTAACCGTCGTCGCGGCATCATCGAAGGTATGGACGAGGGGACAGCTGGCCTGAAGATAATTCGTGCACAAGTTCCGTTGTCTGTCATGTTCGGTTACGCAACTGATTTACGTTCTGCGACACAAGGTCGTGCTTCTTACTCTATGGAGTTTAGTGAGTACGCTGAAGTGCCTAACAATGTTGCAAAAGCAATCATTGCAGAGCGTGGTTAAACAAAAGGAAGGCATTTTTTTTCATTTTTTGAAAGAACAATGCGTCCAAATATTGCGCTAACGAGAGTTGGCGCATAAAATAGCAATTTCTGGCGCGTCTCGCTCAATAATGAACGTGGCGAATCATAACTAGGAAGGAACACGATTGTGTCTAAAGAAAAATTTGAACGTACGAAACCGCACGTAAACGTTGGTACTATCGG
>NZ_JBFSVK010000033.1:0-58697 GCF_041467855.1 Vibrio sp. 10N.247.311.51 | reverse complement strand
TATTCATCAACGAGTGCCCACACAGATTGATAGGTTTAAATTGTTAAAGAGCTTTTCCTTTTTGAGCTTCGCTCAAATCGGACGGCCATTTTAGCGATTTAAGTTTTAGTGTCAACCACTATTTTCAAAACTTTTTTCAAGCGCTTAGCTTGGCTAATTTGACCTGCTGATTCGTTTTGGTTTCTGTTGAAGCCATCCCGTGTCAGCGAGGTGGCATTATAGAGATTTCGATCACACTGGCAAGCCCTTTTTGAAGTTTTTCTCGTTTTTTTATTCGTTCGATTAAAAAGAACTCAAAACGCCTCAAAAGTAGGCTTTTCTATTACATCTCTTGCAGTTTCCTAGAGAATAAAGAGACTTTTTCCCAGTTTGTGTACTCAACTTCCTTGGTTGTATCCGTTTCTCCACCTGTCATATTCATAATGAAGCGAATCATGGTTTTATCGAACCAGTTATAACGAGGGTAATAGAGAGCCCCCGCGAATACACCGATCAAAGTAGGTTGCCACGGTGACTTGAGAAGAAATTTCTTAATATAAGCACTACCTTCAGGAGTATCTTTACCTTGGTCTTCTTTACGAGCCGTTAAGTTAACGCAGAAGAAAGCGACCTTGTTTGATTGCAACTGAGCAAGATTGGCATCAATAAACTGGTATAGCTTCTTATTAAGGTGGCCGTAACGAATAGATGCACCAATCAACACTCTGTCGTATTGAGCAAAGTCGACACTAGTAATAGTGTGCAGATCTTGAAGCTCACATTCGAACTCATTCATTTCTTCTTTTATATAGTTCAAGATTTTCTTGGTCTGCCCTTCACGGCTTGAATACAAAAATAGAGCTTTTGCCACAATGTTGTCCTTAGCTACGCCAAAACGTAGGGGTCAATAAAATTAATAAGGTGAATATCTCTAAACGACCAAACAGCATAGATACGATCAACACCCACTTAGCCTTGTCATTCACATCGCCGAAATGCATTGCCACTTCACCTAAGCCCGGGCCAAGGTTATTCAATGTTGCCGCTACGGCAGAGAAAGCACTCAGCTCATCCATGCCAGTTGCAATAAGAGCCAACATGCAAACCACAAAAACCAGAGCGTATGCAGAGAAAAAGCCCCAAACCGCATCCACGACACGTTGTGGCAGTGCAGAACCGCCAACCTTGATGGTATAGACAGCACGCGGGTGAACAAGACGCTTCATTTCACGAGCACCTTGCAGAGTAAGCAATAAGATTCGAATGACCTTCATACCACCGCCCGTTGAACCTGCACAGCCCCCTATAAAAGAAGAGAACAGAAGCAGAACAGGTAAGAACAATGGCCACTCGGAGAAGCCAGTAGTGGTGAAGCCTGCTGTCGTAGATATAGATACTGTTTGGAACAAGGCTTGATCAAAGGCATCGTAATACGAGTCATAAGAGTGGTGATTAAGCAGTAATAAGAAACAAACCAAGAACAAGACCGCCTGAATAAAGATAAAGGCGCGGAATTCAGGATCTTTCCAATAATACTTAGGATGCACACCACCAGAAGCAAATGCAGCAAAGTGAAGCGAATAGTTACATGCGGATATAAGAAGGAACACGACTGTAATCATGTTGATCGCAGGGCTATTGAAATACCCCATGCTCGCGTCGTGAGTCGAGAAGCCACCAATCGCAATAGTAGAGAAGCTATGACTGATGGCATCAAAGAAGCTCATCCCAGCAAGCCAAAACGCTACTGCACAAGCAATCGTTAGACTCAGATAGATGTACCAAAGCGCTTTTGCCGTTTCAGCAATACGCGGAGTCATCTTACTATCTTTTACTGGACCCGGGATTTCAGCACGATATAGCTGCATACCACCGATACCCAGAACAGGGAGGATGGCTACCGCTAATACGATGATACCCATACCACCGAACCATTGTAGGAACTGACGGTAAAACAGAATCGCCTTAGGCAGATCATCAAGGCCAACAATCACAGTCGCGCCGGTGGTAGTTAATGCAGAGAAGGATTCGAAGAAAGCGTCGGTTACCGACACATTGGGGTTATCGGCGATCAAAAACGGCAGCGCACCCGCACTACCGATTACCGTCCAAAACAGAACAACAATCAAAAAGCCATCACGCGCTTTCAATTCATGCTTATAACGTCGGTTTGGAAACCAGCAAGTTGCTCCACAAAATAAGAGAACGAAGAAGGTCGTCACAAATGGCACACCCGCACCATCTCGATAGATCAGTGCGACGAGCGCAGGAGCAAGCATTGATACACTAAAAAGTGCTAATAATAATCCGACGATTCGAATAATTGAGCGAAATTGCATGAGCTATTGAACGAAGCGAAATGCTTCACACTTCCTAGTTGTCTTTGACTTTCGTTACCAGTGCCTTAGCACCGCTTTTATTGATCATGGTTTGGGTAAACGCATCTACCTGAAGGAGCTCTATTTCAATAATAAGCTCAACTTGAACACCATAATCCGCTTGGACCTCAACAGCCTGATGCTGAGCCATGATGGATTGTGCGATCGGCACAAAGCCATAGTCTAACTCTAGCCGTAATTTTGTGGTTATTTTTTTCTCGATAGTTTGAAGCAGCTTGAGAGCTTGTTGTACGCCACCACCATAAGCCTTAACCAAACCACCTGTACCAAGCTTGATTCCGCCAGAATAACGAGTGACTACAGCCGCTAACTCGCCAACACCAGAACCAGACAGTTGCGCCAAGATAGGCTTACCCGCTGTACCTGATGGTTCACCATCATCACTGAACCCCCAAAGCATTGAGTCTTCAGGTCGACCAGCAACAAAACCCCAACAGTTATGTCGTGCTGAAGAATGCTCTTTTTTCACCTGCTCTACGAACTGTTTTGCAGCTTCTACACTTGGAGTATGAGCAAGATGCGTAATAAAGACGCTCTTTTTTATCTCTTCTTCAAACAGAGCCGACGCAGAAGGTATTAAATAAGGCTGTTCATTCATATCGTTAACTTAGTTAATAAGAGCGACGAAGTGTATCACGCGTGAATAATAAGGGTTAGAGGATCTGTGCTATCGCACAATGTTAAACAATTGTTTAAAAAATGTATTGAAATTAATCAAGCAGAGGTACAGACTAAGATAACTGGTCTTACCAGGTATTCTACAATAATAGAAAGATAACAAGATTCTCTCAAACAATCGTGGATTGTATGTCATGGAGATAGACAATGATTTACCAAGCTAACACCCTACAGGTAAAGGAATTACAAGATGGTATTGCGGAATTAAGCTTCTGTGCACCAGCCTCTGTAAACAAACTCGACCTTGCTACTTTAGAATCACTAGACAAAGCGTTAGATGCTCTTAATGCTCACGCAGGATTACGTGGTTTAATCTTAACTTCAAACAAGGACGCGTTCATTGTAGGCGCAGACATCACTGAATTTCTTGGCTTATTCGCTAAGCCAGAAGCAGAACTTGATGAATGGTTAAGATTCGCTAATTCAATCTTCAGCAAGCTCGAAGACCTTCCTGTCCCAACTCTTTCAATGATGCGTGGCCATGCCCTTGGCGGCGGCTGTGAATGTGTACTCGCTACTGATTTCCGTATCGGTGACAAGACCACCAGCATTGGCCTACCTGAAACCAAACTCGGCATCATGCCTGGTTTTGGTGGTTGTGTGCGCCTACCTCGTGTTATCGGTGCTGACAGCGCAATGGAAATTATCACGCAAGGCAAAGCATGCCGTGCAGATGAAGCGCTTAAAGTTGGCTTGTTAGATGCGATTGTTGAAACAGACCAGTTACTAGAATCGGCAATCAACACCGTTTCTCTGGCTGCTAATGAAAAATTAGACTGGCAATTACGCCGCAAACAAAAAACATCAGCATTATCGCTAAGCAAACTCGAAGCGATGATGAGCTTTACCATGGCTAAAGGCTTAGTTGCTCAAAAAGCAGGGCCTCACTACCCAGCTCCGATTACTTCTGTGATTGCAATTGAAGAAGCAGCACGTAGCGATCGCGATGCAGCACTCGACATCGAACGTAAACACTTCGTTAAGCTAGCAAAATCTGAAGAAGCGAAAGCTCTGGTTGGCCTGTTCTTAAATGACCAATACATTAAAGGCTTAGCAAAACAGGCTGGTAAATCTGCCAACAAAGCGACTGAACGTGCTGCAGTACTTGGTGCTGGCATCATGGGCGGCGGTATTGCTTACCAGTCTGCATTGAAGGGCGTGCCAGTGATGATGAAAGACATCGCACAGGCGTCTCTTGATCTTGGTATGAACGAAGCTTCTAAGTTGTTGAATAAACGCTTATCACGCGGTCGCCTAGATGGATTCAAGATGGCAGGCATTTTGTCTTCTATTACTCCAAGTCTGCATTATGCAGGTGTTGAGCAATCAGATGTGATTGTGGAAGCCGTTGTAGAAAACCCTAAAGTAAAAGCAGCAGTGCTGAGTGAAGTGGAAGGTCTCGTGGGTGAAGACACAGTTCTTACATCAAACACCTCAACAATTCCGATCAACCTGTTAGCGAAATCTCTAAAACGCCCAGAAAACTTCTGTGGCATGCACTTCTTTAACCCAGTGCACCGTATGCCTTTGGTTGAGATCATCCGTGGCGAGCATACTTCAGAAGAAACCATTAATCGCGTAGTCGCTTACGCAGCGAAGATGGGCAAATCCCCTATCGTTGTTAACGACTGCCCAGGCTTCTTCGTTAACCGTGTACTTTTCCCTTACTTTGGCGGTTTCAGCATGTTGCTACGTGACGGCGCTGACTTCACCAAGATCGATAAAGTGATGGAGCGTAAGTTCGGTTGGCCCATGGGCCCAGCATACTTACTAGACGTTGTGGGTCTAGATACAGCACACCACGCACAAGCAGTAATGGCGCAAGGTTTCCCTGAGCGTATGGGTAAAGAAGGTCGTGATGCGATTGACGCGCTTTATGTTGCTGAAAAATACGGCCAGAAGAACGGCAGCGGTTTCTACACATACAGCGTAGACAAACGCGGTCGTCCTAAGAAGACCTTCTCTGAAGACATTCTTCCTATCTTGGCTGACGTATGCCAACAGCCACAAGACTTTGATGACCAGACCATTATCCAACGTGTGATGATTCCAATGATCAACGAAGTAGTACTTTGTCTAGAAGAAGGCATCATCGCGACACCGCAAGAAGCGGATATGGCACTGGTTTACGGTTTAGGCTTCCCTCCATTCCGAGGCGGCGTATTCCGCTACTTAGACAGTGTGGGTATTGGTAACTTCGTTGAAATGGCGAAAGGCTACCAAGACTTAGGTGCAATGTACCAAGTTCCTCAACTATTGCTTGATATGGCAGCGAAGGGCGAAAGCTTTTACGACAGCCAACAAGCCAGTTCTCTGTAACCCACATTTGGAAAAGGAATAGCAAAATGAAAAATGTAGTTGTTGTTGATTGCCTTCGTACCCCAATGGGACGTTCCAAAGGTGGAGCTTTCCGTCACACTCGTGCTGAAGATCTGTCTGCACATTTGATGAAAGGCATTTTAGAGCGCAACCCAGAAGTAAACCCTGTCGAAATTGAAGACATTTACTGGGGCTGTGTACAACAAACACTAGAGCAAGGCTTCAACGTTGCCCGTAACGCAGCTTTACTTGCTGGTCTACCGATTGAGATTGGTGCGGTGACGGTCAACCGTTTATGTGGTTCATCTATGCAAGCTCTGCATGATGCAACCCGCTCTATCATGGTGGGTGATGCTGAAATCTGCCTGATTGGTGGTGTGGAGCACATGGGCCACGTACCAATGAACCATGGTGTTGATTTTCACCCTGGCATGTCAAAACACGTAGCAAAAGCGGCCGGCATGATGGGTCTAACCGCTGAGATGTTAGGTAAAATGCATGGTATTAGCCGTGAAGACCAAGATGCATTCGCAGCTCGCTCACATGCTCGCGCTCAAGCAGCAACAGTTGAAGGTCGTTTCAAAAATGAAATCCTGCCAACAGAAGCTCACGCAGCAGACGGTTCACTGTTCACTCTGGATTACGATGAAGTCATTCGCCCAGAAACTACGGTTGAAGGCTTATCCCAGCTTCGCCCGGTATTTGACCCAGCAAACGGCACGGTAACAGCAGGTACTTCATCAGCTCTGTCTGATGGCGCTTCTGCAATGCTTATCATGAGCGAAGAGAAAGCCAACGCACTTGGCCTGAAGATTCGCGCTCGCGTGAAGTCGATGGCTATCGCTGGCTGCGATCCTTCAATCATGGGTTACGGCCCAGTACCAGCAACCCAAAAAGCACTTAAGCGTGCAGGCCTAACCATTGAAGACATGGGTGTGATTGAGCTAAACGAAGCGTTTGCTGCTCAATCTCTACCTTGTGCTAAAGACTTAGGTCTACTGGATGTTGTTGACGAGAAAGTAAACCTTAACGGCGGTGCGATTGCTCTGGGTCACCCACTAGGCTGTTCTGGTTCTCGTATCTCGACGACGCTAATCAACCTGATGGAAGCCCAAGACGTGAAATACGGCTTGGCGACCATGTGTATTGGTTTAGGCCAAGGTATTGCAACGGTATTTGAACGCCCATAGCGTTTACTGACTGTAATACTTGAAGGGTAATCTTTTGTGCAGCTATATTTATATAGCTGCACTTTTTATTACTTGGCATCCAACAATGCATCGATTGCGTTCAGCGGACTCAACGAGAGAAAAAACCAACCCTGACATCTATGCACAAAACGCATATATTCAATGTTGATGTTTCATTATTTTTTCTCGGATGATTCAACTAAAGTTACTTCAGTTTCCTAATATTCCTCCACGGAGCAGATCATGTTTAAAGCACTTGTACTAAACCAAGAAGACAAAAAAACTATCGCGTCAGTTTCTCAAATTGAAGAGTCTCAATTACCAGAAGGTAACGTGAAGATTGATGTTAGCTACTCTTCTTTGAACTACAAAGATGGTTTGGCGATTACAGGCAAAGGGCGCATTGTTCGTAACTTCCCTATGGTTCCTGGTATCGACCTTTCAGGTGTGGTTTCACAATCTGATGACCCACGCTACAAAGCAGGCGACGAAGTTGTTCTAACGGGTTGGGGTGTTGGTGAAGGTCACTGGGGCGGCATGGCTGAAAAAGCGAGCCTAAACGGTGATTGGTTAGTGCCAATGCCAGCAGGTCTAGACGCTAAGAAAGTCATGGCGATCGGTACAGCAGGCTTCACAGCAATGCTTTGTGTGCAAGCTATCGTAGATGCAGGCATCAAACCAGAAGACGGTGAAATCCTAGTAACAGGTGCAAGTGGCGGCGTAGGTAGCGTATCTATCACTCTACTAAACCAACTGGGCTACAAAGTGGCAGCAGTGACTGGCCGTGCTTCTGTAAACGGTGAACTACTTAAATCACTAGGCGCGACACGTATTGTAGAGCGTGCTGAACTAGAAGAACCAGCAAAACCACTAGAGAAACAACTGTGGGCTGGCGCTATCGATACTGTAGGCAGCAAAGTGCTTGCTAAAGTATTGGCGCAAATTGATTACAACGGTGCAGTTGCGATGTGTGGTCTAGCAGGTGGTTTTGACTTACCAACTACGGTAATGCCATTCATTCTGCGTAACGTTCGCCTACAAGGTGTTGATTCTGTAATGTGCCCTCGTGAAAAACGTATTAAAGCGTGGGAACAACTGGCGGAGCTACTACCAGAATCTTTCTACGCTCAAGCAACCAAAGAAGTGTCTTTAGACGGTGCAATTCAAGCAGCAGAAGACATCACTAACGGTCAAATCACAGGTCGCGTAGTCATTAAACTATAGATTCTCAAACATAAAGTTATCAAACCTTAAGCAACAGCTTTAGGCTTGGATAACCCAAAACAACAAAGGGCTGATTTTTATCAGCCCTTTTGCGTTTTTGTCATTCGGGTCAGTGAACCCAGGCTCACTCCTAGTTAACCCAAACCGACATCCGCAATCCGTTTTTGAATCAACTCACCACACTCTTCTTTTACCACTCTTCTTAACCACTGTTGTGAAGCAGAAGAATCACATCGCGAGTGCCAGATCAGTGAGTAATCAAACGGCATAAATTCAAATGGTAATGGCTTGACGACTAAGTCATAACGCTCAGCGACCAAATAAGCCAAATCAGCAGGTACAGTAATCACCAACGGCATTCTATCGACAATCGCCAATGCGGCTTCAAGGTGATAAGCACGCAACACCATTTTGCGAGGCTGTTGATTGGCTAACGCGTTGTCTAATAAAGCCTTAACACCATCACTGATCGCAATCATCGCATGCGGGAGTGAAACATAGTCTTCAAGGCTTAAAGGTTGATCCGCCAACGGGTGGTTTTTAGATAACAGACACGACACACCAACCGGCCCCAAGACTTCTTGATGAAGTGGTGCAATGCTGCCACTCGGACGACAGATCGCCATATCAACACGTTCGGTACTGAGTTGCTTAAACAAGTGCTCATGCTGCAACGGAGCAAACTCCAAAGAGATATTGGGTGCTTGTTCATAAATCTTAGGCAACGCATAAGGCAAGATGGTTTGCATCGCATAATCGGTGGTAGCGATCAGAAAACGTTCGCTGCAATAGTAAGGGTCAAAGTCACTCGGACTCAGCAATTGGCGAAAAGACTCCAAAGGCTGATCAATACGCTGACTGATCTCGAGTGCTTTCTTGGTAGGAATAAGGTGCTGACCTTGACGTGTAAACAACGGATCGTTTAGTAATTCTCTTAAACGCCCTAATACTCGACTGGTTGCGGATTGGCTTAAGTTAAGACGAAGCGCGGCCTGGCTTACGCTGCCCTCTTCAATCAATACCTTTAAAGCGACCAATAAATTAAGGTCTCTACGATAGATGTCTTCTAATTCCACGCCACTTACCTAGCTGTATACGATTGCCATTAGTCACTAAGTTGTTTATAGCATGCTTTAGATAAAAAAAATCCCGCAATTACGCGGGGAAGCCCAAGAAAATTTGGGGATAGTGTCGGAATGTTGTCGTATCGGAATTCGCTTGCTGTATTCGGGTTAGTGCTCTTGCTCTTCGGCTATGCCTTGCCAACGGCGCATCTCTACCCAAATACCAATGATCGTTGCTACTATGCCAAAAATAGGCATCAGTGAGGTCTCTGTCGATGAGCGTAGTACTAACGCACAAAAAGAAATAAAACAGAGAACCGAATAAATTGTTAATCTATCTAATCCTGTCAACATCGCCACTCCTTAGCTAGTTGCCTTTGTTTCAAGTTGTTATCAACTTGTTAACTAAGTTATAGGAAATGATTCTGTTTGCCAAGCACTTATTGCATATTTTTTCTGCAGACGTATTATTCACTCGTTAGATAGATATAGAGATACAAACCATGACATTCAAACCTGAACTGGCAACCCATACTTTAGAAGCTGAAGGCCTGCGTTGCCCGGAACCAGTAATGATGGTCAGGAAGACAATTAGAAACATGCAGGATGGCGATGTGTTACTGGTAAAAGCTGACGATCCTTCGACAACTCGAGATATTCCGAGCTTTTGTCGATTCATGGATCACCAGTTGGTAGGCCAAGCAACAGAAACGTTGCCTTACCAGTATTTGATCAGAAAGGGATTGGAGGCGTAACGCCCCACCGACTATCAAGTATCAAAAAAGCCGCTCGTACCTTATGTTCTTAAACAGAACTCAGAGTACGAGCGGCTTTTTGTTTATTCGCTTCTAGACTTGTTTTGCAGATGCTCGAGCTGATGCTGAATTTCTCGGATATCTTTGCGCATCGGAATAATATGCGCGACCCGAATCCAAGCCTCTACCGCAAGTGCAGTCATGATGATGGCACCCGCGACCATTGGCAGCCACATGTCCGTCAACACCATGCCTAATAGTGTAAGTGCAAGACCAAAAGTAAATAGATAACTTTGGCTTTGTGGAGTAATACCCATATAACGCGTCAACATAATCATGCCCTCGTGTTCTTAACTCACAAGATTAAAATATCATGACAAGTATGACAGTTATATGTCCATTCGCTCGATAAACCCCACAATACTGTAAGAGTATGACCTACAACACATTACTCTACTGATTGAGTATAATAAGACTCAATACCACCGGTTAATAGAAAGCCGCGGCGATAGCTAAACCCACGAATAACAAGGCTGTGATCTTACGAATCAGATCAAGAGGCATCTTATCCGCAGAGAGCTTACCGATGATCACCACAGGCACATTCGCCAGCAGCATACCGATCGTAGTTCCCAGAATCACCCACGCTAATGCATCCGCATATTGAGCCCCTAGGATAGAGGTCGCAATCTGGGTTTTATCACCGATCTCAGCAATAAAGAAAGCGATAAAACTGGCGACAAACGGGCCTCGGTTTGAGATCTGTTCATCGTCATCCAACTTATCCGGAATCAGAATCCACCCCGCCATCGCAATGAAACTGACCACCAGCACCCACTTTAAGACTTCAGGAGATAAGTAATCTGCGACCACAACCCCGAGCCATGCTGCAAGGGCATGATTGGCAATGGTGGCAAAGAAGATAGCCGCGATGATAGGTATCGGCTTGCGATATCGACTGGCTAATAAAAGAGATAGCAACTGAGTCTTATCACCGATCTCGGCTAAGGCGACAGTTGTAATTGAAATTGCTAAAACGCTCACGACATGCTCATTTGGGATGGAGATTATTATATTTAACCAAAGACAAACCTCGCGCCCCATCCCGGTTCACGATGCTTGTCTAAGGTCTTGCTAAGCGCCACCAAGGTGGTGGTTGCCTCGAACGCCATGATGATTTTGCATCAATTATGTTGACGAACGAACTCATTCAATAGGATATGAATAAGTAAGCTACTCCCCAAAGACCGCGAGATTTTAATCACCCACGCTTTCAAACACAAGTGTCAAACTTATCAAAATATCCACTTGTGCCGAAAAACAAACATTAAAGGCAAAAAATCCACTAAACGACATTTTAGACCACTAATTAAACAAGATTACCCCTACTCGCTTTACGAATATCTCGGTATACTCAGAAGTTATTTTTCTCATTCATTTAAAAGAATCGCGCGAACCTGACTATGCAAAAATACGATATCAAAACCTTCCAGGGAATGATCCTCGCGCTGCAGGATTACTGGGCTCAAAACGGTTGTACCATTGTTCAACCTCTAGATATGGAAGTAGGTGCAGGCACCTCTCACCCAATGACATGTCTACGAGCACTTGGCCCAGAGCCAATGTCTACAGCTTACGTTCAACCTTCTCGTCGTCCGACCGATGGCCGTTACGGTGAAAACCCTAACCGTCTGCAGCACTACTACCAATTCCAAGTAGCGCTAAAACCATCGCCAGACAATATCCAAGAGTTGTACCTAGGCTCCCTAGAGGTTCTTGGTGTTGACCCACTTGTTCACGACATTCGCTTCGTTGAAGATAACTGGGAAAACCCAACACTAGGCGCATGGGGCCTTGGTTGGGAAGTATGGCTAAACGGCATGGAAGTAACTCAGTTTACTTACTTCCAACAGGTTGGCGGCCTTGAGTGTAAGCCTGTAACTGGCGAGATCACTTACGGTATCGAGCGTCTAGCAATGTACATCCAGGAAGTAGATTCTGTTTACGACCTAGTATGGAACGTAGCACCAGACGGTTCTAACGTGACTTACGGTGACATCTTCCACCAAAACGAAGTTGAGCAATCAACGTACAACTTCGAGCACGCAGACGTAGATTTCCTATTCACTTTCTTCGACCAGTGCGAGAAAGAGTGTAAAGAGCTACTTGAGCTTGAGAAGCCACTGCCGCTTCCAGCTTACGAGCGCATTCTAAAAGCAGGCCACGCATTCAACATCCTTGATGCGCGCAAAGCTATCTCTGTAACAGAGCGTCAACGTTACATCCTTCGTATCCGCAACCTGACTAAATCAGTTGCTGAGGCGTACTACGCGTCACGTGAAGCGCTTGGCTTCCCAATGTGTAAGAAGGAAGGTAAATAATCATGGCGAAGAATTTTCTAATTGAACTGGGTACGGAAGAGCTTCCACCAACAGCACTTCGTTCTCTAGCAGAAGCCTTTGCTTCTAACTTTGAAGCGGGCCTTAAAACGGCTGAGCTTTCTCACGAAGGCATCAAGTGGTACGCAGCACCTCGTCGTCTAGCACTTAAAGTAACTGCACTGGCTGAAGGCCAAGCAGACAAAGTGGTAGAGAAACGTGGTCCTGCTGTTTCTGTGGCATTCGATGCTGAAGGCAACGCGACCAAAGCAGCACAAGGTTGGGCTCGTGGTAACGGTATTACTGTTGAGCAAGCTGACCGTCTGAAAACAGACAAAGGCGAGTGGCTTCTTTTCAAACAAGAAGTGGCTGGCAAACCAGTTCAAGAATTGGTGATGGACATCGCTGCGAAAGCACTGGCTGGCCTACCAATTCCTAAAGCAATGCGCTGGGGTAACTCAGACATTCAATTTATCCGTCCAGTGAAAACACTGACAGTACTACTAGGTGATGAGCTTGTTGAAGGCGAAATCCTAGGCGTAGCATCTGCTCGTACTATCCGTGGCCACCGTTTCATGGGCGAACAAGAGTTCACAATCGACTCTGCTGACCAATACCCTGCGATCCTAGAAGAGCGCGGTAAAGTAATGGCAGATTACGAAGCGCGTAAAGCGATCATCCTTGCTGATTCGCAAAAAGCGGCTGCTGCGGTTGGCGGTACAGCTGACCTAGAAGATGATCTTGTTGAAGAAGTAACGTCTCTGGTTGAATGGCCAGTAGTACTTACAGCGAAGTTCGAAGAAGAGTTCCTAAAAGTCCCTTCTGAAGCTTTGGTTTACACCATGAAAGGTGACCAAAAGTACTTCCCTGTTTACGATGACAACAAGAAACTACTACCGAACTTCATCTTCGTATCGAACATCGAGTCTAAAGAGCCTCGTCACGTTATCGAAGGTAACGAGAAAGTGGTACGTCCGCGTCTTGCTGATGCTGAATTCTTCTTCAACACAGACCGTAAGCGCCCGCTTATCGACCGTCTTGCTGAACTAGACCAAGCTATCTTCCAGAAGCAATTGGGTACTATCAAAGACAAAACAGGCCGCATCACAGAACTTGCTGGCTACATTGCTGAGCAAATCGATGCTGACGTTGAAAAGTCTAAGCGTGCTGGCCTACTGGCTAAGTGTGACCTAATGACATCAATGGTATTCGAATTTACGGATACTCAAGGTGTAATGGGTATGCACTACGCGACGCACGACGGTGAAGACGAGCAGGTTGCACTGGCACTTTACGAGCAATACATGCCTCGTTTCGCGGGTGACGATCTACCAAGCACTGGTATCTCTTCAGCAGTAGCAATGGCAGACAAGCTAGACACTATCGTTGGTATCTTCGGTATTGGCCAAGCACCAAAAGGTTCTGACCCATTCGCGCTACGTCGTGCATCACTAGGTGTGCTACGTATCATCGTTGAAAACGGCTACAACCTAGACCTAACAGACCTTATCGGTAAAGCGAAAGAGCTACTAGGCGACAAGCTAACCAACGACAACGTAGAAGCTGACGTTATCGACTTCATGCTAGGTCGTTTCCGCGCATGGTACCAAGATGCTGGTTTCAGCGTTGATATCATCCAAGCGGTACTAGCACGTCGTCCAACTAAGCCAGCTGACTTTGACCAACGTGTTAAAGCGGTTTCTCACTTCCGTGAACTGGAAGCAGCAGAAGCACTAGCAGCAGCGAACAAGCGTGTAGGTAACATCCTTGCGAAATTCGATGGCGAGCTACCTGCTGAAATCGATCTTGCTCTTCTTCAAGAAGACGCAGAGAAAGCGCTGGCTGAAAACGTTGAAGTAATGACAGAAGCACTAGAACCAGCATTCGCGACAGGCAACTACCAAGAAGCTCTAAGCAAGCTTGCTGATCTACGTGAACCTGTTGATGCATTCTTCGATAACGTAATGGTTATGGCTGATGACGAAGCACTTAAGAAGAACCGTCTAACGCTACTGAACAACCTACGTAACCTGTTCCTACAGATTGCTGACATCTCTCTACTGCAAAAATAAGCACAAGTGAGACAGTTACTCTAAGTCATACTCTGAGTAATTAACGGTAAACACCCAAAGGGAAGCGAAAGCTTCCCTTTTTGTTTTTGTGAACCAAGCATTTGTTTGTAGAGGTGTTATTGATTATCTGAATGAATCAGCGCTCAGACTGTAGAGGGCATTGTTTGCTATAACTGACCTGTTTATTCAGGGGAAGGGAACAATGAAAAAAACAGTACTCGCGCTTTCAATACTCGCACTCAGCGCATGCAGCCAAACCAGTGATGACAGCTTATTGCTGACGATTGATAACAACACTGTCGTATTTGAATCGACAGGAAAAGGCACTGTTATTGCTGAACAGGAACTCGCGAAAGGTAGCTATACCTTCTCTATCAGCGATACTCAAAATACCTGTGGCACCAACTATGCGCTGGCTGAAGAAAACCGCATCAAATTCAATAAACCCCTTCGCCTAGACGACTGCGCCGAGAAGTCTGAATTAGATATCAAGGTCTTTCGCGCTAACACCTATCAGTTTACGCTCAACCCACAGACCAATGAACTCACGGTTCAGATAAAGTCGAAGCAACAACAAGTTCAAAGCTTTGCCTGTCCTGTACCCAGTGATCAACCAACCACCATCGATGTTACTCAAACCTTTGATGATGGCACCGTGGTAAGAGACGCTCTTTCGGGCAAACAAGTCACAGTAACGAATGGCAGCGTCACCATGCAGCCTGCAGAAAACAGCCAAGGTGTTCTGCTGCTTGAGAAAGTAGAACCAGAAACCAAGGCAGACTTTAGTTGGGACAACGCCACGGTATACTTCGTAATGACCGACCGTTTCCATAATGGTAATCCTGATAACGACAACAGCTATGGTCGCAGCCAAGACGGACAAGATGAAATCGGCACCTTCCACGGTGGTGACTTGGCAGGCTTAACCGAAAAACTCGACTATATAGAATCGCTCGGGGCTAATGCTATCTGGATTACCTCTCCACTAGAGCAGATCCATGGCTGGGTTGGCGGCGGTGATCGCGGTGACTTCAAACACTACGGCTACCACGGCTACTACCATCAAGATTGGACCAAGCTCGATGACAACATGGGCACCGAAGACGAGCTGAAAACCTTCATCGATACTGCGCACAGCAAAGGAATTCGCGTTGTTTGGGATGTGGTAATGAACCACACCGGCTATGCGACGCTTGCCGACATGCAAGAGTTTGATTTTGGTAAGCTCAACCTAACTGATGAAGAAGCCAAACAAACACTTGGCGAAAACTGGACAGATTGGCAACCCGCTAAAGGTCAGAACTGGCACTACTTCAACAACTACATCTCTTACAGCGACAAAGAAGCGTGGGAAAAATGGTGGGGCAAAGCTTGGCTACGCAGTGATATCGGCGCCTATGACTCTCCGGGCTACAATAACCTCACCATGTCTTTGGCGCACCTGCCCGATTTTAAAACAGAGTCGACAGAGACAACCGGGCTGCCTAATTTCTATCTCAATAAGTCCACCAGCGCGACCGATGAACTCAAAACACCTCGTGACCATTTAATCACTTGGCTATCGGATTGGGTGCGCGAATATGGTGTCGATGGTTTCAGGGTCGATACCGCTAAACACGTTGAACTCGAAGCATGGGCAGAACTGAAAGAGAGCACCAACCAAGCACTTGCCGAGTGGAAGCAGAACAACCCAGACAAGGCCTTGGATGACTTACCTTTCTGGATGACTGGCGAAGTATGGGCACACAGCGTGGTCAAATCAGACTATTTTGCTAACGGCTTTGATTCGATCATCAATTTTGAATTCCAGAGCGATATCGCACCAAAGGCGCTCAAGTGCCTATCCGATCTCGATGCTGATTACCTTCGATATGCACAGAAGATCAACAACGACAGCGAGTTCAACGTACTGAGTTACCTTTCGTCTCACGACACCTCGCTATTCTGGACACAACATGGCAGTGACTTTGCAAAACAAACCAAAGCTGCAAACGCGTTGATGCTGGCTCCCGGTGCGGTACAGATCTATTACGGCGATGAAATCGCCCGAGACTTTGGCCCAACGGGTTCTGATCCAATGCAAGGCACACGCTCAGACATGCCTTGGGACCAAATCACTGGCGAACGTGCAGAGCTGCTAGAACACTGGCAAGCGCTTGGCCAATTCCGCCAACGCCACCCAGCCGTTGCTCAGGGTAAGCACATCATCCGTAACAGCAAGGGCTACTATGCGTTCGAACGCCAATACCAAGATGACAAGGTATTAGTCGTTTATACCGGTTCGAACTAAACCTTCATTAACATAAACACCAGAAACTAAAGGGGAAGCTTAGGCTTCTCCTTTTTTATTGTTAAAGGTGCGTTCAATAAGCAAGCTGTCACTCATTAACCAAACTTTATAGAAGTTTTTTACGTGTTAGAGCATTTGGCGCTATGCGTCGCAAAAACATTGCGGTATGTTCAAGGAATACACTGATGGCAGACATAAGGTCTGCCTTAATGACACGTAACAAGCAATCACAATGAATTAGGTAAAATTAGTAATGCAGTTCTCTAAGTTTGGCGAAAAGTTTAATCGATACTCTGGAATCACTCGTTTAATGGATGATTTGAATGATGGTCTGCGCACTCCTGGCGCTATCATGCTCGGTGGTGGCAACCCAGCCGCTATCCCAGCCATGCTCGATTACTTTAACCAAGCCAGTGCCGACATGCTCGCCAGTGGAGAACTCATCGCCGCCCTCGCCAACTACGATGGTCCGCAGGGCAAAGACAGCTTCATCAAGTCGTTAGCAGCAATGCTGAAAGAGACCTATGGTTGGGACATCAGCGAGAAGAACATCAGCCTGACTAATGGCAGTCAAAGTGGCTTCTTCTACCTATTCAACCTGCTAGCAGGCCAACAGCCTGACGGTTCGCACAAGAAAATCCTACTGCCGATCGCACCGGAATACATCGGCTACGGCGACGCGGGTATTGATGACGATATCTTTATCTCTTACCACCCAGAGATCGAGCTACTAGAAAACCGCCAGTTCAAATATCACGTCGATTTTGAACAACTAAAGGTTGATGACTCAGTCGCGGCTATCTGTGCATCTCGTCCAACCAACCCAACGGGTAACGTACTGACCGACGAAGAAGTACGTAAATTGGATAAACTGGCGCGTGAAAACAACATCCCACTGCTGATCGACAATGCTTACGGCCTGCCGTTTCCAAATATCATCTTTGAAGATGTCGAACCGTTCTGGAATGAAAATACCATTCTGTGCATGAGCCTTTCTAAGCTTGGTTTGCCGGGTGTGCGTTGCGGTATCGTGATTGCGAGTGAAGAAGTAACACAAGCATTGACCAACATGAATGGCATCATCAGCTTAGCGCCAAACAGCGTCGGCCCTGCGATTGCCAACCACATGATTGAAAAAGGCGATTTACTACGCTTGAGCAGTGAGGTGATCAAACCTTTCTACAAAGAAAAATCGCTACGTGCAGTTGAACTGCTACAAGAGGCTATCGATGACCCACGCTTCCGCATTCACAAACCTGAAGGCGCTATCTTCTTATGGCTATGGTTTGATGAGTTGCCGATCACCACAATGGAACTGTACGACCGCCTTAAAGCTCGCGGCGTATTGATTGTTCCGGGGGAATACTTCTTTATCGGCCAAGAAGACGAGTGGGATCATGCTCACCAGTGCTTACGCATGAACTACGTACAAGATGATGAGGCGATGCAGAAAGGCATTGCTATCATTGCTGAAGAAGTGAAAAAGGCTTACTCAGAGCAGTAATAAGAGCTTTTAGCTTACCGCAGGTCAAATACAAAAAGAGCACCTCATGAGGTGCTCTTTCACTTCTACTTCCCGATATTTTTAGCTCTAAGGAGCTAACAGTAATTAACCTTCTAGTAGGCTATTACCATTGATAGCAATCTTACGTGGTTGCATCGCTTCTGGGATTTCGCGTTCTAGGTCGATGTGAAGAAGACCGTTTTCCATGCTTGCACCTACCACTTTTACGTAGTCAGCCAGTTGGAATTTACGCTCGAAATCGCGCTCTGCGATACCTTGGTATACGAAGGTTTTCTCTGCTTCTGCTTTACGCTCACCTTTCACAATTAGCATGTTCTCTTTCTGAGTCAGATCTAATTGGTCATCAGCAAAACCAGCAACTGCCATAGTAATACGGTAGTTGTTCTCGTCTTTTTGCTCGATGTTGTATGGTGGGTAACCGCCAGAAGAGTTCTTCGATGTGTTCGCTTCCATCATGTTGAATAGACGATCGAAGCCGATTGCGTTGCGGTAAAGTGGAGTGAAATCTACAGTTCTCATAATGCTATCCTTTTAGTAAGCAATAGTCTTAGCTGCGAATTTTACTTAGATCTAACCTGTGTGTGACCCAGTAAACAGCTAAGAGATTCAATTCGCATTCCTCGGGTTTCACCTCTATTGGCGACAACGCTGGGACATGGCAATGAATCAATTTTTAAGTTGTGTGCTGCCAAAGTTATCCTCTATTGAGCGATACTTCGTTAGCGGTAATGAAGGTTCTGTTTCTTCTCTTTTGAGCAAGACAGTCATCCTCTTCATAAATAGATATGTGGTGCCACAAAGCGCTTTTCAAGCAGCTTAATTCAACTTTTTAGTTAAGAAAAACCAAACGCTGTATAAATATTACTTAATTTTAATTAACCACCATTGGTCATATCCTAATCAGGTTGAATCCTTTTTTATCGCTTTTGGTGGCAATTCTGATGTCTTCTACGCATATTTCTTACGCACTCCACTCTTACGATGCCTTAGCGCACCTCGATATCCACATCGATAAGGTGGCTCTGGTAACGGAAGGCGGCGGCCAGCGCGGAATTTTTACAGCGGGCGTGTTGGATGCTTTTCTCGAACAAGGCTTTAATCCGTTTTCATTGATGATTGGCACATCCGCGGGCTCTCTTAACCTAGCATCCTATATATGCGGGCAACATCGCCATGCTTATCGCGTCATCACAGAAGCAACAGCCAGCCCTGAATTCTTCGATACCTATAAGTTCTTACTGCAAAAGAAAGGATTAGACCTAGATTGGTTACTTGAGCAAACAGAAACAAGCTTGCCGCTCAACTGGCAGTCAGGTCATGACAATATGAAAAGTTGTCAGGTGCTTGCCTGTGCGTCCCACGCGACTCGTCACGAGCCTGCCTATTTTGACTTAGACTCACACGCTTGGCAGGACGCTCTCAAAGCCTCATGTGCGGTTCCCTTTATCAGCCCAAAGGCAATTCAAGCTAATGATGAAGAATGGCTTGATGGTGGCATTGCCGCCCCGATCCCTGCACAAGAAGCCTATAAGCGGGGTTATAAACATATTGTGGTGATTCGGACAGTTCCTATCTCAACGTCTTTTGATCACCGCTGGATGTGCAAATACAGTAAGTTGTTAGGGAAAACAAAAGCTAAAGCGATGATTGAGCTGTTACTCAAGCACGAAGCCCATTACCGCGCGACTCAAGACTTTCTGAGTAACCCGCCAGAAGATGCGACCATCTATGAGATTCACCCAGACAAAGCGCTGCACTCTACATTGCTGGGAAGCCCACAGCATGCACTTGAACATGACTACGAAGTAGGACTTTTATCCGGAAAGTACTTCCTCGCCACGGCGGGTCGTCATATCGAACTGGCATAAAAAAGCACCGCCAGTGGGCAGTGCTTTTATGGTTTTGAGTTTCTTTATTGCTAAAGAAATCTATACATCAAGGTTAGCAACCTTCAATGCGTTCTCTTCGATGAAGTTACGACGAGGTTCAACTTGGTCACCCATTAGCGTCGTAAACAACAGATCAGCACCAACAGCATCTTCAATTGTTACTTGCATCATACGGCGAGTTTCAGGATCCATTGTGGTTTCCCAAAGTTGATCAGGGTTCATCTCACCTAGACCTTTGTATCGCTGTAGGCTTAGACCACGACGAGACTCTTTCACTAACCAGTTCAGAGCATCAACGAAGCTAGAAACTTCTTGAGTACGCTCACCACGCTTAATGTAAGCACCTTCTTCAATCAAGCCATCAAGTGCTTCAGAAAGGTCCGCTAGCTTACCAAACTCTTTAGAGTTAATAAGATCGATGCTCAATACGTGTTCATGAGTCACACCATGAGTACGAACCACAATCTTAGGAACGCTTAAGCCTAGCTCTTCGTGTTTTTCAACTTCAAGACTGTATTGGCTCGCACCTACTTCTTTCGCGTTTAGCTGCTCAACAAGCTGCTTACCCCAAGCTTCAACTGCCGCGTCATCATGACACTGCTCAGCCGTTAGACGAGGAACGTAAATCAGTTCGTGAACCAATGCGCGTGGGTAACGGCGGCTCATACGATCAACAAGCTTGATGCCTGCATTGTATTGCTGAACAAGCTTCTCTAAACCTTCACCTGCAAATGCTGGCGCTTCAGGGTTTACGTGCAGTTCTGCGTTGTCTAAAGCCAAAGATACTTGATACTGGTTCATCGCATCTTCATCTTTAATGTACTGCTCTTGCTTACCTTTCTTCACTTTGTAAAGTGGCGGTTGAGCAATGTAGATGTAGCCGCGTTCAATCAGCTCTGGCATTTGACGGTAGAAGAACGTCAGTAGCAGGGTACGGATGTGAGAACCATCGACATCGGCATCGGTCATGATGATGATGTTGTGGTAACGCAGTTTATCTGGGTTGTATTCGTCACGGCCAATACCACAACCAAGAGCTGTGATTAGCGTTGCTACTTCTTGAGAAGACAGCATTTTATCGAAACGTGCTTTCTCTACGTTAAGGATTTTACCTTTCAGCGGCAGGATTGCTTGGTTCTTACGGTTACGCCCCTGCTTAGCTGAACCGCCAGCAGAGTCTCCTTCCACAATATATAGTTCAGACAGTGCAGGATCTTTTTCCTGACAGTCAGCAAGTTTACCTGGAAGACCCGCTAAATCTAATGCGCCTTTACGACGAGTCATTTCACGAGCTTTACGCGCTGCATCACGAGCACGTGCTGCATCAATAATTTTAGAACAAACTGTTTTCGCTTCACCTGGGTTCTCAATCAGGAACTCAGACAACTTCTCACCCATTGTAGATTCAACGGCAGACTTCACTTCTGAAGAAACCAGCTTATCTTTAGTTTGGCTTGAGAACTTAGGATCTGGCACTTTAACAGAAACAATCGCCGTCAGACCTTCACGAGCATCATCACCAGAGGTCGCAGTCTTCGCTTTCTTAGAGAAGCCTTCCTTGTCCATGAAGCTGTTCAGTGTACGCGTTAGCGCCGCACGGAAACCTGCTAAGTGAGCACCACCATCGCGTTGAGGGATGTTGTTGGTGAAACAGTAGATGTTTTCTTGGTAGCCGTCATTCCACTGCATCGCAACTTCAACGGTAATACCGTCTTCGCGCTCAGAGTTAAAGTGGAAGATTTTTTGGATGATTGGCGTTTTGTTGGTATTAAGGTGTTCAACAAACGCTTGGATACCGCCTTCGTATTCGAAGTGATCCATTTTGTCTTCTTCGCGCTCGTCAATTAGCTTAATTGATACACCTGAATTCAAGAATGATAGCTCACGTAGACGCTTAGCTAAAATGTCGTAATGGAACTCGATGTTAGTGAAGGTTTCTTCACTCGGCCAGAAACGAATCTCTGTACCTGTTTTATCCGTGTCACCGATAACCGCTAGTGGCGCTTGAGGCTCACCGTGGCTGTAGGTTTGAGTGTGGATTTTGCCACCGCGGTGGATAGTAAGAGTAACTTGCTTAGAAAGTGCGTTAACTACTGAAACACCAACACCGTGCAGACCACCAGATACCTTGTACGAGTTATCATCGAACTTACCACCAGCGTGAAGAACCGTCATGATTACTTCGGCTGCAGATACGTTTTCTTCTGGGTGTAATTCTGTTGGAATACCACGGCCGTCATCGCTCACAGACACAGAACTATCTTCATGGATAGTTACAATGATGTCATTACAGTGACCAGCTAGCGCTTCATCAATAGAGTTATCTACCACCTCAAAAACCATGTGGTGCAGACCGGTACCATCATCCGTGTCGCCAATGTACATTCCAGGACGCTTACGTACCGCATCCAGACCCTTCAGTACTTTAATACTCGATGAATCGTAATTATCTGACATAGTTACTCTCTGACTAATTATCCTTGCTCTATTTTGCCATGTTCCACATGAAACATCCTGCTATTTTCGTCATGCATATCTGCAATCTGATCAGCGGTAATAGAGCTTACAAAAACTTGAGCCTGGGTCGCCTTTAAACACTCAGCAAGACGTGCTCGGCGTTGGCTATCTAATTCGGAAGCGAAGTCATCTATCAAATAGATGCACTGCTTACCTGTCATTTGAGTGAGGTGTTGCCCTTGTGCTACTCGTAGCGCGCACACCATCAACTTCAATTGACCTCGTGACAAGACATCTTCCACTGGAGTGCCGTTCACTTTTATCTTCAGATCCGCTTTGTTTGGCCCACTAAAGGTGTAACCAAGCTGCTGATCCCTTTCAAAATTCTTTTCTAATATCTCGGCGTATGGGGTGTCTTTGTCCCAGCCGCGATAGTAGTTAATCTTTATCTCAAACTCAGGAAGAAAGGTCGCACAGATCTCTTCGGCGACTTCTTTGAGCTGATCAACGTAGGTGGCACGCCACTGACTGATGCTTTCTGCTAAACGGGCCAATTCTTGGTCCCAATAGCTCAGCTCTCGATAGTGAGTTGCCGTTTTCAATAAGGCGTTTCGCTGCTTATTGAGGCGCTTTACCCTGCCCCACGCATCATAAAAGCCCGACTCACTGTGGAAGACTCCCCAATCAATGAATGCTCGGCGATGCTTAGGTCCATCGGTTAGTAAATCAAACCCTTCAGGGTGAATCAACTGCAAAGGTAAGACTTGAGCTAACTGAGCCAACTTTTGCCCAGTTTGACCGCTTATTTTAACCTCTGTCGTGCCATCGCGCTGCTTATTAATGCCAATTGGCAGCTCAAATTGATCCGAGGTCATAAAACGGCCATGTACAAACAGCTCACTACACTCGTTTTGTATGATACGACCGGTAAGTGAACTCTTGAATGAGCGACCATGTCCGAGCAGATACACCGCTTCAAGGACGCTGGTTTTGCCGCTTCCGTTAGCCCCTATAAGAAAGTTAAAGCCTGATGACGGTTGAATGTCACAGGCTTCAATATTTCTAAACTGCTTAACGATTAAGCGCGATAAAGGCATAACGTCTTCATATTAATCTTCAATCACGACTCGGTAGGTCAACATAGGGCAGCTTATAAGCGAATTGGCATAACAACGTACATCGCGCTGTCATCTTGTGCGTTCTCGATAAGAGCACTCGCATTGGCGTCTGACATTGAGATACGAACCTGTTCACAACGCAGTGTGTTCAGAACATCCAATACGTAGCTTACGTTGAAGCCAATCTCTAATGCGTCACCGTCGAAGTTAACATCGAGTACTTCTTCCGCTTCTTCTTGCTCTGGGTTGTTCGCGGTAATACGCATCTCGCTATCAGCAAGGTTAACGCGAACACCACGGAATTTTTCATTCGATAGAATCGCAGCACGAGAAAATGCTGAACGTAATTCATCACAGCCAGCTTCAAGTGTCTTGGTGGTATTTTGCGGCATTACGCGGCGATAATCAGGGAAACGACCATCAACAAGCTTAGAAGTGAAGACATAGTTGTTCACTTCAGCTCGCACGTTAGAGTTACCAATTTGCAGTGTTACTGGCTGTTCAGGTGCATCCAATAGCTTCACTAGCTCTTGAACACCTTTACGAGGAACAATGATCTGCTTCTGAGCAAAATCGGCACCCAGTTGTGCTTGAGATACTGCCATACGGTGACCATCGGTCGCTACGCTGCGCAGGATAGAACCTTCAATCTCAAACAACATACCGTTGAGGTAATAACGAACATCTTGGTTCGCCATTGAGAATTGTGTTTTCTCGATAAGACCGCGAAGTTCAGCTTGTGTCACTGACACTTCAACTTCACTGCTCCAATCTTCAATATTTGGAAAATCTGCCGCAGGTAATGTTGCTAATGAGAAGCGGCTACGACCTGAACGAACCTGAATACGG
The DNA here is from genome assembly GCF_041467855.1 of Vibrio sp. 10N.247.311.51. NCBI lineage: Bacteria > Pseudomonadati > Pseudomonadota > Gammaproteobacteria > Vibrionales > Vibrionaceae > Vibrio > Vibrio sp. 10N.247.311.51. The sequence continues at coordinate 34,511 of NZ_JBFSVK010000033.1, read as the reverse complement.
TCACCATCCAATACCACAGTGATCACTGAGTTATCTGGCAATCCACGGCAGATATCTAGGAATTTACGTGAAGGTACGGTAATGCTGCCCGCTTCGAAATCACCTTCAAGCGTTACACGGCTGATCAGTTCAACTTCTAGATCCGTCGCTGTCATCGACAACACGTTATCTTCTACTTTAATCAGTAGGTTTCCTAGAATTGGAAGCGTTGGCCTGCCACCGAGTGCGCCAGATACTTGTTGTAATGGCTTAATCAGGTGACTACGTTCAATGGTAAATTTCATATCTTGCTCTTACGGTCTAAATGGCACTGCGTAATAGTACGTGGCCAAGATTCTGCTTATTAAGGTTAAGAATACTGTGTATTAAGAAGAAAGGGTACGAATCAAGTTCGAATAATCTTCTTTAATGTCGTGGCTCTCTTCACGCAGCTGAGCAATCTTACGACAAGCATGCAGTACCGTCGTGTGGTCACGACCACCGAATGCATCGCCAATCTCAGGCAAGCTGTGGTTTGTTAGCTCTTTCGCCAGTGCCATCGCCAATTGACGTGGACGAGCAACAGAACGAGAACGACGCTTAGACAATAGATCAGCGACTTTGATTTTGTAGTACTCGGCTACTGTCTTTTGAATGTTATCAATAGTGACCAGTTTTTCTTGCAGTGCAAGTAGGTCACGCAGTGCTTCACGCACGAAGTCGATCGTGATCGGGCGGCCAGTGAAGTTTGCATTCGCAATAACACGGTTCAATGCGCCTTCCAGCTCACGAACGTTAGAGCGTAGACGCTTCGCAATAAAGAACGCTACTTCATCCGCAAGGTGAATTTGGTGGTCTTCGGCTTTCTTCATCAAGATCGCAACACGCGTCTCAAGCTCTGGTGGCTCAATCGCTACTGTCAAACCCCAGCCGAAGCGAGATTTAAGACGATCTTCTACCCCGTTGATCTCTTTTGGATAACGGTCAGACGTTAGGATGATCTGTTGGTTGCCTTCAAGCAGCGCGTTAAAGGTATGGAAGAACTCTTCTTGAGAACGCTCTTTATTAGCAAAGAATTGGATGTCATCGATAAGCAATGCATCAACACTACGGTAGTAGCGCTTAAATTCTTCGATCGCGTTGTTTTGTAGGGCCTTTACCATATCCTGAACAAAACGCTCTGAGTGCATGTAAACCACTTTCGCATTCGGCTTATTATCAACAATGGCGTTACCCACCGCATGCAACAAGTGCGTTTTACCTAAACCTGTGCCGCCGTATAGGAACAACGGGTTGTAGGCTGTACCTGGATTATCAGAAACCTGACGTGCCGCAGCCAAACCCAGTTGGTTCGACTTACCTTCAACAAAGTTATTGAACTTATGTTTTGGGTTCACGTTTGAGCGGTGATTCAAGTCAACCGCGACAGGCTCTTCATCACGCCAGATATTATGGACAGGCTTGCGAGCTTGTAATTGCGCAGGTGCTGATGACTCAGCGGCCACATCAGCTGCAGTACGAGCCTGAGTCGGTGCCGGTGTCGTAGGCTTTGGTGCAATCACACGCTTGCTTCCCACTTCAAAATGAAGATGTGGGATATCGTTACCGCAATATTCTTGCAGCAGACGGTTAATGCTATTTAGATACTTATCACGAACCCAATCGAGTACGAAACGGTTCGGTGCAAATAGAGTTAGAGTATTGTCATTGAGTTCCGCTTGTAACGGACGAACCCACATACTGAATTCTGTAGCTGGTAACTCTTCTTGAAGCTGTTGCAAACACTGCAACCAAAGCGAAGATGACACGGTGCCCTCACTCTATTTAAAGTAATATGAAATGACCGCTAATTTTACCTGTTGATAAGTCAGATCACCAGCAATTGATCACAGATCCAGTGAATAAGATCCAAGTTATTCACAATAAATTTGTAATTTATCGGTGGATCTACACATCTTGCCCCTAATTTACTCACACAATGATCCACTTATGCCCGGATCCTTGCTAGTTATCCCCAAATCGGGAATTCAATCTGGTTATGGTTAATAACATCTGGTTATTTATTCTAGTGAGCATTTTCCCAGTAACATCCAAACCCATAAATATAAGGAGTTACCAAATGAATAACTGGATTAAGGCTGCAATTGCGGCTATCGCACTCTCTGCTGCTACTGTTCAAGCTGCGACTGAAGTTAAAGTCGGCATGTCTGGTCGCTATTTCCCGTTTACGTTCGTTAAACAAGACCAATTACAGGGTTTTGAAGTGGATTTATGGGATGAGATCGGTAAGCGTAACGATTACAAGGTTGAATACGTAACGGCAAACTTCTCTGGTCTGTTTGGTCTTCTTGAAACGGGTCGCATCGATACCATTTCAAACCAAATTACAATGACGGATGCACGTAAAGCGAAATACCTATTCGCAGACCCATACGTAGTAGACGGCGCACAAATTACCGTTCGTAAAGGTAATGACAGCATTAAAGGTATCGAAGACCTTGATGGCAAGACAGTTGCGGTAAACCTAGGCTCAAACTTTGAACAACTGCTTCGCAGCTACGACAAAGATGGCAAGATCAATGTAAAAACCTACGATACAGGTATTGAACATGATGTGGCACTGGGCCGCGCCGATGCATTCGTAATGGATCGCCTATCAGCACTAGAGCTTATCAAGAAGACTGGTCTACCATTACAACTGGCGGGTCAGCCATTCGAAACAATTGAAAACGCTTGGCCTTTCGTCGACAACGATAACGGCAAAAAACTGCAAGCAGAAGTAAATGAAGCATTAGCAGCAATGCGCGCAGATGGTACGCTAGAAAGTATCTCTCAGAAATGGTTTGGTGCGGACATTACTCAGAAGTAATTACTCACTTTCTCCATTCAAGGCCCACTGCTTTATACAGCGGTGGGCTTTTTGCTTTTGTGCACTGATTAAAAAACCTGATAGAACAGTACTTACATATAGAACAACACAGCCAATAAAAATACGAGATAGATTATGGGATTTGACTTTAATTACATGCTAGAGCTGTTGCCGATACTACTGAAGTATTTAGGCACCACGATGGAGATGGCGACTTGGGGCTTGTTCTTTGCTCTAATTCTGTCTCTGATACTGGCGAATATTCGTGTATTCAAAATCCCAGTACTCGACCAACTGAGCCAGCTGTACATTAGCTTCTTCCGAGGCACCCCACTGTTGGTGCAGCTGTTCCTCCTTTATTACGGCTTACCACAAGTCTTCCCGTGGATGGTTGGGTTGGATGCCTTCAGCGCCGCTGTGATTGGCTTAACCCTGCACTTTGCCGCGTATATGGCAGAAAGTATTCGTGCCGCGATTATCGGTATTGATCGCAGCCAGATGGAAGCCAGCCTTTCGGTCGGTATGACAACCAGCCAAGCGATGCGCCGAGTGATCTTGCCGCAAGCAACTCGCGTGGCACTGCCGTCATTGATGAACTACTTCATCGACATGATCAAATCGACTTCACTTGCTTTCACCTTAGGTGTCGCCGAAATCATGGCTAAAGCTCAAATGGAGGCTTCTTCAAGTTTCCGCTTCTTCGAGGCTTTCTTAGCGGTAGCGCTGATTTACTGGGGCGTGGTGGTTATCCTCACTCGTATTCAAATTTGGGCCGAAGTGAAACTGAATAAGGCGTATGTACGATGATCAAATTACAAAATATCCACAAGCAGTTTGGTGACACCGAAGTTTTGAAAGGGATCGACCTAGAAATCAAACAAGGTGAGATAATTGTCATCATAGGTTCAAGTGGTACGGGTAAATCTACCCTACTGCGTTGTGTGAATTTTCTAGAGCAAGCCGATCAAGGCACAATTTCGATTGATGATATCAAGGTTGATACTCAGAAACACACTAAGGCAGAGGTGCTTGCACTGCGTCGTAAGACCGGTTTTGTGTTCCAAAACTATGCACTGTTCGCTCACCAAACCGCGAGACAGAATATTGCTGAAGGTTTAATTACCGTTCGTGGTTGGAAAAAGCAGCAAGCCCATGAAAAAGCACAACAAATACTTGATGATATTGGCTTAGGTGACAAAGGTGATAGCTACCCAGCCGCGCTCTCTGGTGGCCAGCAACAACGGGTGGGTATTGGCCGTGCAATGGCACTACAACCCGAGCTTTTACTGTTTGATGAGCCGACTTCAGCGCTAGATCCTGAGTGGGTTGGCGAAGTGCTTAACCTAATGAAAAAACTGGCAAATCAGCATCAAACCATGCTGGTGGTTACCCATGAAATGCAGTTCGCTAGAGAGGTCGCAGACCGAGTGATCTTCATGGCTGACGGCCATATTGTCGAGCAGGGATCTCCACAGGATATTTTTGGTAATCCACAGGATCCTAAATTAAAAAAATTCTTAAATAAGGTTGGGATCGACTAAGGATCCTTGTGATTTTAGTTATTCTACGTATAATCCCCCGACCGGAATTTTAGTTAACCCAATCATTGACACTTTTTGTGACAGTGATTACAATTCCGCCTCTTTGTTGAGAGGCGTCGGTTTTCCTTTCTTATATAAAGAAGAGAAAAAATGCCCACGCCGGGTTTAACAAAAACCTAAAACTACTGATCAGTAAGGTAATTACAATGAAACGCACTTTTCAACCTACAGTTCTAAAGCGTAAGCGTACTCACGGTTTCCGTGCTCGCATGGCTACTAAGAACGGTCGCGCAACAATCAATGCACGTCGTGCAAAAGGCCGTAAGCGTCTTTCTAAGTAATCTTTGATTATTTTGAATAAGCTAGCCTTCGGTCGGGAGTTACGCTTGTTAACTCCCGAACATTATCAAAATGTCTTCAAGCAAGCTCATCGAGCTGGCTCCCCTCATTTCACCATCATTGCCCGAAATAACTCTCTTTCAAATCCTCGTCTTGGATTAGCCGTTCCGAAAAAGCAGATTAAAACCGCCGTGGGTCGTAACCGATTCAAGCGTCTTACTCGTGAAAGCTTTCGTAACACTCAACACAAACTTCCTAACAAAGATTTTGTTGTAATCGCTAAGAAGAGCGCGCAAGATTTAAGCAATGAAGAAATGTTCAAGCTACTCGACAAATTATGGCTTCGCCTGTCTCGCCCTTCGCGTGGATAGCGCTAATACCCATCTATTTTTATAGATGGTTTATTAGTCCACTCATCGGCCCACGCTGCCGATTTACTCCAACCTGCTCTTTATATGCGATAGAAGCGTTGAAAGCTCACGGTTTTGTAAAAGGGTGTTGGTTATCAGGCAAACGTCTATTAAAATGCCATCCTTTGAACGAAGGGGGCTTTGACCCCGTTCCACCAGTCCAAAAACAAGACAGAGATAAATAACGATGGATTCTCAACGTAATATCCTGTTAATCGCATTGGCTTTGGTTTCTTTCCTACTGTTCCAACAATGGAACGTAGCTCAGAATCCAGCACCACAAGCGGTTGAGCAGGCACAATCTGGCAGCACCCTACCAGCGCCATCTTATGCAGATGATCTAGACCCGGCTCCTGGTCAAGTTGCTTCTGCTAAAACTATCACAGTAACAACTGATGTACTGACTCTGTCAATTGATACGGTTGGTGGTGATGTCGTTAAAGCAAACCTAAACGATTACTCTGCTGAGTTCGATTCAGAAGATACGTTTGTTCTTCTTAAAAACGAACCTGGTCACCAATTTATCGCTCAAAGCGGTCTAGTGGGTCCTCAAGGTATCGACCTAAGCAGCACAAACCGCCCTAGCTACACGGTTTCAGCAGACAGCTTCACGCTTGCTGATGGTCAGGATGAACTACGCATCCCGATGACTTACCAAGCGAACGGCCTTGATTACACGAAAACATTCGTCCTTAAGCGTGGCAGCTACGCAATGGATGTTGAATACGATGTAGTCAACAACTCTGGTAACAACGCGACATTCGGCATGTACGCTCACCTACGTCAGAACGTAATGGATGACGGCGGTAGCCTAACAATGCCAACTTACCGTGGTGGTGCTTACTCTACGGAAGATACGCGTTACAAAAAATACAGCTTCGACGACATGCAAGATCGCAACCTGTCTCTTAACCTAGCAAACGGTCAAGGTTGGGCAGCGATGATTCAGCACTACTTTGCAAGTGCTTGGATCCCACGCGACGAAGCAGGCAGCAACCTTTACACTCGTGTAATCGGTAACCTAGGCGACATCGGTGTTCGTATGCCGAACAAGACTATCGCTAATGGCGACGAAGCGAGCTTCAAAGCAACGCTTTGGGTTGGTCCAAAACTTCAAGACCAAATGGCTGCTGTTGCACCAAACCTAGACCTAGTAGTTGACTACGGTTGGTTATGGTTCATTGCTAAACCACTTCATACTCTGCTTTCGTTCATTCAAGGCATCGTTGTGAACTGGGGTCTGGCAATCATTTGTCTAACTTTCATCGTTCGTGGTGCTATGTACCCACTAACGAAAGCTCAGTACACGTCTATGGCGAAAATGCGTATGCTTCAGCCTAAGCTGACTGCAATGCGTGAGCGTATTGGCGACGACCGTCAACGCATGAGCCAAGAAATGATGGAGCTTTACAAGAAAGAGAAAGTAAACCCACTAGGTGGCTGTTTACCTATCCTTCTGCAAATGCCTATCTTCATTTCGCTATACTGGGCACTAATGGAGTCTGTTGAACTGCGTCACTCACCGTTCTTCGGTTGGATTACTGACCTTTCAGCACAAGACCCATACTACATCTTGCCACTTCTGATGGGTGCTTCAATGTTCTTAATCCAGAAGATGAGCCCGACAACTGTAACGGATCCAATGCAGCAGAAGATCATGACCTTTATGCCGGTTATGTTCACATTCTTCTTCCTGTTCTTCCCTTCAGGTCTGGTTCTATACTGGCTAGTATCGAACATCGTAACTCTGATTCAGCAAACGCTTATCTACCGCGCGCTGGAAAAGAAAGGCTTACATTCTAAGTAAGTTCGATAATAGAAAGAGATAAAGAAAGGCGACCAAAAGGTCGCCTTTTTGTTTTTAGCTGATTACAATTCAGCTAATTGATTAATCGTGAGCGCCCCTTTTTGGCTTTCACATGCTAGCAGGCACAACTATGACTACAGATACGATTGTTGCTCAAGCGACTGCACCCGGCCGTGGCGGCGTCGGTATTATTCGCGTTTCAGGCCCACAAGCAGCCCAAGTTGCGCTTGAAGTTACCGGCAAAGTACTGAAACCACGTTACGCTGAGTACACCCCTTTTAAATCTCACGATGGTTTAGAGCTAGACCAAGGCATCGCGCTTTACTTTCCTAACCCGCACTCGTTTACCGGTGAAGACGTATTAGAGCTACAAGGCCACGGTGGTCCAGTGGTAATGGATATGCTCATCAAGCGCATCCTCGCGATTCCAGGGCTACGCGCAGCACGCCCAGGTGAGTTCTCGGAGCGTGCGTTCTTGAACGACAAGATGGATTTAACCCAAGCAGAAGCGATTGCTGACCTCATTGATGCCAGTTCAGAAGAAGCGGCGAAATCAGCTCTGCAATCGTTGCAAGGTGAGTTCTCGAAACGCATTAATACCCTGGTGGACTCTCTGATTCACTTACGCATCTATGTTGAAGCCGCTATCGACTTCCCAGAAGAAGAGATTGATTTCCTTGCTGACGGTAAAGTAAGTGCTGACTTACAAGCTATCATCGACAACCTCGAAGCGGTTCGCCAAGAAGCCAATCAAGGTGCCATCATGCGTGAAGGCATGAAAGTGGTGATTGCAGGCCGTCCTAATGCCGGTAAGTCGAGCTTACTGAATGCATTATCGGGTAAAGACTCCGCGATTGTGACTGATATTGCTGGTACAACCCGTGATGTACTGCGTGAACATATCCATATTGATGGTATGCCACTACACATTATTGATACCGCAGGCCTGCGTGAAGCCTCGGATGAAGTCGAAAAAATCGGTATTGAACGCGCTTGGGAAGAAATTGCTCAAGCCGATCGCGTTTTATTTATGGTCGATGGCACCACTACCGATGCAACCGACCCGAAAGATATCTGGCCAGATTTCGTTGATCGTCTGCCGAATAACATCGGAATGACCGTGATTCGTAACAAAGCCGATCAAACCGGTGAAGATCTCGGGATTTGCCATGTTAATGATCCAACTCTGATTCGACTATCAGCAAAGACGGGACAAGGCGTTGATGCGCTGCGTAATCATTTAAAAGATTGCATGGGCTTTGCTGGTGGTAATGAAGGTGGCTTCATGGCACGTCGTCGCCACTTAGATGCTCTAGAACGCGCATCTGAACATCTAGATATTGGCCAGCAACAGCTCGAAGGCTATATGGCAGGGGAAATCTTGGCAGAAGAACTGCGTATAACGCAGCAACACCTTAACGAGATTACTGGTGAGTTCAGTTCAGATGACCTACTCGGCCGTATCTTCACCTCTTTCTGTATTGGTAAATAACCTTTAAAGGCCGGCTCATGCTGGCCTTTTTCTTTAGTAAGGACAGCTTAATGATCCACATTATTACAGGCAGCACCTTAGGTGGTGCAGAGTACGTTGGCGATCACCTTAATGATCTTCTTGAAGAGCAAGGCCACGAGATCACCCTTCATAACCAGCCTGAATTCGATGATATTCCCCAACAAGGCTTTTGGTTGCTGGTGACTTCAACTCATGGTGCGGGTGAATTTCCAGATAATATTAAGCCGTTTATCGACGCATTGACCCAGCAATCTCCAGATTTAAGCCAGGTTCGCTTTGCTGTCGTGGCGCTTGGTGATTCGAGTTACGATACCTTCTGTTTAGCGGGAAAATCAATCCACAGCCAGATGAAAGAGCTCGGTGCTCAGCCTATTTCTGACTGTTTTACCATCGATGTATTGGAAACTCCGGTACCAGAAGACGCAGCAGAAGCTTGGTTCAACGATCATAGCGACCAGTTTTAACCTCTCTCTTCTCTCAAAAAGCGGCTTATGCCGCTTTTTTTGTCTCTGAACATCGCGATTGTGAATAACTTTTTTTCAAAAACATCGAAAATTAGCGATCTATTTTCAATTTCTGCTGTGGATAAGATCATACATATACGGTGATTAACCTATAGTTATCCAAATAACAAGTTTTAGGCTAATTTCCTCCTGTGAATAAGTAGCTATTTTGATCCCAGCTAATCCTCATCCTGATCAAAGTTAGATCACATCATTTGATCCAAAAAAGATCCATGATCTCGTTGATTATTTTCGACTTATCCACAGACACCCTCGATCCTAATAATAGATCTAATAAAAGATCTCCTTAAAGATCTTATCTATATTAATTAAAAACAGCTTTTTCGAAAAATCCCAAAAACGTTTTCTCAGGCTATGAAAACAGGTAGAATATCGCTCCTTTTTATCAATCTAGAAAACGTTTGAATACCTGAGGTCGGTTCATGCTTTATCACGAAAAATTTGACGTCATCGTTGTTGGTGGTGGCCATGCAGGAACGGAAGCCGCACTCGCATCTGCACGTACTGGTCAAAGTACGTTATTACTTACTCATAATATCGATACGCTAGGACAAATGTCTTGTAACCCAGCCATTGGCGGGATCGGTAAGGGCCACTTGGTAAAAGAGGTCGATGCAATGGGTGGATTAATGGCGCAAGCTATTGATCATGCAGGTATTCAGTTCAGAACATTGAACGCATCAAAAGGCCCTGCGGTTCGTGCTACTCGAGCACAAGCTGACCGCGCACTGTACAAAGCCTTTGTTCGCAACGTTCTTGAAAACACGCCAAACCTGACTTTGTTCCAACAGTCGGTTGATGACTTGATCGTTGAACAGGATCAAGTGGTCGGTGTGGTAACGCAGATGGGCCTTAAATTCCGCGCAAGCGCTGTGGTTCTGACTGTGGGCACATTCCTAGGCGGCAAGATCCATATTGGTATGGAAAGTTCTTCAGGCGGCCGTGCTGGCGATCCACCATCGATCGCACTGGCTGACCGTCTTCGTGATCTTCCATTCAGAGTTGATCGCCTGAAAACAGGTACTCCTCCTCGTATCGATGCGCGTAGCGTTGATTTTTCTGAGCTTGAGGTTCAGCACGGCGATAACCCGACGCCTGTTTTCTCGTTCATGGGTAGCCGAGCTCAACAACCTCGTCAAATTCCATGCTACATCACGCATACCAATGAAAATACGCATGACGTAATTCGTGCCAACCTTGATCGCAGCCCTATGTACGCGGGTGTAATTGAAGGCATTGGCCCTCGTTACTGTCCTTCGATTGAAGACAAAGTAATGCGTTTTGCTGACAAGAACAGTCACCAAATTTTTATTGAGCCTGAAGGTCTAACGACTCACGAGCTATACCCTAATGGTATCTCTACCAGTCTGCCGTTTGATGTACAGGTTCAAATTGTTCATTCGATGAAGGGCTTTGAAAATGCTCATATCGTTCGCCCTGGCTATGCGATTGAGTACGATTTCTTTGATCCTCGCGACCTTAAGCTGACTTACGAAACTAAGTTTATCAAAGGTCTATTCTTTGCGGGTCAAATCAACGGTACCACTGGGTATGAAGAAGCGGCTGCACAAGGCTTGATGGCCGGTCTGAATGCAAGTTTGTTTACTCAAGGCAAAGAAGGCTGGAGTCCACGTCGTGACCAAGCTTACATGGGCGTGCTTATCGACGACCTATCTACCATGGGTACCAAAGAACCTTACCGCATGTTTACGTCTCGCGCGGAATACCGTCTGCTGCTTCGTGAAGACAACGCCGATATCCGCTTGACTGAAAAGTCGCGTGAACTTGGCCTTGTTGATGACGCTCGTTGGGCTCGTTTCAACGAGAAGATGGAAAACATGGAGAAGGAACGTCAACGTCTGAAAGAGACTTGGATTAATCCAAAATCTGAAGATATTGATCAACTGAACCAAATTCTGAAAACACCAATGTCTCGTGAAGCGAGTGGTGAAGATCTTCTTCGTCGCCCTGAAATGACTTATTCACAGCTAACCGCATTGGATCGTTTTGGTCCTGCACTGGAAGATCAACAAGCGTCTGAGCAAGTTGAGATCCAAGTGAAGTACGATGGTTACATTCAGCGTCAACAAGACGAAATTGAAAAATCACTACGTCATGAAAACACCAAACTGCCTGCTGATATCGATTACAGCAAGGTAAAAGGACTTTCTAACGAAGTGGTTCTTAAACTAACGACAGCTAAGCCTGACTCAATTGGTATTGCTTCGCGAATTTCAGGTATCACACCTGCAGCAATCTCAATTCTGTTGGTTTACTTGAAAAAACACGGCCTGTTGAAAAAAGGTGAGGAAGCATAATGAGCGCATTACGCGAAAAACTGGATCACCTTATTGGCCAGACTGAACTTGAAGTATCTGAAAAACAACGTGGCCAGTTGGTTGGCTACGTTGAGTTACTGAACAAGTGGAACAAAGCTTATAACCTAACATCAGTTCGTGACCCACAAGAAATGATGGTGAAACATATCTTAGATAGCATCATTGTTAGCACTCACTTACAAGGTAAGCGCTTTATCGATGTGGGCACGGGACCTGGTCTTCCTGGGATTCCGCTCTCAATCATGAATCCAGACTGCGAGTTTTACTTGCTAGACAGCCTAGGTAAGCGTATTCGTTTTATCAAACAGGTGATTCATGAGCTGGGTATCAACAACGTGGTACCGGTTCAAAGTCGCGTTGAAGAATTTCAACCAGAAGAAAAGTTTGATGCAGTGCTCAGTCGTGCATTTGCATCAATGACAGACATGGTAGAGTGGTGTCACCATTTACCTAAAGAGCAATCCGGTGTATTTTTGGCTCTTAAGGGACAACATCCTAGAGACGAAATCGACCTGTTACCTGAATGGTGTTCAGTGACAGACATTAAAGCTTTGCAAGTGCCAGAGCTTGATGGAGAGCGTCATCTAGTTACTTTATCGCGTCAGGGATAATCAGCGAGGCCATAGTGGGTAGAATCGTAGCAATTGCCAACCAGAAGGGTGGCGTAGGAAAAACAACAACTTGCATTAATTTAGCAGCATCAATGGCGGCAACAAAACGCAAGATATTGGTTGTTGACCTCGATCCTCAAGGTAATGCCACTATGGCGAGCGGTGTCGACAAGTATCAAGTTGAAGCAACTGCTTACGATTTGTTGGTTGAAGACACCCCATTTGATGAAGTGGTTTGCCGGAGTACATCTGGTAATTATGACCTCATCGCCGCGAACGGCGACGTTACTGCGGCAGAAATCAAGCTGATGGAAGTGTTTGCTCGAGAAGTTCGTTTAAAAAACGCACTCGAATCCATTCGCAATAACTATGATTTCATCTTTATTGATTGCCCGCCCTCATTAAACCTTCTTACAATCAACGCGATGGCTGCGGCCGACTCCGTATTGGTTCCTATGCAATGTGAATACTTTGCTTTGGAAGGTTTGACTGCATTGATGGATACCATCAGTAAGCTAGCGGCAGTTGTAAACGAGAACCTGAAGATCGAAGGTCTTCTGCGTACTATGTACGATCCTCGCAACCGCTTATCGAACGAAGTATCTGATCAACTCAAAAAACACTTTGGTAGCAAAGTCTACCGAACTGTGATCCCTAGAAATGTGCGTCTGGCAGAAGCCCCGAGTCACGGCAAGCCAGCAATGTACTACGACAAATATTCCGCAGGAGCTAAGGCTTATCTTGCTCTTGCAGGCGAAATGTTGCGTCGTGAAGAAGTCCCAGTATAGGTCCAACCAAAGGAATTCGCTCAATGTCTAAGCGTGGTTTAGGAAAAGGGCTAGATGCATTGCTTGCAACTAGCTCATTGGCTCGTGAAAAACAGCAAGTTGCTTCTCATAGTCAGGCATTGTCGGCTGATGGTGAGCTTATCGAACTGGCTGTTGGTTGCTTGAAGCCTGGTGTATATCAACCGCGTAAGGATATTGCGCCTGAAGCGCTAGAAGAGCTGGCTGCATCAATTCAATCTCAAGGTATTATCCAACCGATCGTAGTTCGTCCACTGGCGCATGACCAGTTCGAGATCATTGCTGGTGAACGACGTTGGAGAGCGGCTCGTCAAGCTGGTCTTAAACAAGTGCCATGCCTGATCAAGAGAGTTGAAGACAAGGCCGCTATCGCGATGGCACTGATTGAGAATATTCAGCGTGAAGACCTGAATGTTATCGAAGAAGCACAAGCGCTAGAGCGCCTACAGAACGAATTTGAGCTGACACACCAACAAGTCGCTGACGTAATCGGTAAATCGAGAGCTACGGTGAGTAACTTATTACGTCTAAATCAGCTCGAAAATGAAGTAAAAGGTTTAGTTTCCAATAAACAACTGGAAATGGGGCATGCTCGAGCACTGCTTGCGCTTGAAGGTGATACCCAGGTTGAAGCAGCAAACACTGCGGCAACCAAAAAAATGACCGTGCGTCAAACTGAGCAACTTGTCAAAAAGTGCTTAAAACCAGACGTTGAAGGTGAATCGAAGCCTGAAGACACAGAAGCTATCGAACTTTCACGAAGACTCACGGAAAAATTGCAAGCAAACGTTTCAGTTACTCGTTCTGTTAGCGGTAAGTCAAAAGTGACAATTACTCTTGATGAGCCTCACAAATTAGAGCAACTTATTGCTAAACTAGAGTACTAGATGAGATAATTGATTTAGGTCAATTATGTAATAAACAAGTAATTTCGTACAAAAGTTGTCGGTTTGTATGCAAAAATGTAAATGATTGCTGCATTGTTATTGCAATCAATTTGGCTGAACGTATAATTTTCGCCAATTTCTCAGCACGCTTTTAAGCGAGTAGTAAAGAAGGCTTAAAAGAGGAACGAATACATGGTAGCGGCGTTAGCAAGACCAGGACGAGTGCTTGCAAAGCAAATGTTATTGATCGAGCTTAGCGCGGTTATATTAGTGGCGATAGGGTTAGGTTTAGCTGTTAATCCTGATTGGGGTTTTGCTGCATTAATCGGTGGCGGTATTTTTGTCATCGCAAATGCAGTTTTTTGTGTGTGTGCTTTCCTATTTAGTGGAGCTCGTGCAACTAAGTTAGTTGCGGCGTCGTTCTATGCAGGCGAAGCGCTAAAAATCCTTATCACAGTTCTACTATTCTCTATTGTCTACATGTATATGCAGGTGGAATTAGTTCCCCTCAAACTGACCTATTTACTGGTTCTAGGTATTAATATCTTTGCGCCAGTGCTTTTCATTAACAATAAAAAATAGGATGAGTTATGGCTGCGCCAACAGCATCCGGATACATTGAGCACCACTTACAAAACCTTTCTTTAGCTAAGTTTGGTCTTGTAGAGGAGACAAGTTTCTGGAACGTACATATAGACAGTCTGTTTTTTTCGGTGTTGACAGGGATGTTATTCCTTTGGGTTTTTCGCTCAGTCGCAAAGAAAGCAACAGTAGGTGTACCTGGTAAGCTTCAGTGTTTTGTTGAAATGGTAGTGGAATTCGTTGGTGACAACGTTAAAGAAACTTTCCATGGCCGCAACCCTCTGATTGCCCCACTAGCACTGACTATATTCTGCTGGATTATCATTATGAACTTGATGGACTTAGTGCCTATCGATTTCTTACCATATCCTGCAGAGCATTGGCTAGGTATCCCTTACTTGAAAGTGGTTCCTACAGCTGATGTAAATATAACAATGGCAATGGCTTTAGGTGTTTTTGCTCTGATGATCTACTACAGCATCAAAGTGAAAGGTCTAGGCGGATTTGCTAAAGAATTGGCACTGCATCCATTTAATCACCCAATCATGATTCCATTTAACTTGGTACTTGAGGTAATTTCGTTATTAGCGAAGCCACTATCTCTAGGTATGCGTTTATTTGGTAATATGTTTGCGGGTGAGGTGGTGTTTATTCTTATCGCGGCAATGCTACCGTGGTACTTACAATGGGTAGGTGCACTACCTTGGGCTATCTTCCATATCTTGGTTATTTTGATTCAAGCGTTTGTTTTCATGATGTTGACAATCGTTTACTTATCAATGGCTCATGAAGATAGTGATCACTAAAAAAATTTTTAAGATTTATTCTAACTATTAATGTTAATCGGAGAACGTAAATGGAAACTGTACTAAGTTTTTCAGCAATCGCTGTTGCTATTATTGTTGGTCTTTGTGCCGTAGGTACTGCAATTGGTTTTGCTATTCTTGGTGGTAAATTCCTAGAAGGCGCTGCGCGTCAACCTGAAATGGCTCCAATGCTACAAGTTAAGATGTTCATCATCGCTGGTCTACTGGATGCTGTTCCAATGATCGGTATCGTAATCGCACTACTATTCACGTTTGCTAACCCATTTGTTGGTCAACTAGCAGGCTAATTAACTCTCAATAGTTAATTAAATTTTTGTAGTTGATTCTTAACGAGGGGTAGCTGTTGTGAATATGAACGCAACTCTGTTAGGTCAAGCAATTGCTTTTTCATTGTTTGTTTGGTTCTGCATGAAATATGTATGGCCACCAATCATGCAAGCAATTGAAGAGCGTCAGAAAAAAATTGCTGACGGTCTAGTAGCCGCTGAACGCGCTGCTAAAGACTTGAACCTGGCACAAGCCAACGCTTCTGAGCAAATGAAAGAAGCAAAGCGCACTGCAACTGAGGTTATTGATCAGGCAAACAAACGTAAAGCTCAAATTATTGATGAAGCACGCGAAGAAGCTCAGGCAGAACGCCAGAAAATCTTAGCGCAAGCTGAAGCAGAAATTGAAGCAGAGCGTACACGTGCCCGTGATGACCTGCGCAAACAAGTCGCAACTCTGGCTATAGCTGGTGCTGAGAAAATCCTTGAGCGTACAATCGATAAAGATGTACACGATGATCTTCTTAACAACATTACTGCAAAACTTTAAAGCAAGGGGCTGTATATGTCTGATTTGACTACAATCGCACGCCCCTATGCTAAAGCAGCGTTTGACTTTGCGGTAGATAAAGGTGAGCTAGACCAATGGGGTCAGATGCTTACTTTTGCTGCCGAAGTGGCACAAAATGATGATGTTCATAATTTATTAAGCGGTTCTATGACTGCTGAAAAATTAGCTGAAGTATTCATTGTAATTTGTGGCGAACAATTTGATGAATTCGGTCAGAACTTAATTAAAGTGATGGCAGAGAATGGCCGCTTAATGGCTTTTCCTGATGTTTGTAAAGAGTTCTTTATACTCAAAAAAGAGTATGAGAAAGAGATCGACGTTGAAGTAACTTCAGCGGTTGAACTTTCTGAAGAACAACGCACAGAGATCAGCAGCAAATTGGAACAGCGCTTAGCGCGCAAAGTTCAGCTGAATTGCAGTATAGATGAGACTCTACTTAGTGGAGTTATTATTCGAGCCGGAGACCTAGTCATCGATAACTCAGCGCGCAGTCGTTTAGACCGCCTGAGCGATGCATTGCAGTCTTAATGGGGATTGGAGCATGCAACTTAATTCCACTGAAATTAGCGATCTAATTAAACAACGTATTGAATCTTTCGACGTTGTTAGTGAAGCTCGCAATGAAGGTACTATCGTTTCTGTAAGCGATGGCATCCTTAGCATCCACGGCCTAGCGGACGTGATGCAAGGTGAAATGATCGAACTACCGGGTGGCCGTTACGCTCTAGCACTAAACTTGAACCGTGATTCGGTTGGTGCTGTTGTAATGGGCCCGTATGCTGACCTACAGGAAGGCATGAAAGTTACAGGTACTGGTCGTATTCTAGAAGTACCAGTAGGTCCTGAAATGCTTGGTCGTGTTGTAAACACGCTAGGTGAGCCAATTGATGGTAAAGGTCCAATCGAAGCTAAATTGACTTCGCCTGTAGAAATTATCGCACCAGGTGTAATCGACCGTAAATCGGTAGATCAACCTGTTCAAACTGGTTACAAGTCTGTTGACTCAATGATCCCTATCGGTCGTGGTCAACGTGAACTAGTAATCGGTGACCGTCAAACTGGTAAAACAGCAATGGCGATCGATGCGATTATTAACCAAAAAGATTCTGGTATTTTCTCTATCTACGTAGCTATCGGCCAAAAAGCGTCGACTATTGCTAACGTAGTTCGCAAACTAGAAGAGCACGGCGCACTAGCAAACACTGTTGTGGTTGTTGCATCTGCTTCTGAATCTGCAGCGCTGCAATACCTTGCACCGTATGCTGGTTGTGCGATGGGCGAATACTTCCGTGATCGCGGTGAAGATGCACTGATTGTTTATGATGATCTATCTAAGCAAGCTGTAGCTTACCGTCAAATCTCGCTACTACTTAAGCGTCCACCAGGTCGTGAAGCGTTCCCAGGTGATGTTTTCTACCTTCACTCTCGTCTACTAGAGCGTGCTGCTCGTGTAAGCGAAGCATACGTAGAAAAATTCACTAACGGTGAAGTGACAGGCAAGACTGGTTCTTTAACTGCTCTACCTATCATCGAAACGCAAGCTGGTGACGTATCTGCATTCGTACCAACGAACGTAATCTCGATTACTGATGGTCAGATCTTCCTACAAACTGAGCTATTCAACGCGGGCGTACGTCCAGCTGTTGACCCAGGTATCTCAGTTTCTCGTGTAGGTGGTTCGGCGCAGACTAAAATCATCAAGAAGCTATCTGGCGGTATCCGTACTGCTCTAGCTCAATACCGTGAACTTGCAGCATTTGCTCAGTTCTCTTCGGATCTTGATGAAGCGACTAAGAAGCAGCTAGACCACGGTCAAAAAGTTACAGAACTGATGAAGCAGAAGCAATACGCTCCTATGTCTGTATTTGACCAAGCTCTAGTAATCTTCGCTGCAGAGCGTGGATACCTTCAAGACGTTGAACTTTCTAAAGTTCTAGACTTTGAAGCTGCTTTACTGTCGTTTGCTCGTGGTCAATATGCCGATCTAGCAACACAGATCGACACAACGGGTGCTTTCAATAAAGAAATCGAAGCTGAGCTGAAGAAGCTTGTTGACGATTTCAAGGCAACCCAGACCTGGTAATTGGTAGGTGGTCTTAGGGCCACCTCATACCATTAACGGAGAGTAACGATGGCCGGCGCAAAAGAGATACGTAATAAAATCGGTAGTGTTAAAAGCACACAGAAGATTACGAAAGCAATGGAAATGGTAGCAGCTTCAAAAATGCGTCGTTCTCAAGACGCAATGGAAGCTACTCGTCCATATGCAGAAACAATGCGTAAAGTGATCGGTCATTTGGCTAATGGTAGCCTCGAGTATAAGCATCCTTATCTTGAGGAACGTGAAGCCAAACGTGTTGGTTACATCATCGTTTCTACAGACCGTGGTCTTTGTGGTGGTTTGAACATTAACTTGTTCAAAAAAGCCATGAACGACATGAAAGATTGGTCTGAGAAAGGTGCTGACGTTGAACTTGCAATTGTAGGTTCAAAAGCGACAGCATTTTTCAACAACAGCGGCGCGAAAGTAGCAGCTCAAGTTTCTGGTCTGGGCGATCGTCCAAGCCTTGAAGACTTGATTGGCTCTGTAAGCGTTATGCTGAAGAAATATGATGAAGGCGAATTAGATCGCCTGTTCGTAGTGTTCAACAAGTTTGAAAACACTATGGTTCAAGAACCAACGATCGATCAATTACTTCCTTTGCCTAAATCAGACAGCGAAGAAATGAAACGCAGTCATTCTTGGGACTACATTTATGAGCCCGAGCCAAAACCACTACTAGATGCACTATTGGTTCGATACGTCGAATCTCAAGTGTACCAAGGTGTGGTTGAGAACCTTGCTTGTGAGCAAGCGGCTCGAATGATTGCAATGAAATCAGCAACAGATAACGCTGGTGACATTATTGATGACTTAGAACTTGTGTATAACAAAGCGCGTCAAGCGGCGATTACACAAGAACTTTCTGAGATCGTTTCAGGCGCAGCTGCGGTTTAAGCTTAGGTAAAACTAAATAGTTAGAGGATTAACGATGGCTACAGGTAAGATCGTACAGATCATCGGTGCGGTAGTCGACGTAGAGTTCCCACAGGGTGAAGTACCTCGTGTATACGACGCTCTGAATGTTAATGAAGTACAAGAACGTCTAGTTCTTGAAGTTCAGCAACAACTTGGCGGTGGCGTAGTTCGCGCAATCGTAATGGGTAGCTCTGATGGTTTACGTCGTGGTTTGACAGTTGAAAATACTGGCGCTCCAATCTCAGTACCAGTAGGTACTAAGACATTGGGTCGTATCATGAACGTCCTAGGTGACGCGATTGATGAGTGTGGCGAGATTGGTGCTGAAGAGCATTACGCCATTCACCGTGAAGCTCCAAGCTACGAAGAGCAGTCTAACGAGACAGCTCTTCTAGAAACTGGTGTTAAAGTAATCGACTTGATTTGTCCATTCGCTAAGGGTGGTAAAATCGGTCTATTCGGTGGTGCTGGTGTAGGTAAGACCGTTAACATGATGGAACTTATCAACAACATCGCACTTCAACACTCAGGCCTATCTGTATTTGCAGGTGTAGGTGAGCGTACTCGTGAAGGTAACGATTTCTACTTTGAGATGCAGGAAGCAGGTGTTGTAAACATCGAAAAACCTGAAGAATCAAAAGTAGCGATGGTTTACGGTCAGATGAACGAGCCACCAGGTAACCGTCTACGTGTTGCACTGACTGGTCTAACAATGGCAGAGCGCTTCCGTGACGAAGGTCGTGACGTTCTACTGTTCGTTGATAACATCTACCGTTACACACTAGCAGGTACTGAAGTATCAGCACTTCTAGGTCGTATGCCTTCTGCGGTAGGTTACCAACCTACACTAGCTGAAGAAATGGGTGTTCTACAAGAGCGTATCACGTCAACTAAATCTGGTTCTATCACGTCTGTACAGGCGGTATACGTACCAGCGGATGACTTGACTGACCCGTCTCCAGCAACAACGTTCGCTCACTTGGATGCAACGGTTGTACTTAACCGTAACATCGCATCTATGGGTCTATACCCAGCGATCGACCCGCTAGATTCTACTTCACGTCAACTGGATCCATTGGTAGTTGGACAAGAGCACTACGACATCGCTCGTGGCGTTCAGTCTACTCTTCAGCGCTATAAAGAGCTGAAAGATATCATTGCTATCCTAGGTATGGACGAGCTATCTGAAGAAGATAAGCAAGTTGTATCTCGTGCTCGTAAGATTGAGAAGTTCCTAACTCAGCCTTACCACGTAGCGGAAGTATTTACAGGTGACCCAGGCGTTTACGTACCTCTTAAAGAGACTCTACGTGGCTTCCAAGGTCTTCTATCTGGTGAATACGATGACATTCCAGAGCAAGCGTTCATGTACTGTGGTGCAATTGACGAAGCTATCGAGAATGCTAAGAAGCTATAAGGCTAACTAGGAGGCGATATGGCAGCAATAACCTTTCACCTAGACGTTGTAAGTGCAGAGAAACAAATTTTCTCAGGCCTTGTTGAGACGTTTCAGGTGACCGGTAGTGAGGGTGAGCTTGGTATTTTCCATGGTCATACTCCACTGCTGACCGCTATCAAGCCTGGTATGGTGCGTATTGTTAAGCAGCACGGCCACGAAGAAATTATTTATGTTTCTGGTGGTATGGTAGAAGTTCAGCCTGGTACAGCGACTGTACTGGCTGATACAGCTATCCGTGGTGAAGAGCTAGACGCAGCAAAGGCGGAAGAAGCTAAACGCAAGGCTGTGGAGAATATCCAAAATCAGCATGGCGACATAGACTTCGCACAAGCGGCCGGTGAACTGGCTAAAGCCATTGCTCAGTTACGAGTTATCGAACTGACAAAACAGCGTCGTTAATCTTTTTAAGATTATAGACTCTGAGATAAAGGCGACCTAAGGGTCGCCTTTTTGCATTTTTGATGTTCTCAAAAATGCTTCTTTTACGTATCACTACTGGTTAAATGGTTATTGCGATTTAATTTTTTGGCCAAAAACGGTTACAATATCGGCTTAACAAAAATAATGTTGGATAGGTTTACAATGAAGTTTAGCGCAGTAATTCTCGCGGCGGGCAAAGGCACTCGCATGTATTCAAACACACCAAAGGTTCTGCACACACTTGCGGGTAAGCCAATGGTGAAGCACGTTATCGATACATGTAATGGTCTAGGCGCCCAAAACATCAACCTGGTTTACGGACACGGTGGTGATCAGATGAAGGCTACCCTAGCTGAAGAATCTGTAAACTGGGCACTGCAAGCTGAGCAGCTGGGTACGGGTCACGCTGTGGATCAAGCATCTGCACATTTCGCTGATGATGAAAAAGTATTAGTGCTCTACGGTGATGTGCCTCTTATCTCACCAGATACTATTGAAAACCTATTAGACGCTCAACCAAACGGTGGCATCGCGCTACTTACTGTCGTGTTAGACAACCCAATGGGCTACGGACGTATTATTCGTCGTAATGGTCCTGTTGTGGCTATCGTTGAACAGAAAGATGCAACGGATGAGCAGAAGCTTATCAAAGAGATCAACACTGGCGTTATGGTGGCGACAGGTGGCGATCTGAAGCGCTGGTTGTCTGGTCTAAGTAACGACAACGCACAGGGCGAATATTACCTGACTGACGTTATCGCAGCGGCTCACGACGAAGGTCGTGCGGTTGAAGCAGTACATCCAGTAAGCCCTATTGAAGTGGAAGGCGTGAATGACCGCTCTCAACTGGCTCGTCTAGAGCGCGCTTACCAAGCTGAGCAAGCAGACAAGTTATTGAAGCAAGGCGTAATGCTGCGCGATCCAAGCCGCTTTGATCTACGTGGTGAACTGCAATGTGGTATGGACGTTGAGATTGATACTAACGTTATCATCGAAGGCAGCGTAAGCATTGGCGACAACGTGATTATCGGCACTGGTTGTGTATTGAAAGACTGTGAGATTGATGACAACACCATCGTTCGCCCATACAGCGTAATCGAAGGTGCAACGGTCGGTGAAGACTGTACGGTTGGTCCTTTCACTCGTCTACGTCCTGGTGCTGATATGCGTAATAACTCGCACGTTGGTAACTTTGTCGAAGTGAAGAACACTCGCCTTGGTGAAGGTTCTAAAGCGAACCACTTAACGTATCTAGGCGATGCTGAAATTGGTCAGCGCGTAAACGTGGGTGCGGGTGCAATTACTTGCAACTACGATGGTGCGAATAAGTTTAAGACCATCATCGGCGATGACGTGTTCGTTGGTTCAGATAGCCAATTAATAGCGCCTGTTACGATTGGTAATGGTGCTACCGTTGGTGCTGGCTCTACAGTAACACGCGATGTTTCTGAAAATGAGCTGGTTATCAGCCGTGCGAAAGAACGTAAGATTGCTGATTGGAAACGTCCAACTAAGAAATAATCTCTAACGTTCAAAAGACATTCTTAAGAAAGCCAGTAGCATCACTACTGGCTTTTTTGTATCGGTCACTCACTGCTAACAAAATAATCAATTTGGCAATTGTATTTTTTTAATAGATTGTTAATATTCGGGCAATGGTTCGGTATAAATGGGTTAATGTACGGTGATATTGGTTGAAAAGAAATGGCAAACATTGCCGATCATTATTTTGTCTTTTTCAATGTTAATAGGTCTCTATGGCTTTTATGTAACGTTGGAAAAGCTGGTTGTTGAGAATGAGCGTGATCATCTTGTCTCTTTGATGTCAGACGTTATCTATGAAATTCGTGAGGATAGTCAGCTATTTACAGCTGATATGGATGTCGATGATTACATCGGAGACTTAACGCAAGCCAACACTCGACTCCGAATCCAAGTGATCAGTCCCGATGGTGTCGTGATTGGTGATACGGATCTTTCAGACCATGCACTAGCTAGAGTGGAAAATCACGGTAACCGCCCCGAATTCAAGCAAGCCCTTCAACAAGGTACTGGCAGTGATGTCCGTTTTAGTACCGTTACCTCCATCGACCGAATCTATTATTCAATGAAAGAGAGCGTTAACGGGCGAGATTTCGTTATCGTGATCTCTTCGCCAATGCATCAACTGAAACAGATGAACTTCCAATTGATGGGGATTCTGGTTGGTATGGTGTTACTGAGTTTGAGCTTCTTGATCGGCACCTCTTACGTGAGCAATCGCCAAATTGTTCATCGAGTGGAAGAAGAACAGAAGAAGCAAGATGAACGCATTCGCCAACGAACCCACGAAATTGAGTTGATGCACCGCCTCGCGAATATGCTTGCCGCGTGTAACAACATGGTGGAAGCCCAACAGATCGTGTCGGATATCTTGCCGAGAATTCTTGGTAACGTGAACGGCAGTGTTTCTTTGATGCGTGCATCGCGTAATCAGTTGATCACTCAGCTCGATTGGGGAGAGACTTGGCCGGGAAGTGCGAGCTTTGCTCCAGAAGAGTGCTGGTCACTGCGTAAAGGACGTGCACATCAATCGAATGATGATTTCCACTCGTTAACCTGTGGTCACATGCATGAGATGGAAAACAACCAAACCCTGTGTATTCCGTTGACAGCACACGGCAACACCATCGGCATCATGCACCTTTATTTCGGTGTTGGTGACATCAAGATAGATCCCATTACCGAGCAATTGGCGTTCAGTGTTTCCGAGCACTTAGGCTTAGCATTAGCTAACCTGAGCCTGCAAGAGAAGCTTCGCTCGCAAGCATTGAGCGATCCGCTGACTGGCTTATTCAACCGTCGTTTCTTCGAACAAAAACTGGAAGAACACTCAATGAATTCGGCCACCAGCGAGCAGCCATTATCGCTATTGATGCTCGATTTGGATCACTTCAAACGCTTCAATGACAACTTTGGTCATGATGCAGGTGACTTCGTATTGAAAGAGATCAGTGCGCTACTCAAACAGAGTGTCAGCGAAGACGAGATTGCTTGCCGGCTCGGTGGTGAGGAGTTAGCGGTACTGCTTCCACATTATTCAATGCAAGAAGCGACGGAGTTTGGTCAAACCTTGTGTGATGCGGTGCGTTCAATGCACCTTGAGCACAAAGGCCTATCGCTAGGGCAGCTTGGAGTTTCAATTGGTGTGGCCACGTATCCTAAGCCAGCCTCTGATACCGAGTCTCTGGTTAAGATGGCCGATAATGCTCTGTACATGGCGAAAGATATGGGTCGCAGCCGAGTGGTTAACTATGATGAATACAGCCGCCATAAAGCGCCAGCGTTAGAAATTGTTGACGGTGAAGCGGCTTCGAAATCGTTATAAGCAAAGGCTGAATTTAGATATAAAAAAGAGCGAGATTACTCGCTCTTTTTTGTTTTCGTTAATCCAGAAATTAGTCTTGTTTCTCGTCAGCGACCACTCGAGAGTTGTCTGGTGTCGCGAAGTGTTCAGAAAGCTCTTTGTTCGAAACAATATAGCCAACCCACAATGCACCCAAGCAGATCACAACCGCGATACCCGTTGCGCTTAATGCTTGGCTAGCCATTGCTGCGACCAATGCACTTGATAGGCCACTGATACTGATTTGTAGGCTGTTTTGTAGACCAGCAGCTGTTGCTGGGCTTTGTTTAGCACTTGATAGAGCACGGTTTACTACGATTGGGTAAAGTGCACCGTTTGCGACAGCAATCAAACAGAAAGGTGCTAGTAAAGGCCAGATTGACGTCAGTTCCCACTGTGATGCGATGAAGATAAGCATCGCCGCTACGCTGAACAAACCGATAAGGTTTCTTAGTACAACGCCATCGCCATATTTCTTCACCGCTTGCTTACCGAAGTAACCACCCGCCATGAACGCGATTGTTTGTGGGATAAAGCTCAAACCGATATCTTTTGCTTCATAACCTAGCTGAGCCATTATCTCTGGCATACCCGTTAGGTAAGCAAAGAACGCTGCAGATGCTGACGCAAACATTAAAACATTACCCATGTAAGGCTTTGATTTAAGCAACATCTTGATGTCTGTCTTAATCGATGTCTGTTTTACTTCAGGCGCTTCTTTTGGTTGAGCCATTGTTGTCGCCACTAGCAGTGCACCCATCAAGGTTAATGTGATGAAGATGCTGTGCCAACCAAAGCTATCCGCCAGTAACACACCTAGCTGAGGTGCTAGTGCAGGAGACAGCGCAACCAAAGGCATGATGGTTGCAAAAATTTGTTGGCTACTGCTTTGTGAGTAACGCTTGATTACCATTGCTTGCCAGATTACCGCAGGAGCACATACGCCGATCGCTTGAATGAAGCGTAGTGTCAGTAGGTGCCATACCTCGGTGCTGAATGCTAAGCCGAATGAAGCTGCAGTAAAGATAACAAGACCAACCGCCAGCGTATTACGGTGACCATACTTGTCACTCGCTAGACCCCAAAGAAGCTGACCCATTGCCATACCGCCAAGGAATACCGTTAAAGACAGAGCAATTTGCTCTGGGCCGGTTGCGAAATCAACTTCCATTGCCTTAAATGCAGGAAGGTACATATCGGTCGCAATAAAGCCCAGCATTGAAAGAACTGCAAGGTAGACCAATTGAAATTTAGAAATATTCATAAGATGCCATTAAGCTAAAGGTAGTGATGTTTTTATCATCAAAAAAAATTGTTTGATATACAGAAGTGAAAGCCCCTGTTTATTTATGCTGACATTCTATTTTTCAGACCTGATAAAATAAAACGCTAAAATATGTGGTTATCAATCAAAAAATTTGAAGGCTTATGTTCTCTAAATCCTCTTTAGAAATGCTCGATACGGTTGCTCGCTTAGGTAGCTTTACTGCGGCGGCAGAACAATTGCACAAAGTACCATCGGCGATCAGCTACGGTGTTAGGCAGGTTGAGCAAGAACTGGATGTTCTACTTTTCAGACGTTTACCAAGAAAAGTAGAGCTGACACCTGCCGGTGAATTGTTCATTGAAGAGGCACGTGCGTTACTGAGGCAGATGGAAGAAGTCAGTGCCCAGACTCGCCGAGCGGCGCGTGGCTGGAAGAAAACCTTGCGCCTAACGCTAGATAACGTGGTTAAGCTCGACAAGATGAAGCCGATGATTGAAGAGTTCTACCAAACCTTTGAGTTTGCAGAGCTTCAGATCAACATGGAGGTGTTTAATGGCTCTTGGGAAGCGATTGCACAGGGTCGAGCGGATATTGTGATAGGTGCAACCTCAGCGATTCCGGTCGGTGGCGACTTTGAGGTTAAAGATATGGGACGCTTAGATTGGGCGTTTGTGATGTCACCAAGCCACCCGTGTGTGCGAGAGCAAAACCTCAATGAAGAGTTTGTTAGCCAGTATCCCGCGATATGTTTGGACGATACCTCTAGCGTGCTCCCTAAGCGACACACAGGCCACTACTCAAGTCAAAGACGCCTGTTGTTACCTAACTGGTATAGCGCTATAGAGTGTCTTAAGAATGGAGTTGGAGTGGGTTATATGCCGAGGCACATTGCCGCGCCAATTATCGAACAAGGCCTGCTGGTGGAGAAAATACTGCCTGAACCGAGTCCGCAGAGTCATTGTTGTTTGGTATGGCGAAAAGACGATAACCATAAACTGATCGAATGGATGGTGAAGTACCTAGGATCGAGTGAGCAACTTCACCAAGATTGGTTGGATCATCGCAAGGCGATCTAATGATCTGTTTACAAGAAGATCCTTTTCAAGCTTGAGCTGAATCAGCACCAATAAAAAGAGCGAGTAAATACTCGCTCTTTTTGATTCGGTCGTTAACTCTTAAGACAAGAAGAACTTGTAGGAAGGGTTATCGGTTTCATCTTTACACTGATAGCCAAGCTCTCGTAGGTGTGTCGAGAACTGAGCCAAATCATCACCATCAAGTTCAAAGCCACACAATACACGGCCGTAGTCGGCACCGTGGTTACGGTAATTGAATAGGCTGATATTCCAGTGTGTCCCTAAGGTATCAAGGAATTTAATCAATGCACCTGGGTACTCTGGGAACTCAAAGCTGTACAGACGTTCTTTCAGTAGCTTCGATGGTTTACCGCCAATCATGTAGCGAATGTGCAGTTTTGCCATCTCATCATCAGAGAGATCGACAACTGGATAGCCGCCCTCACGTAAGTCATTGATGATGTGTTCGAGTTCTTCTTGACCACCTTGTAGGCGTACACCAACGAAGATATTCGCTAGGCTTTCGTCGTTGTGGCGGTAGTTAAACTCAGTCACCGCTCGACCACCAATGATATTACAGAACTCTAGGAATGCCCCTTGTCGCTCTGGAATAGTAACCGCAAGTAGACCTTCTCGCTTCTCACCCAGCTCACAACGTTCAGAGACATATCGCAGGCCGTGGAAGTTGGTGTTAGCACCAGACAGTACCGTTGCTAATTGCTTGTCTTGCAGTTGGTTCTGTTCAGCAAACTTTTTCAAACCAGCCAGAGCAAGCGCTCCTGAAGGTTCAGCAATCGCACGAGTGTCTTCAAAGATATCTTTCACCGCAGAGCAGATCTCATCACTAGAGACTGCAACGTGACCGTCAATGTATTGCTGGCAAAGGCGGAAGGTTTCTTCGCCAATGCGTTTAACCGCAACACCATCAGCAAACATGCTGACCTGATCCAGTACCACAGGTTCACCAGCATCGAGAGCCGCTTTTAAGCACGACGAATCTTCTGGTTCTACTGCAATGACTTTAATCTCTGGCATTAGCTGTTTTACTAATACAGCAACACCCGCAGCTAAGCCGCCGCCACCAACCGGCACAAAGATATAGTCCATGTGACCGTTTTGCTGCAGCATCTCCATGCCCATCGTACCTTGCCCTGCAATCACCAGTGGATGATCGAAAGGAGGCACAAAGGTAAAGCCATGTTCAGCAGAAAGACGTTCCGCTTCTGCCTTGGCTTCATCAAAGTTGCTGCCGTGCAGAACCACGTTTCCGCCAAAGCCACGTACCGCATCAACCTTGATGTCTGGTGTGGTTTTTGGCATCACAATCGTAGTCTGAATGCCCAACTTAGAGCCAGACAGCGCCATACCTTGAGCATGGTTACCCGCCGATGCAGCAATCACACCTGCGGCTTTTTGCTGCTCAGAAAGGCTTGATACCATGTTGTAGGCGCCGCGTAGCTTGAACGAGTGCACCGGCTGACGGTCTTCTCGTTTAAGCTGAACCTGATTACCAATGCGCGCGCTTAAACGCGGCATATCCTGTAGAGGTGTTACGATTGCCGCTTCGTAAACCGGCGCTCTCAGGATCTGACGCAGATAATCTGCGCCAGTTTGTTTCTGGGGACTGGAGGTGTCATCACTCATAGTTAGCCCTCAAGTTTAGACTTATCACGTACTGCGCCTTTGTCGGCACTGGTCGCCATGCTTGCGTAAGCCTTCAGTGCGAAAGACACTTCACGCTGACGGTTTTCTGGTTTCCAGCCTAGTGCATCTTGTTTAACGCGACGTGCTTCAAGCTCTGCTTCAGGCACATCAAGTGTGATTGAGCGGCTAGGGATGTCGATAGTGATAATATCGCCCGTGTTCACTAGACCAATCACACCACCACTTGCTGCTTCTGGAGAAGCGTGGCCGATAGACAGACCTGATGTACCACCAGAGAAACGTCCGTCAGTTAGGAGAGCACAAGACTTACCTAGACCCATAGATTTTAGGTAAGTCGTTGGGTAGAGCATTTCTTGCATGCCCGGACCACCTTTAGGGCCTTCGTAACGAATAACAACCACTTCGCCTGCTTTTACTTTACCCGCTAAGATACCGTCTACTGCTGTGTCTTGGCTTTCAAATACGATTGCAGGGCCTTGGAACTTAAGGTTTTCTTCATCAACACCCGCGGTCTTAACGATACAACCATCAACGGCGATGTTACCTGAAAGTACCGCTAGACCACCTTCTTGGCTGAATGCGTTCTCTTTGGTACGAATACAACCATCGACGCGGTCATCATCAAGGCGATCCCAACGACAATCTTGTGAGAAAGCTTTGGTGGTACGGATACCAGCAGGGCCAGCGCGGAAGAACTTAAGCACGGCTTCGTCTTCTGTCTGCATGATGTCGTATTGAGCTAGCTGCTCTTGCATGCTTAGACCAAGCACGGTGCGAGTCTGGTTGTTCAGTAGGCCTGCACGGTCTAGTTCACCTAGGATAGCCATTACGCCACCAGCGCGGTGAACGTCTTCCATGTGGTATTTAGGCGTTGAAGGCGCAACCTTACATAGGTGTGGAACGCGGCGAGACATCTCGTCGATATCACCCATATCAAAATCAATCTCACCTTCTTGAGCTGCCGCTAAAAGGTGAAGTACTGTGTTACTTGAACCGCCCATCGCGATATCCAGCGCCATTGCATTATCAAAGGCTGCGCGGTTAGCGATGTTGCGTGGCAGTGCTGATTCGTCGTCTTGCTCGTAGTAACGCTTAGTTAGGTCAACGATACGTTTACCGGCATTGATGAACAGCTCTTCACGGTCTGCGTGGGTTGCTAGCATAGAACCGTTACCTGGCTGAGATAGGCCAAGCGCTTCTGTTAGACAGTTCATTGAGTTCGCTGTGAACATACCTGAACATGAACCACATGTCGGACATGCAGAACGCTCTACTTGCTCACTTTGCTCATCAGAAATAGTTGGATCGGCACCTTGGATCATTGCGTCAACAAGGTCTAGCTTGATGATTTGATCTGAAAGCTTGGTTTTACCCGCTTCCATTGGACCGCCAGATACAAAGATCACTGGGATGTTAAGACGCATTGCTGCCATCATCATTCCCGGAGTGATTTTGTCACAGTTAGAGATACATACCATCGCATCTGCACAGTGTGCATTGACCATGTATTCTACTGAGTCTGCGATAAGCTCACGTGATGGCAGTGAGTACAGCATGCCGCCGTGACCCATTGCAATACCATCATCAACTGCGATGGTATTGAATTCTTTAGCGATACCGCCCGCTTTCTCGATTTCACCCGCAACCAGTTGACCCATGTCTTTAAGGTGAACGTGGCCTGGTACGAATTGAGTGAACGAGTTTACAACTGCGATGATTGGCTTACCGAAGTCATCATCTTTAACGCCAGTTGCACGCCATAAAGCGCGCGCACCAGCCATGTTGCGTCCGTGGGTAGTCGTTGCTGAACGATAGATTGGCATTGCTTAAATCCTTATAAAATATTTGGCTGTTGCTTACTTAGCTGTTTGCGTTTGGTTTTCTGAAGTGTGGTCTGCTGGGTAAACATAATCTAACCAGCCCCACTTATCTTCAGTGGTTCCATTGAATAGACCAAAGTAAGCCGCTTGAACTTTTTCAGTGATAGGACCGCGTTTGCCTTCACCTACTGTAATTTTGTCTACGCTGCGAACCGGAACGATTTCCGCCGCTGTGCCTGTCATGAAGACCTCATCGGCAAGGTATAGCGCTTCACGAGCAATGTTCTCTTCACGGATCTCATAACCCATGTCTTTTGCTAGTGTCATGATCGAATCACGAGTGATACCCGGCAGAATTGCGCTGGTCGCTGGTGGCGTTGATAGCACGCCATTGCGTACCACAAAGATATTCTCACCTGCACCTTCAGAAAGGTAACCATCAACACTCAGTGCGATGCCTTCATCGTAACCATGACGACGAGCTTCACCACCGACCAGTAGTGAAGATAGGTAGTTACCACCGGCTTTCGCTGCGGTTGGGATCGTGTTTGGAGCGGCACGGTTCCAGCTAGAAATCATCGCATCAACGCCGTTTTCTAGCGCTTCTTCGCCTAGGTAAGAGCCCCAAGGGAAAGCAGCGATGATTAGCTCCATCTCTGTGTTTTCTGGCGGGCAGACACCCAAACCAACATTACCTACGAAACCTAGAGGGCGGATGTACGCTGACTCTAGCTTATTTTGGCGTAGCGTTTCGCGAGTCGCTTCCATAATTTCTTCCTCAGTGTAAGGAATAGGGAAGCGGTAGATTTTTGCTGAGTCTTTTAGGCGCTTAGCATGTTCAGGGTGACGAAAGATAACCGGACCTTTTGGTGTGTTGTAGCAACGAACACCTTCAAACACAGAAGTACCGTAGTGCATTGCGTGAGTCAGGACGTGAACGTTCGCCTCTGCCCAAGGAACCATCTCACCGTTAAACCAAATATAGTCTGCTGTTTTAGCTGTCATGTTTGCGGTTCCTTATGCGTTTATCTTTTGTTGTAAGTTGTTGTTTGGCAATTCATTACGGCTGATCGAGATAACGTCAACGGTACGCACATCCCACAGCTTTTCGATTTGGTTTACCAAGAACGAGATCGGACGGTCACTGTCTACGATGATCTCAACACTCGCCACTTTGCTTTCGTGGTTTTGAGTGCCCGCAACTTGCTTAACAATGAAGCCACGGTGGCGGATAACACGAAGAACACGCTCTAGTAGTACAGGCTTATCATCGGCTTTGATGTCTAATAGGTATCTTTTCATGTTATGTGTTCTCCAACATCTCACTGTTTGAAGCACCTGGCGGTACTAGTGGCCATACGTTTTCTTCTTCATCGATAAGAACATGAAGTAGGTAAGCGGTTTTACTCTCTAGCATCTCTTTCAATGCTGGTTCTACTTCTTCTTTACGAGTGATGGTTTTGCCCGGGATATCGAACGCTTTCGCAAGCATCACGAAATCAGGGTTGTCATCCAAGATAGTTTCACTGTGGCGGCCATCAAAGAACAGCGATTGCCATTGGCGAACCATGCCCAAACGAGAGTTATTAAGCAGTACCATTTTCACTGGGATCTGACGACGCTTCAATGTGCCAAGCTCTTGAATGTTCATCATGAACGAGCCGTCACCAGAGATAAGTATAGATTGGTCATCAGGACGCCCAACCGATGCACCCATTGCAGCTGGCAAGCCAAAGCCCATGGTGCCTAAACCGGCAGAGGTGATGAAATTCTGTGGATCGCGCGGCTGAATGTGCTGAGCTGCCCACATTTGGTGTTGGCCGACATCAGTCGATACGATAGAGCTTGCTGGCATCATGTCTGAAAGTTGCTTCAACAACAGTGGAGCAAAGATCAGATCGCCAGGGTGGTCGTAACGCCATTTGAATGAGCTACGAAGGCCTTCAGAGTGGTGAACCCAAGAGGAGATGTCTTGGCTTAGCTCTAGTTGAGGCATGATCTTATTGATGTCTCCGCGAATTGGCGCATTGGCAAGACGCAGTTTGCTGAACTCAGCGGCATCGATATCGATATGGATAACCTTAGCATGCGGCGCAAAGGTATCGAGTTTGCCTGTTACTCGGTCATCAAAACGAGCACCAACAACAATCAGTAGGTCACTTTCTTGAACTACAAGGTTAGCAGCTTTGGTGCCGTGCATACCCAGCATACCAAGGTAGTGTGGGTCGTCACGTTCGATAGTCCCCAAGCCTTTCAGTGTGCTTACGGCTGGCATTGGGTTAAGGCGTAAAAACTCACGAACCGCATCGGTTGCTTTAGCAAGTTGAACACCACCACCTACGTATAAAACAGGACGGGTTGCTTGAGACAAAAAGTACTGTGCCTGTTCAATGGCATCAGTTGTCGCAACAGGAATTGCGGGTGGAGTAAATTCAGGAAGAGTGTTAACAGGTGCTTCTGCTAGTTGAACATCTTTAGCGATATCGACGATAACCGGGCCAGGACGGCCAGACTTAGCTACCACAAACGCTTCTGCGAGGGTTGGAGCAAGATCTTCAATATCAGTTACTAGGTAGCTGTGTTTAGTACATGACAGAGACATACCAATCACATCCATTTCTTGGAATGCATCGGTACCAATGTGGGAACTTGCAACCTGACCTGTGATGGCAACCATTGGGATAGAGTCCATAAAGGCATCAGCAAGGCCAGTGACTAGGTTGGTAGCACCTGGGCCAGACGTTGCCATACAAACAGCGACATCTTGTGTTGCTCGAGCCATGCCGATCGCGGCCATAGCAGCGCCTTGCTCATGGCGACATAGGATATGTTCAACCCCGCCGTCATAGAGTGCATCGTAGATTGGCATGATGGCACCACCTGGGTAACCAAATACGGTCTCAATTCCTTGTTGCTTGAGTGCGGATACGACTAGTTCTGCGCCTTTCATCGGAATTCTCCCGTATTACCTTTATTTTGGTAACTGTTTCCTTTGTCTCTGCACATCTTGTGCTCCCATTCTTCCTGTAAATCGGCAAAGCCGAAAATGCTCAAAAATATAAAAATCGAATGTTTAAATTAGAAAAAACCCCCGGACTTGTCAGTGCGGGGGTTTTTTCTAATTCGTGGTTACTTTCTTCCCACTCGCCCCCGCGCAGTCTTAATAATGACTACGATAATCAGGTTAATCAGTGCGTAAATGCGAGCGTTAAAAATCATAATATTCGAGTTTTCTCGTTTATTGTCTTCAGTAAATGTCTACATCTCTAGTGTTATCACACAAATCTGCCGCATGACAAGGAAAATGTCATTCTTTTTTCACATTAAAACACCATTCCACCAAGCTATATAACAACCTTATAGCTTTGGTGAGCAACGAATATCCAGAGCGAATACTTTTAAATCAAAGACAAAGGAAAGTTATGGGACTCGCGATAATTCATAGCCGAGCTAGTGTGGGTGTAGAGGCGCCAGAAGTGACCGTTGAGGTGCATATAAGCAACGGAATGCCTGGCTTTACGCTGGTGGGTCTGCCTGAAACAACGGTCAAGGAATCTAAAGATCGAGTGAGAAGTGCGATCATCAATTCTCGCTTTGAGTTTCCATCAAAAAGAATCACCATAAACTGTTTTACGTGGGGAATTGGTTTGCGGCCTAATATCATGTTTCAATATTAAGCTCGATAGTGTGACGTAAAGGAGTAAAATAACTCGACTTGGAAAGAGGGGGGTTATGTCTGTGATAGTTGGTTACTTAGCTTGTTTCACTGGTGTCTATGTCGGCCTATACCTGCCAGATGTAGATTTAAAGCTAATGAGTATATTGCATCATCGCTCGATGCTTACTCATAGTATTATCTTGCCAATGCTTTTGCTATTGCATAAACCATCAAGACCATTAGTAGCAGGTTTATGTATCGGAGTTAGTATTCATTTATTAGCTGATATATTGTCGCCAATGCGTGGTTTCGCGCTTATCTACATTCCAGTGATAAAAAAATCTATTGGTGATTGGCAATCATTAATATGGATGGTTGGTAATGCTTTGGTGGGGTTGTGGTTTGCTGTCAGAGTCTTTCATAAGTACTTAGTTGCTATTGTGTTCGCATTGACTGGTTTGGTGTATTCAATATACAACGAGCAAAGTTTACTAGCATTTATACCGTGCTTAGTTGTATTGGGTCTATTTGGTTATTTTGAGTACAAAAAAACCGACTCATTACGTCGGTTATAGTAGTTCAAGTGAACTGATAGCGTCTCTATAGTATTGATATTCAAGTTCTCGAAGTAATGCCATCGGGTTATCAACCCTCATAACAGTGTCTTTGTACTTCTGAATTTCATCATCGGTCGCGGTGGTCTCGTCATCGCCTTTGATGTGGTATCGAAACGTCCTTAGCATCATTTCAATATCAGTTGGTGTACTAACGCATTCGAAAATCATCTCTGTATCATCAGCTTTCTTGAAAAAGTCGTCTATCATTGTGCCCAAAGTCGCATCCTCATTTTGTCGTCATCAGTCAGTACAAT
>NZ_JBFSVK010000032.1:0-65849 GCF_041467855.1 Vibrio sp. 10N.247.311.51 | reverse complement strand
CCTGTCACGCCGGGGGTCGCGGGTTCGAGTCCCGTCCACTCCGCCACTTATTAGAGAAGCCCTGCTAGAAATAGCAGGGCTTTTTTACATTTGAAGAAAAGAGTTTTGCTGTTAGGTTGTATGAGTGATGTAAAGGCATCGAGCTCCTGCACTTCATGCTATTCCATTAGAAAGCCTAGTCTGACGACTAGGCTTTCGTCGTTTCCAGTATCTGAGTTTAGTATTCGTCTTCGAGTTTTGTAGAAGCGCTGTCCGTTCGTTGATCTCGAGCTCTCATATTCCGACACTTATTATCAAGCTCTGCTCTCTCTAACAGCGCTTGATTACGTAAGTTTATATTTGTGGCTATTGATTCAATGGTTAACTTTTCCAGAGCGTCTCAGAGAGGTTTACTTCCTACTACTTTGAAGTGGCTGATAAAGCTGCCTCGTTTTCAATAACAAGGTTTTGTTGGTCGGTAACTCTTGCTATACCCCTTCTACTTAATAGATGAATCTACAGGCAGTTACGTGAACTCCCCGGTTATAACGGTTTATGGTTGGAACATTGATGGCTATTTAATTGTTAATTCAGTGTGACTTTAAGTGGGCATCTGTCTGCGGGTAAATATCTTTAAACGCCTTCTCTCAAGGTGATCTCCATTTACTCTTGAGCTTCTAGGTGTCACTTTTCTCTATGACTCCTCTCGAACCTCTTATAAGGACTTGTTTATAAGAATGGTAAAACTACGTACAGACACAATTAAAGTCGTTCTCCGTCTGTTTGAGAAGCTCAGTTGAGCAATTTCATGGTTGGTTTGTTAGCATTGGGTGGGTAAGGGTTTGAGGAGTTATCTATGGATAAGTAACAGATACAAAAAAGCCGATGCTAGGCATCGGCTTCGTTTGAATCGCTTAGACTTAAGCGGGTTGAACTAGAGCGAGCGCTTTACGAGAAACCTCGTGAGCTGCTTTCGTTAAGTTTTGCTTCTCTAGTGCGTCAGATAGGTATCCGTAATCTGAAACATTTGAACGAAGTGCTAGGGCTTTCTCAAAGTGGCTTTGTGCTTCCGCCCACTTCTGCTCTCTTAGGTAGAACTGAGCCAGAGCGCTGTGTGCTTCGGCATTACCACTGTCTTTACTGATTGCACGTTCTAGCATGACCACGACTGGGTGGTGATCGGCTAGGTTCAGCTCTGGAAGCAACATGTAGAGTTCATTTGACCCACTCTTTGCAATGTTCTCTTTGATCACAGTGAAGGCTTCTGAATCAGCTTTACGCGCGATAAGTTGCTTCACAAAGCAGGATACAAGGTGCGAACTTTGTTTCTGTTTTCTTGAAAGCTTGTTCCAATGGCTGATTAAACCTTCGCTACCTTGCTGTTGTGCCACATCATGAAGTAGCCCACATTGTGCTTTCTGTTCTAATTCACGTTGCTCATCAGCTGTTAGAAGTTTGTTCTTAACTAATTTAGGCGTTAACTCTAGCAATGGCTGCCATAACTTCAGTTGCAAGTAAGTGGCTTTTAACAGGCCAAGTACAGCAGTGTTATTAGGGTATGTGCCTTTTAGGGTAGAAAGTGTATCGAATGCAGCTTCGTAGTTTGACTCACTGATTTGCTGTTTAGCTTTAGTTAGCTCAACCGCCAGTAGAGAGTCGTCCTGTTGGCTAGCAAGCTCGATGTACTTATCACGCTCACTCGTATTACCTTGCTCGTGTGCCGCTTGAGAAGCGACTAAATAACAAAGTAGAGGCATGTCGTGATGGTTAGCCCAACGAGTTACTTTCTTCTCAGCGCCTTTCCAGTCACCTTCAAGCAGCTTGATGATGCCTTCATTGGTATAACGACGAGAGCGTTTCAGTTTACGAACACTGAACCAATTCCAAGTTGTCGAGCTTGCGTACATAAGCTTTTTAAATAGGTACTCTAAGCCGAATAGAGCCGCTAGAAGAGCGATGACGAAGATAACCAGTGTTGTCACGCTCATCTCAATGGTCTTATTCGCAATTGAGATCAGAACGTAGCCTTGTTGACCAGAGAACTGAGTACCAACAATTAACCCAGCACCTAGAACGAGAAAAAGAAAAATCCAACGAATCATTATTTTTCCTCCGTGGTCATAACGGTGACTTCACGACGTAGGCGCTCACGTATCACATCTGACAACTCATTTTGAGATTCAAGCTTTACAGGGTATTTCACAGAGATGTTCTGTTCACTTAGCTGTTTAATCGCTTTCTCAAATTCAATCACTGAGTTGTTATCTTGGTTTAGATACGCTTTCGACCACTCGCTAGCGGTATTAAGAGCTGCGCTATAGAGTTCACCTTGTTCTTTGTAGACGGCGCGAATCGCAGTTTCTAATTTACCTTTGATGTTTTCACGAAGGTAGAAGTGCTGTTCTGGTGATAGTAGAGGGATAACTTCGCCATCACGACTGCGGAATGTGATGAAGTTTTCTGAGAAGTCTTTCATCGACGTCATCAGGTTGTTCTGCCAATCATTAATATCTTGCGATACCGCTTTTTTCTCAACAGTTGCGGCTTCTGGAAGAATCGCATTGGCAAGCGGCAGTGTATCGACTTGCTGTTGCAGGCTTGTGATACGCAGAACTAAGCCGTCACGGTCGATCAGAGGAATAGTACGAAGCTTGGTAATGTCATTGGTCATTGATTGACGCAGTGACACTAAGCTCGGGTCATTCAGTGCTGCGATACGTTGATCGGCGCTTTCCATTAACTTGGTTGCGCTAATGGCATCATGCTCGAGGAACAGTTTACGTCCTGCTAGTTTCACAAGGTAATCGGCTTCGGCAAGTAACCAGTCATTCGGGCGGCGACCTTTAACGTCAGCGACTGCTAACTGCAGGCTTTGAATGCTCTTCTGCTGTTGAGACTGCACGACCTGAGTTTTCTCCACTGCGTGTGAGGCTTCTTGGATAGTCTCTTGCTTGATGGTTTGTAGGTCTTTATTTACTGCAGATTGGGTATTTTGCAGTTGTGCTTGAAGAGCGGCGATTTGAGCCGAGTACTCAGCGCTCTTTTGCTGCATTTGAAATGCGATACCGCCACTGAAGATAATTGAAATAGCGATCGCAATAGCGCCTAGTTTGACACCGCGCTTACCTTGCTTTTCTGCTTTCTCAATTTGCTCTTGATGCTCAGCTTGAGGCTGCCCATTTTTAGCGGTATTTGACGCAGAGGCATCAAGCTTCTGTTCAGGCTGTTTTGTCTCTGTAGAGTCAGCTTTTTCGTTTTCAACAACTACTGGCTGAGTATCTTGTTTCTTTTCAGGTTCAATATGCTCATTATTTTTTTTGCTTGTCATGCTTATTTCCTGTTTCTAGCTAGGGCCGGAGAGCAGCCAGTAATATTTGGTTCGTAGCACTGTGAGTATTGGTCACATTCGAGAAACCGAGTTGTTGTGCTCGTTCTACAATGCGCTGGCTTGGGACAAATAGATGTCTTGTTGAAAGCCAAGCCAAATACTCATCAGGGGTAATTGAGCAGAGATACTCCAATTGTTCCTGACTAGTGATGACAACTTTGGACGTTTTTTTGTTTATCCATGTTTGATAGGTATTGTGGTCGCTAATAGGAATATATTCTCTACGGTAGGTCTCACAATAAGAGACTTGTGCACCTCGATTGAGTAGAGAATCTCTAATGAGCTCACGCCCACCATTACCACGTAGTATCAAAATGGACTTATTTTCTACGCCATTAAGTTCAGTAAGTTTAAGAAGATGTTCACTATCACTAACTTGAGGGTAGTTTACTTTTTGTTTACAGACTTTGCTTAAAACGTGCGCAGTTTTTTGACCAACGCCAAGATAAAGCGGCGAAGTGGGCCAAATGGATGAGGTTTTCGAAAGGATGTTTTGGGCAGCCGTCACGGCGTGGTGACTGACTGCAATAATGATATCGCTGTTATTAAGCTGGGTGCTTAAATCCGCAGAGTTTGGATTATCTACGATACGAATCAGCGGATGATGGATTGCTTGAATACCTTCATCCGCTAGTTGTTGGCAAAGCGATTGTCCCTCTGAACCGGGACGAGTCACCAACACTGTCATGATTATTCTTGGTCAGCGTAGAGCTTGGTTAGGATTTCTCTTGCACCATCATCCAGCAATTGATTTGCCAGAGTCACGCCAAGCGCTTCTGCATCTTTACGAGGGCCTGAGATCTCACCACGAACCATCTTAGAACCGTCCGGTTCACCAACTAATGCACGTAGCCAGATGTTGTCGCCATCTAATAGTGAATAGCTACCGATAGGCACCTGGCAACCACCCTCTAGAGTAAGGTTCATTGCACGTTCGCAAAGTACGCGATCAGCCGTGTCTTTGTGATTCAGCGGCTCAAGAAGCTTGATTAGACGTTCATCATCTAGACGACATTCAATACCAACGGCACCTTGGCCGACAGCCGGTAGAGACTGTTCTGGTTCGATGAAGCTACGAATACGTTCTTCTAGTTCTAAGCGCTTAAGGCCTGCCGCAGCCAGTACGATCGCATCGTATTGACCATCATCGAGTTTACCTAGACGAGTACCAACGTTGCCGCGCAGCTCTTTGATGATGAGGTCAGGGCGGTATTCTAACAGTTGGCATTGGCGACGCAGGCTACATGTACCTACGACAGCACCTTGTGGGAGTTCGTCGATGTTGTTGTAAGTGTTTGATACGAAAGCGTCACGCGGATCTTCG
Organism: Vibrio sp. 10N.247.311.51; assembly: GCF_041467855.1. NCBI lineage: Bacteria > Pseudomonadati > Pseudomonadota > Gammaproteobacteria > Vibrionales > Vibrionaceae > Vibrio > Vibrio sp. 10N.247.311.51. The sequence continues at coordinate 61,158 of NZ_JBFSVK010000032.1, read as the reverse complement.
CGCTCACAAATCGTTACCAGACCTAGACCTTCAGGGAAGTCGACAGGTACATCTTTCATTGAGTGAACGGCTAGGTCAGCACGACCTTCTAGCATTGCTACTTCAAGTTCTTTAACGAACAGTCCTTTACCACCCACTTTAGCAAGCGGAGTGTCGAGGATGATGTCACCTTTGGTCACCATAGTTACCAACTCAACCTCTAAACCAGGGTGAGCAGCTTGCAGTGCATCCCTTACAAAGTATGCCTGCCAGAGGGCAAGAGGGCTTTTTCTGGTCGCGATACGGATTGGTGCTGAATTTGTCATGGTGTTTCCGATATAGGTTCTGTAATAGCCTAATCCTACCATTATGAGGCGAGAATTCTTACTGTTTGATCATTCCATACTTTGATAGCCGAGAGATTTTCATGAGTTCACCAAAATAGTGTGATTGGTATCTCATTTGAAACATGGGCTATTATTAGAAATAGTCAATAAAGAGGACACTACGGCGCCGTGAGTTTAACTTTCTGTCATCAAGGAATTGACCAGTATGACGGGTTCCTTTGCTTTACCATTAAGGGTAAAAGTGTTAAATTGATCACGTTTTGTTGCTCCTTTCGTTCAGTAACTAAACAGAACTGCACTTAACCTCAAACCAAGGACTTACCTTGCAGGCTTACACTCAAACTTTGATTCAACGATTAGACAATCTAAATCAGCAGCGCATTGATCGTGCGTTGGCGTTGATGAATGTGCAAGGCCAGCGAGTATTCAACCTTATTCCCGCACTGCTTCACTTCAATCACCCGATGATTCCTGGTTATTATGACCAACAAGTTCCTTTTGGAATTCGTAGCTTCACGCTTAATGAATTCCAAAAGCAATTTGTCTCTGATACCGAATTAACGTTGGGTGGCAAACTCACCGAGACTGATGAACCTGCAATCCTTGGCTTGTACACCATGGGCAGTACTTCTTCTATTGGTCAAAGCACTTCAAGTGATCTTGATATCTGGGTGTGTGTTTCCCCGGATATGGATGGCGCATCTCGCGATAGCCTAACCAACAAGTGTTTGCTGATTACCGATTGGGCTGAAACCTTAGGGGTTGAAGCGAACTTCTTCTTGATGGATGAAGAGCGTTTCCGTTCGAATCATTCAGAAGAGATGACAGGTGATAACTGTGGTTCTTCACAGCATTTATTACTGCTTGATGAGTTTTATCGCTCTGCGGTTCGTTTAGCTGGTCAACGTTTGTTGTGGCAAATCATTCCGCCAGAAATGGAAGAGTGTTACGACGAGTATGTTCAAGGTTTGTGTCAGGATGGCTATCTTGATTGCTCGCAGTGGATCGATTTCGGCAAGCTGAATCGCATTCCCGCTGAAGAGTACTTTGGTTCAAACCTGTGGCAGCTCTATAAGAGTATCGACTCACCGTATAAATCGGTTTTGAAGGCGATCCTGTTAGAAGCCTATTCATGGGAATACCCAAACACCCAACTGCTGAGTATTGATACCAAGCGTCGCTTCTTCGCGGATGAACCGGATCTGTATGGCATGGATAGCTACTATCTGATGCTTGAAAAGGTAACGCGCTATCTAGAACGTATTAACGACCACACACGATTAGACTTGGTGAGACGCTGTTTCTATCTTAAGACCCACGAGAAGTTGTCAAGAGATGCGGGCATTGGCTCTGTTGCGTGGCGTCGTGAAGCCTTAACCGAGATGACTAAATCTTGGAATTGGGGACATGAAACCATTGCTGAGCTCGATAACCGCCGTAACTGGAAGGTTGAGCAGGTTAAAGTGGTGCACCATGCACTGCTTGATGCCTTGATGCTGAGTTACCGTAATCTGATTCAATTTGCGCGTCGTAACGACATCACTTCGGCAATCAGCCCACAAGATATCAGTATCTTGGCTCGTAAGCTTTACGCTGCGTTTGAGGTCTTGCCAGGTAAAGTGACGCTACTAAATCCGCAAATCTCTCCGGATCTGCATGAACCAGACTTGAGCTTCATCGAAGTTCGTCAGGGTCAGTCGAATAAAGCCGGTTGGTACTTGTATAAGCAGCCACTGGTAGCACACCGCATTCTTGGTCAGCCTTCTCTTGAACACCATGAGTACTTGAGTAAGTTGGTAGCATGGTCGTTTTTTAATGGCTTGATTACCGAGTCGACGCGTTTGCACTCTGTGGTTCGTGACGCTCACATTGATATCGATAAGTTCTATCAAATGGTGAGCGACCTGCGTAATACGTTTTCTTTGCGTAAACGTCGCCCAAGTATGCAAGCACTGGCGAGCCCGTGTGAGATAAGCCAACTGGCAATGTTCATCAACTTTGAAAATGACCCGACGTCTGAATTAAGTGGTCGTGCATTAAAAGTGGATCTTAAGAACGCCGATATCTTCAGCTTTGGTGAAGAAGGTAAGAGCTTAGTCGGCAGTGTCGATTTGGTTTATCGTAACTCTTGGCATGAAGTACGTACTCTGCATTTCCAAGGTGATACGGCAATGCTGGATGCGCTGAAGACGGTACTTGGTAAAATGCACCAAGATGCGTTGCCGCCAGAATCGGTTGATGTGTTCTGTTACAGCAAAAACCTGCGTGGTGTGATGCGTAACATGGTGTATCAACTGCTTGCTGAGTGTATCGATTTACGATTAAAACCGATTGAGCCAGAGAAGCGCCGCCGCTTTAAAGCTATTCGTTTAGCGAATAAGATGTTTGGACTGTTCTTCGAGCGTCGTGGTGTGTCGGTACAGATGTTGGAAAACTCGGTCGATTTCTACCGTAGCATTTCAACCAATAAGCTGAAGGGCTCACCTTTATTGATGCTCGACAAAGAGCAAGAGTATCAACTGCCAGAAGTGGTTGATGGTTTTGCGAGTGAGGGCTTAATTCAGTTCTTCTTCGAAGATACCGACAAGGGCTTCAATATTTATGTATTGGACGAGTCGAATCAAGTTGAGGTGTATCACCAATACAGCGGTGAAAAAGATGAGATGATCGCGAGCGTGAATTCTTTCTACACATCGGTAAAAGATGAGTCGAAGATGTCGTCTAAGTTGATTAACTTTAACCTACCTCAGTACTACCAAATCGTTCATCCTGAAGAAGGCAATTCTTACGTTGTGCCTTATCGTAACGATGCAACTTTAGCTTCTCGGAGCTCAAAGATAGTCAACATCTAGTCTTACTAAGACTGATTGATATTAAAAAAGGAGTGATTGATTCACTCCTTTTTAGTTTTGCTTACAAATGATTAGACCCAATCGATCGCTTCACCTGCGTGTTTCACGCATTCTTCTTTAACCATCTCAAACAGCTCCATGCCCGTCTTTGAACATGTCCACTTGTCGTTAACTAGCTTGAAGTGAAAGCCACCAGATTTAGACGCTAACCAGATTTCTTTCATTGGTTCTTGGCGGTTAATGATGATTTGGCTGCGGTTCTCAAACTCCAGCGTCATCACGTTACCAGTCACTTCGTAATCAATATCTGCCTCTGATTCATCGATAGCTTCTTCGATGTTTTGCATCTGTATATCGACCAGCTGATGAAATTCAGTCTCGTTCATCCTTTCTATCCTATTGCTTTTCCTGAGTGTGGTGCGATTATAGGGGGCATTGAGTTAATAATCACGATATGCAAAATGAAAAAATTAATTACTGCTCTATTTATGCTGTCCGTTATTGGACTTTCTGGTTGTGGTCAAACGGGTCCTTTGTACGATCCTGATGAAGTTCAGCAGACCGAACAATCACAATAAGTGAAAACACGCAGAAATCGTTATTTATAAGGGATAAGAACTTTGGATTACTTCAACTATCAGGAAGATGGCCAGCTTTGGGCTGAGGACGTCGCACTTTCACAACTAGCAGAGCAATATGGTACACCGCTGTATGTATATTCTCGTGCAACATTAGAACGCCACTGGAATGCGTTTGATTCATCGGTTGGTGAGCATCCGCACTTGGTGTGTTATGCCGTTAAAGCTAACTCGAACCTTGGCGTGTTGAATACTTTGGCTCGTTTGGGCTCAGGTTTCGATATCGTTTCTGGCGGTGAGCTAGAGCGTGTGGTTGCTGCCGGTGGCGATCCAGCAAAAGTTGTATTCTCTGGTGTCGGTAAAACAGCCGCTGAAATGAAGCGTGCGCTTGAGTTGAACATTAAGTGTTTCAACGTAGAGTCTGAACCAGAACTAGAGCGACTGAATAAAGTAGCTGGTGAGCTTGGTGTTAAAGCGCCGATTTCACTGCGTATCAACCCAGACGTTGATGCCAACACTCACCCTTATATCTCTACGGGCCTGCGTGATAACAAGTTTGGTATTGCTTTCGACCGTGCTCCTGCCGTTTATGAGTTTGCAAAAACACTCGATAACTTGTCTATCCATGGTATTGATTGCCACATTGGTTCTCAGCTAACGGATATCGAACCTTTCATCGATGCAACCGATCGCCTACTTGCGCTGATCGACCAGCTACGTGCTAACGGTATCAACATCAAACACCTTGATGTCGGTGGCGGCTTGGGTGTGGTTTATCGTGATGAATTACCGCCACAGCCTTCTGACTACGCGAAAGCCTTATTGGCTCGCCTAGACAATCATTCTGATCTAGAGCTGATTTTCGAGCCTGGAAGAGCGATTGCTGCTAACGCTGGTGTATTATTAACGAAAGTCGAGTTCCTCAAGCCAACAGAGCACAAGAACTTTGCCATCATCGATGCAGCAATGAACGACCTAATGCGCCCAGCACTTTACCAAGCTTGGCAGGATATTGTTCCTGTGAGCCCTCGTCAGGGTGAAGCCGTGACTTACGATTTGGTTGGCCCAATTTGTGAGACAGGCGATTTCCTAGGTAAAGATCGTGACCTTGTTCTTGAAGAAGGTGATCTGCTAGCAGTTCGTTCAGCGGGCGCTTATGGCTTCGCGATGTCATCTAACTACAACACTCGTTCGCGTGCGGCTGAAGTGATGGTGGATGGCGATAAAACTCACTTGGTTCGTCAGCGTGAAGAGCTTACGAGTCTGTGGGAACTTGAAAACATTCTTCCGGAGTAATTTTAAGCGTTATGCACTTCCACTTTTCTAAAATGCATGGTTTGGGCAATGATTTCATGGTCGTGGACTGCATTACTCAAAATATTTTCTTTTCTCCAGATTTGATCCGTCGTTTGGCGGATCGTCACACTGGCGTGGGCTTTGATCAGCTACTTGTGGTTGAGGCTCCCTATGATCCAGAAACTGATTTCCATTACCGCATATTCAATGCGGATGGCAGTGAAGTGGAACAGTGTGGCAATGGCGCGCGTTGTTTTGCACGATTCGTTCGCATGAAAGGCTTAACGAATAAGTACAGCATCAACGTGAGCACCAAGAAAGGTAAAATGGTTCTCAAGATTGAAGAGAATGACCTGATCACGGTGAACATGGGTATTCCTGAGTTCGAACCCGGTAAGATTCCATTCAAGGCCAAGCAGCCAGAGAAGACGTATATCCTAAGAACGGATGTACACACCTTATTCTGTGGTGCGGTAAGCATGGGTAACCCACATGTGGTTACCGTGGTTGATGATGTCGACACGGCTGATGTGGACACCTTAGGCCCGCTGCTTGAATCACACGAACGTTTCCCTGAGCGTGTTAATGCTGGCTTTATGCAGGTCGTTAACCGTGAAGAAGTTCGCTTGCGTGTTTATGAACGCGGTGCGGGTGAAACTCAGGCATGTGGCAGCGGAGCGTGTGGCGCAGTTGCCGTTGGTATCACTCAAGGCTTACTGGCTGAGAATGTGAAGGTTCGTCTACCAGGCGGTGACTTACACATTAGCTGGCAAGGCCCGGGTAAACCTCTGTTTATGACCGGCCCTGCAACGCATGTGTTTGATGGTCAACTTTCTTGCTAATAACGACCCAAAATAAATAGATTCATAAAAATAAAGGATAGGTTTTGTCTTACGTTGAAGCCGACGCACTCACCGCAGAAGTGGTCGCGGAATATTTACGTGATAACCCAGATTTTTTCCAAGACCGAAAAGATTTGGTTGATCGCCTTGCTATCAATAACGTTGAGCAGGGCGCTGTTTCTCTGGTTGAGGTTCAGCTTAAACGCCAGCGTCATCGAATCGAAGAGCTTGAAGAAGAGATCACTGGCTTGATGTCGTTGGCAGCAAATAACGATAAAACCTTCTATGAGTTTATGGATCTGCAAGCGCAAGTGCTGAAATGCAGTGACTTTATGCAGGTGATAAAAGCCGTTGAACAAAAAGCGTTAGATCTTGGGCTTAAGGCTCATGTTCGAATTCTTTCGCAATCTGGCTTTTATCAGTTGAGTGCTGAGGGTTACTCTAAGTTTTCGCTTAACCATTTCAATGGCAAAGATGCTTATCTTGGGCGCTTGAGAAAAGCCGACAGACACGATTTGTTTGGTGATTATCCAGTTCCAGAGCTAGGCTCTTATGTAGTACTACCGCTTGCTAAGCAGTCTCCATTGGGTTTGCTCGCCTTTTCTAGTGAAGATGGCGGACATTTCCAACCCCATATGGATACGCTCTTTTTACGCCATTTAGCACTTGTTGTCGCTCATTTGGCGGACACCTTACCTTGGCAGATAAATAATGAGCCTAGAGCCCAAAATACCTCTTCCTAACAGTCTTCAAAAGCCACTTTCTCGCTTCTATGAATATCTCAGAAGCGAGAAGGGACTCAGCCTACACACCCAACGTAATTACAAACAACAACTTGAAACCATGGCCGGTCATTTAGTCACGCTCGGACTTAAAGACTGGGGTCAAGTCGATGCGGCGTGGGTCAGACAACTAGCCAGCAAAGGCATGCGTGAGGGAATGAAGGCGAGCAGCATTGCAACGCGCTTATCGTCACTGCGCAGCTTCTTTGATTTTCTTGTGTTGCGTGGCGAAATGACCGCTAATCCAGCCAAAGGGGTCTCTGCGCCTCGCAAACAACGTCCTTTGCCTAAAAACCTCGATGTCGATGAAGTGGGTCAACTGCTTGATGTGAATGAGGACGATCCATTGTCGATTCGTGATCGAGCGATGATGGAGGTGATGTATGGTGCTGGATTACGATTGGCAGAACTGGTCGGTATCAATCTTAAAGATGTGTTGGGTCGACAAGGCGAAATCCGAGTAATTGGTAAAGGCGACAAAGAACGCAAAGCGCCTTTTTCTGGTTTAGCAAAAGAGTGGGTCGATAAATGGCTCAAAGTGCGCGGTGAATTGGCTTCACCGGGTGAAAGCGCGCTGTTTGTCTCTAAGCTTGGGACTCGTATCTCTCACCGTAGCGTGCAAAAGCGCATGGAAGAGTGGGGCAAGAAGCAATCTGTCGCGAGCCACATCAGCCCGCATAAACTGCGTCACTCCTTCGCAACGCATGTGCTGGAGTCGAGCCAAAACCTTCGTGCTGTGCAAGAGTTGCTTGGCCATGAAAATATCTCGACGACCCAAGTGTATACCCACTTAGATTTCCAACACTTAGCACAAGCTTATGATCAGGCTCACCCGAGAGCTCGTAAGAAGAATAAAGATTAGATTAAAGGGTTTACTATGCGAATTTATCGAGGGTTAAAGCCCATTAAAGCCATGACCTTTGACTTGGATGACACCTTGTATGACAACTGGCCTGTGATCATGAAGGTTGAGAAAGAGATGGCACAGTGGCTGTATCAAAAGCACCCAGTGTCGGCTTCTTTATCGCTCGAAGAGTGGCAGGGCATTAAGCAGCAAGTCGCATCTGAAAACCCAGCTTTAAAGCATGATGTCACCGTATGGCGTGAAACTCAGATTAAAAGCGGTTTGCTGCAACTGGGTTACTCTCTGCAGCAAGCAGAACAAGCGGCTCGAGAGGGCATTGAGCATGCCTTGTGGTTGCGTAATCAAGCCGATGTCCCTCAAGAAACACATCGAGTGATGACTGAGCTTAGCCAACGTATTCCTCTGGTTGCGATTACCAATGGCAATGTCGACCCACACAAAATTGGCTTAGGGCAGTATTTTCAATTAATCCTTAAAGCTGGCCCTGATGGCAGAGCAAAACCCTATCCAGATATGTTTGAAAAAGCTCAGCAACACCTAGATTGCGACGCTGAGAATATTCTTCATGTTGGCGATCACCTCAAAACGGATGTCTATGGAGCCAAGCAAAATGGCTTCCAAGCGTGCTGGTTTAATGACACTGGTTCCAATTTATACCGCTCCCCGAAGGCGAGTGTGCTCCCTGATGTTGAAATAGACCAACTTAGCGATCTTATGCGACTAATTTAATGGCTCGGTAAGCTTATTGTGTCGCATTTATGATAGTGAATTGTTACATTAGTCGCCTATAAAAGCCTGATTAGGCTAGGATAATTGGCGACTACTTTTTATCGATTCATTTCAGTCATAGCAGTGGTTGCGGGTTGTTACTTCACTCGATTTTGAACAAGGGTTGGCATGCAAACATTTACATTTCTCGCAAATACTGAGGCGTTATTTAGAGCTCAATTTGATCAGCGAGAATGGTGTGACAGCAAACAGTACCTTATTCAAATTTTCTCAGCACAATCTTCAGATCTAGCTCGTCAAATCGCGGGTGTTGTCCTCAATCGTTTAAATAATGCGACGCTAATTGGCCAGAGTGCTCGTCATGTTATCTGTGATAATTGCCTTGAAAGTGCATGCACCTTAGTCATCATCAGTGAGTTCAACGAAACCCATCTAACCTCTGCGGTCCAGCCTTTTTCCGGCAATCCAAATCAAGACAGCCAAGACTTAGCTTTTCAGCTGCGCCTTACAGAAGACACCAAAACGGTCATCAGCTTGTGCGATCAGGTTGAAGGGCGTGATTATCCTATTTATAGCGCTTTTGAAAATTTGCCTTACGCCTTGCCGATAGCTGGTGGACTGTGCCATGAGAATGAATTTGGCCGTTGGGTTATGTATAACGAGCAAACCTACCAACACGCCTGTGTTGCTGTGGCTCTGACTAACCCAAGATTGAAGGTTTGGTCGGACGCGTACTCTGAGTGGAACCCGATTGGGATGAAGCTACGAGTCACACACGCAATCGGAAATCGCTTATACGCATTGAACGACAAGCCGGCTATCGAAGTATTTAAACATTACCTTGCGGATGGCAAAGACCTTCCTTTTAGCCAGCTGATGAGCTTTCCGCTTTATCGAGAACTTGGTAGAAAGAAGGGTATTTCGACGCCGCTGCGTATTAATGATGATGGCAGTATCGAGTTTGATAGCCCTTGGCATATCGGTGAAGAGGCGCAGTTTTGTTATAACCACCCCTCGTTGACTGCAGAAAAGGTGCGCCACGGGGCCGAGATGCTAGCCATGCATCAGCCTGAGTCGGTGATCATTTATAACTGCGTATCTCGACTTGAATTTATCGACAGTAAACTTGAGCTCAAGCCATTTGAAGGGATAGTGAATACGTGCGGTGCCTACTGCATGGGTGAGCTATACCGTAATGAAGACCGCCAAGAGATACTGCACCACAGCCTGACTTATATCGCTATGCGCGAGTCTGACGAGATTAAAGAGTTTCATTGTGAAGACTTTCAGTGTGGCTCAACCGTCTCGCCATTGCTTAACCTTGTCAGAAATGCAGTCGCAGATCTCGACAGTATGAATACTCAGATGGAAAAGAAACTCCATCAACAAGCGCGTCGCTTAACTGAAAGCTATCGCATTGACTCGCGTACTGGTTTGCCGAACCGTATCGTATTGAAAGAACGCCTCAATACAATTCTGTTTAGTGAACACTTACTCACGTTAAAGCTCACGAATTTCCATCAAGTTAACGAAAAGTACGGCTATCAGGTGGGTGATCAGTTACTGCTTGATCTGTCTAATCACTTTATCGAACGATTGCAGCTTCGTGTCGTTAAAGAACCTCGCGTGAAGGTTGAGCTGTTCAGTATTGGTGTTGGAGAGTGGGCGATTATCTTCAATGCTAGTGTTGGTAGTACGAAAATAAAAGAAGGTTTCGTTGAGTTCGCCGATGACATCGAACACATAAATTTTGAGCCGTATGGCTTGGCTGATATTGATTACTTGTCAGTTTCTCTGTGTGGCGGCTTTGCTAGTCGTTGTGATTTCTTAACCGACAGCGGTGACCAGATCTTATTGAAAGCGATCGAAGCTCGACGCTATGGAGTTCGTAACAATACCCACATCACCAATGCCAAAGATATCCAGGTGAGCGAAGAAGACCGCAAAGAGCAACTCGGTTGGTTGAGCTGTGTGAGCCGTGCGATTTTAGATCAGAACATCATCACCTATTCACAGCCGATTGTGGAATCGGGTACGCACGAAATGATTGGCCAAGAGTGTTTGGTCAGAATTATGGAGTCGGACGGTACCATTGTGCCACCAGGAAAATTCTTACCGATCATTGCTGACACCCACCTTTATACGCGCCTTAGTCGACACATGATTAAGAGCACTATTGGCTATATGGCGGATAAGCAGAGCTCGTTTTCTATCAATCTATCCCCACAAGATTTATTGAGCGATAAGACGCTCGAGGTGCTTGAGGCTGCGATCAGTGGCATGAACGATCCTACTCGACTTGGTTTAGAGGTTCTCGAGTCAGAACAGATTAAAGATTATGGCCGCATGATTGAGGTGTGTGATCACTTCCGAGCACTCGGGGCGAGAATCATTGTTGATGACTTTGGCTCTGGTTACTCCAACATCGATGAAATCATCAAGCTAGAGCCGCAGATCATTAAGCTCGACGGTAGCTTGATTCGTAATATCGACAAAGACCAAAAACAAAGAAACATCGCTTCTCAGTTGGTTCGTTTGTGCCAAGTGTTCAATGCCAAAACGGTCGCTGAATTTGTCCATAACCAACAAGTTTGTGAGATAGCAGAGCAAATGGGTGTTGATTATCTGCAGGGTTACTACTTTGGTGAGCCTAAGCGACTGTTTTAGCTGTTAAAGCTTCCAGTATTGTGTAACTACTGACGATAAAAGTACTGCGCCGCCATTAATGACTGCTTTTTGGCGGAATGAATGATGTCTAACTAAGGTCACATTATTCATAACACGATCGTAAGTATTCCGTGCAAGCCTTATCTATAATAAGCACAATAACAAATCATTAACGTAACGATTAATGTGAATATGCAGTCGACTTCTCTCCTGATACAAGACATTGAGCAAACCCAACGTGAATTGGAAAAGATAGATTTTCATCAACATGAAAGCCTACTGATTCAGGTGTTTTCGTCTTTCGAGAAAGGTTCTGTTTTGGCTGCCTGCCAAGTGATTCAATCGACTTTTCCCAATGCCAAACTGATTGGTTGCAGTGCTAACCACTACATCAGCCAAGGTGTCATCCTGCACCAAGGTCTTTATCTGATTGTTACCCGCTTTGACGCGACGTCATACTCCTGTGGTGTTGTTGAATATAGCGAACAACCATTGCTCGATAGCCACGCTATGTGGCAACAGCTTGGGTGCAATGATAATACTCAAAGCATCATCTGTTTCGCAGACCGTTTGCAGATAAATAACCGAGATCTATTTTCAGCGTTTGAGCAGTCGAGGTATTCATTACCTATCTGTGGCGGAGCATCGACCATTACAGATAATGGACGTTGGGTGATGTTAGACGGAATTTGCTATGAAAATGCCTATGTGATGTTGGCGCTGCACAGTGTCGAGCTCTCCATCGCTAAAGGTTACTACACTGAATGGAATCCGATTGGCCGGACTTTCCGAGTGACAGGTGCTCAAGATAACAGGTTGTTGGAGTTGGATGGGATGCCTGTTCGAGAACTCTATAATCGTTACCTCGCTGATGGCCTCGAAGTACCTTTTGAGCAACTGCATAACTTTCCCTTGATGGTCGGTGACCCGAAAGAGCAAAACATTCATTTACCGCTCAAGGTAACGGAAAGTGGAGAGATAGAATTCAGCGGCCAGTTCCAAGTGGGTGATGAGGTCCGGTTTTGTTATGACCATCCATCATTGACCTTAGAGCAGATACGACTGGGCGTGCAGCAGATCGCCTCTCATAGACCAGAACAGTTCTTCATTTACAACTGCACCTCTCGTATCGACTTTATTGATGGCAACCAAGAGGTTGAGGTTTTCCAAAAATTGGCCGACAGCTATGGCGTTTACTGCATGGGAGAACTTTATCAAGAGAATAGTCAACAGCGAATCTTGCACCATAGCCTCACTTACCTCGCGCTTAGAGAGGGCGAGGTAAGTGAGGCGGTATTGCCATTAGAGACACAACCCGCGACCAACATATCCCCTCTGTTTTCATTGATCCGAAATGCACTGCTTGATGTTGATGACATGAATAACAGCATGGCGAGTAAGATTCAGCAGCAAGCCACCGCATTGACGGCAAGCTATCGAATTGATCACCGTACTGGCTTACCCAATCGAAGTGTGTTGCGTGAGAAGCTTTCCAAGATGAGCAGTGATAGCCACTTGCTAGCTTTGAAGGTCACGACCTTTGGTCAGATCAATGAGAAGTACGGCTATCGAGTGGGTGACAAGCTTCTGCATGATTTGAGTGAGTACTTTCAAAAGGCGCTGTGGCAGTTCTTTGATGAGGGCTGTCAGCTCTACAGTATCGGTATTGGTGAGTGGGCGGTGGTGTTTGATAGTTGGGCGAGCCAAGAACATATTCATCAGCGATTCTCGGAATTTGCTGATCAAACCGAGCATGTGAATTTTGAGCCTACCGGTTTACCTGATATTGATTATTTGTCGGTGTCTATCTGTGCGGGTGTTGCCAGTCGTCGAGATTTCCCGACTACCTCTATTGATGACTTATTGTTGAAGGCGATTGATGCGCGGCGCAGCGCTGTTAGCCAGAACAAGCACCTAGTGAGCGCTAAGACGTTAATTCAACTGGAGAAACATCGCCAAGAACAACTTGGTTGGCTGTCGTGCGTGAGTCGCGCCGTGCTTAACCAGAATATTGTGGCGTGTTCTCAACCGATTGTCTCAGCACACAGTCATCAGGTAGAGAGCTACGAGTGTTTAGTTCGAATTGAAGAGGACGGTCAGTTGATTGCGCCGGGTAAGTTCTTGCCAATCATTGAAGGAACCCATCTCTATACACGCCTCAGTCGTCAGATGATAACGCGCACCTTCGATTTTATGAGTCAGAGAACCGATTCGTTCTCAATTAATTTAGCGCCACAAGATTTCAGCAATGAGAAAACCATTCTTCACCTTGAGCAAGCTATCAAGAAAATTAGTCACCCACAGCGTATTGGCTTGGAGGTGTTAGAAACGGAACAAATTCAGGATTACGGTCGCTTGATTGAGGTGTGTAACCACTTCCGCGATCTTGGTGTGAATATTATTGTTGATGACTTTGGTTCGGGCTATTCGAACATTGATGAGATATTGAAATTGGAACCACAGGTGATAAAGCTTGATGGCAGTTTGATTCGCAATATTGATAAAGATAAAAAGCAACGCAAGATCGCTCAGCAGTTAGTGAGCTTGTGCCAGATTCTAAATGCTAAGACGGTGGCTGAGTTCGTTCATAACGAGCAGGTGTGTCGTATTGCCGAAGACATGGGCGTCGATTACTTGCAAGGGTATTACTTTGGCCAACCTCAGCGTTTGTTTTGATGAAGCGACCGTTTCACGTGAAACACTGATTGGCTCAATAACGAAAGTACGATGTAAAAAGGGTGAGCTTATGGCTCACCCTTTTTGTTTTCAGTACCTGTCCCGTCCTGAAATGTGTTTATTGCCTTCCCGTACACCTGCTAGGTCTATTGGAGGGCGTGGCCACACTTGTCGGCGTGGAACACTTTTAGATACTGTTGGTAGTAGTCATCAATGAGCTTGGCTGGCTCGCTGTCACCTAAAGATTTGAGTAACTCAATCCCAACTTCACAAGTACACAAGTGGCCGCTGTCTTGATTGCGGCGCAAGGTGTATGAAGATTCGCTGGTAATGTCGAGGTGAACTTGTGGTACAGCTTGTAACCACGAGCTCTTGTTAAGCATCTTCTTCGCTTCTTGCCATGTGCCATCCAAGATGATGAATAGCGGCTTACGACTCTGGGTTTGGGTCATCACGGCTTGCTGGCACTCGATACTTTGATCACTAGGGAATAGCAGAAATGGTTGTCGTGTTTCATCGTCAAGCAGCGCCATTAGCTCCGCTGGTGGTGTTTTCCTTTGCCATACAATGGACTGACACTGCTCAAGGGATTGCTGAAGCAGCTTTCCGGTATTGGTATCGCGCGACAGTTCATTCTCATGAGTGAGCAGGACAAGATCGATTTCGCTTTCGACACTAGGTATCAGGTGACAAATACATTGGTGAGTAAAGCCACAACCAGGGCAAGCTTGTTGGTTACTCATGTTTACAGCTTTACTCCACTTTGTGCGGGTGAGATACCATCAGCAAACAAAACCACGTCGCTGATATCAGCATCATCTGCAACTGGAGCGACACTTGGGTTTAGCGGGTAGCTGACTCCAGAGTATGACAGTGTGTGTTTCGCCGGTGTTGCACCGCCGCCACTGACGTTGAAGATCAGATCCTGCCAGCCATGGTTTTGCGATTTACCTAAGCGTATGTCGCCCTTAACCAGTGTCACTCGGCTATTGAAGCGCCAGTTATCTTGATGGTTTTCGAAAATCAGCAGGGTACAGCCACCAGAGCCACACCAATCGAGTTGGGCGAACAGCTCTTCTTTACCGTCGCCGTTGAGGTCGTAGGTTAACCAGCGGTATTTAGTGTCGTCAGGTGAGCTGTTGTTGATCTTAAAGTATTCGCGGATCGCTTGGTCGACTTTTGGATCAAGTTGATCACTGGAGTTCACCTGCTTTGCGGTTAGATCAACGCTAGTGGTGGTGTTTACTTGCGCTTGCGCACTCTTAGCTTCGAATAGCACCAGACCGCCATTGGCAATCGGATACACCACGTTGCCCACTTTCTCTTTTTCAGCGATTAGCTTGCCATTATCGAGTGTGAAGATGCGCTCGGAGATCAAATACTGTTGCTGGTGGCGAGTCATAACCACTTGTACCTGATTTTGGTTCAGTTGCTGCCAGAAGCCTTGTTCAACAATAGAAGGGTCTCCATTGCTGTATGAATAAGTCGTGATAGCACTGTGGTCATCGTTGAGTTCAAGGTTGATAGAGAACCCTGAGTTTTGCGTTGAGCTAGCGAAGTAGAGTCCGCTCCAATCCAGTGTTGGATCTTGGTTAGAGACTGTCGCACAACCATTGTAGTCACTGTCATTGAGGTTAAGCTTGGCATGCCACCCATAGATAGAATCGCTCATGCCGTCGCTACAGCTCTCTTTCGTAAGGTTGAGTTTGCCTTGTGCTGCTTTACCTTCTAATTGGTAATCACGGCTGCTCGATGTGGTGCGGCTTGATTCAATATCGAGGGTTTGTGGCTGTTCGCCCATCTTAGTGTATTTCAGCTGGTCTTTATCGAAGGTTGCTGACCAGAAGGGTTCATTACCAAATACTCGTGTTGAACGCAGTGGTTGGTCGCAGCGATCTGGGTTCTCTGCGGTTAGGATGTTCACTTGGTCAACCACGAAACGGGCTGTGAAGTCTGCGTTATACCCCGTTTGGCTCGGCACGGTTAGGTGACCAATCAGCTCGCCATATAAGGCTTGGTAAGGTCTCGTTGAGAGCCCTTGTGCTTCTAGCGCTAACTCTGGAGATAGGTCTAACCAGTATTGTTGTTGGCTGCCGCAAGGAGTGAAGGTTCGGCTTTCATGGCCAACCACTACCTGACCACGCATGATGAAGGTTTGTGGTTGAATGCTCAGTGGCTCATCCAAGGTTGCTGGGGGCAGTTCCGGTTGTTGCGGCGTATCAGGTGCCGTAACACAGCCTTGTAGAGCGAACGCGACTAGCCATGTCACTGGGTTTTTCATTACCTTCATGTTATATCTTCCTCGGAGCAACCGTTAATTGGATTTATTATGGCATATTGGTTATTTAAAACAGAACCCGACACCTTCTCTATTCAGACCCTGAGAGTACAAAAAACCTCTTGTTGGGAGGGTGTACGCAACTATCAGGCTCGAAACATGATGCGTGATGACGTCAAGCTTGGAGATTTGGTGATGATATACCACTCATCATGCAAAAAAGTTGGCGTAGCGGGGATCGCTAAAGTAACCAGAGAAGCCTACCCAGACCACTTTCAGTTCGACCCAGAGAGTGATTACTACGATCCTAAGTCTTCACCCGATAACCCGCGCTGGATTATGGTGGATGTCGAGTTTGTGCGAGTGACTGAGCGCTTGATTCCTTTGGCTACGCTTAAAGCCATGCCTGAACTCTCCGAAATGCCATTGGTGAAACGCGGTAATCGCTTATCGATCATGCCGGTTACCGAACAAGAGTGGCAGGCAATCTTAAGCAAAGAAGTGTTAGGTTCTCGATAGCGTTAGAGAGAGCTTTTTACGTAAGGTTCAAAAAAGGCAGCCCGTTGGCTGCCTTTTTATTTATTCAGATCTCTTCAACGAGCGAGATTAGAGCAGATGCTTTTCTAGGTAGTGAGCAACGGCATCGTCTGCGTTACTGCCAATCACTTCATTGTCTGGTAGTGCTTTCATCACTTTCTCATGTGATGTGCCCATGACTAGACCTTTACCCGCCATAGCCAGCATTTCAGCGTCGTTCATGCCATCACCAAAGGCAACACAGTTATCCAATGTCAGGTTCAGTGATTTCGCAACAGCGTCTAGGGCGTGGCCTTTAGAGACTTCAGCGGCCATCACTTCAAGACACCAAGGTGTAGAGAAGGCGATGTTCAGTTTGTCGCCAAAAGCATCTCTTAGCTTTTGTTCAAACGTGACGAGATATTCGTGGTCTTGTTCTGGATGTGTGAAGAAGACTTTCGCGATGCCTTCGCTTGGTGCGTTTTCAGCTTCAAAGCGCTTGTAGCTAAAGCCTGACTCACTGTGGAATTTAGCCAACATTTCATCTTCACGGTCTAGTAGCCAATCTTCATTCTGGTACATGTGAATAAAGAGGTTTGGATCTTGGCGCACAATATCAATAACCGGCTGAACGAGTTCCTGAGGTACGTTCTGGCTATACATCAGTTGATCATTCTGGTCATGCACGCGTGCACCGTTTGAAGTGATCATGTACGCCGGAATACCTGCTATCTGACGAATACCCGCCACATCGACGTGGTGACGACCCGTAGCGAAGATGAAGGTATAACCTTGGTCGTGTAATTTCTTAAGCGTTAGCTTGGTAAAGTCGCTTAGCTGATGGTTGGGAGCCAAAAGCGTACCATCTAAATCAGAAGCAACAATTTTCACGGAATCTTTTAGTGCAGGAATACTCATTTAACCCTCATTGCAAAATGCTTAACCAATATTGACGCTAGCTAGCGCTAGAATCGTTTTAACTACAATATCTCTAGGTAGAAATTGTATGCCAAATTCATGCAAGAAAAGAGGGCAAAGCTCACTTACTTCTCTTCCTCTTTAGCGCTTATTTTCTTGGTAGGTTGCTTAGCCTATTAGCTTTAGGCGAAAAACTGATTGATCGCATCCAGTGTTTGATTGCGATATTCATCTTGCTCAAACAACACCTCATGCCTAGAACCTTCAACCAACTTAAACTGACAATCAGAGTTGGTTTTCTTCAGCTTAGAGATGAACTTTACTTGGGCACTGTTACTGACAATCTTTTCGTCCCCAGCTTGAATCAATAGCAGAGGAATCTTGATTTGACGAGTTTGTTGAATTGCTTGCTTGGCGGCCATTAACCCTTGCCACACCCAACGCGTGCTTGGTCCACCCACCTGCAAAGATGGAGACTCGTCATATAAGCGGCGGAACCACTGATAGCGAACCTTACTGTGGCTCAGTAAGTTGTTTTCAAATGGCTTCGAATAATATGCTTGCTGCCCTGGCGCGTAAGTCGGCTTGGCATAAAACGCGGTAAGCACTTGTCCGACGATCATCGCGATAGGTTTCAGATACCACTCGGTATTGATACCAAACATCGGAGCGCACAGAGTCACCTTATCAAATGGATGGTCTGGATGAGTTTGTAGGTAGCGAGTGGCTATGGTGCTGCCCATTGAATGAGCGAGCAGATAGCGATTGGAATACTTACTGAGATCAAAACTGGCAATGACGTCAGACATGTCAGATGCATAATCATCAAACTCATGAATGTGACCAATGTCAGAGTCTGTTACCATACGTTCAGACTGGCCTTGACCTTGGTGGTCAAATGAATAAACGTCATAGCCTTGTTGATAGAAGTCATAAAAGAGTTCTTGGTATTTTTGGCAGCACTCAATGCGGCCATTTGAAATAACAATCGCCTTGGTATGAGTCTCTGAAGTCAGGCTACACCAGTACAGCTTCTTTTTACCGGATGTTGTTACATACCCATCTTTTCGTTGTTGCCAAAGGGTGGGGATCGGGTGTTTAATCGCTTGCTCGAATTGAGGTTCTTGCGTGTACGAAATCGGGGCGCCGCTGTGGTTTTCCATGGGAAATTACCTGAACTGATGCGTGTGAGAGCTTTATTGCTACTAATGTTGTTAGATTAAAGAACTAGTAAGGAAATGCAAATGGATACTCATGTTTGGCTTGCTTATGTCGTTACGGCGATATTGTTTAGTTTGGCTCCGGGCTCAGGTACCGTTAACTCAATCAGCAATGGGCTAAGTTATGGCACCAAGAAGTCACTTGCGTCGATCGCGGGCTTACAACTCGGTCTTGCATTCCACATCATGCTGGTGGGCGCGGGCATTGGTGCATTAGTGGCTCAATCCGCGTTGGCGTTCACCATCATCAAATGGGTGGGCGTGGTTTACCTTCTTTGGTTGGGTATTCAAAAGTGGCGTGACAACTCTAGCTTAGTGGCTTCACAAGAAAACTCGACGCTATCGAGTGGCAAGCTGCTTAGAAATGCGGTGCTGATTAACCTTACCAACCCAAAATCTATTGTGTTTTTGGTGGCTCTTTTCCCTCAATTTATCGATCCAACACAGCCGCAAGCACCACAATTATTAGTGTTAGGTGTTACAACAGTATTCATTGATAGCGTTGTTATGTTGGGCTACACCTCATTAGCTTCACAAATGGGACGCTTTATTCGTTCAGATCGCATAATGGGTAAGATAAATAAAATCTTTGGTGGTATGTTCATGGGCTGCGGCGCATTGCTGGCTGCCGCCAAAGCCTAATCAAAGCAATAGAGTTAAAGTTAAACCAATTAGAGTTATCAAGAAATGACCGCTACCTACGTTGCTCGACAACCTATCTTAAACCGTAAGAAGAACACGCTTGGTTATGAGCTGCTGTTTCGTGACGGAGAAAGGAATGCCTATCCAGCGCATATAGAGTCTAATCGAGCAACGTATCGTCTGATCGTTGAGAACTTCTTGTCGGTTGGGCTTAACCCATCGATCCCATCTTCACGTTGCTTTATTAACTTCCCTTACCAAAGCTTGATTCGTCGGTTGCCTTTGAGCTTGCCGAAAGACAAGGTGGTGGTTGAGATTCTTGAAACCTGCCAACCGACCGACGAATTATTAGAAGCCGTTAAAGAGCTTTATCAAGCGGGGTACATGATTGCCCTAGATGATTTTACTTCGACGCCAGAATGGGAACGTTTCCTCAAATACACGCATATTGTTAAGCTCGATATCATGCAGATGGGCTTGGATGAGGCGTGTGATTTGGTCAAAGTACATCAAGGGAAAAAGTTTAGCTTTCTTGCTGAACGAGTCGAAACCGAACAAGAATTCCAGCAAGCCAAAGACGCGGGCTTTAAGTTCTTCCAAGGCTATTTCTTCAGCAAGCCGGAAATCATCAAGACTAAGTACATCAGTCCTGAGCAAGTGATTGCCATGGAGCTGTTCCAAGAAGTGTGTAAGCCAGATGTCGACTTTCAGCGTGTCGAGAGTATCGTCGCGAAAGATGTCGCCTTGTCTTATAAGCTACTGCGCTTTGTGAACACCATGTCGCCCCGTCTAGAAGTGACCATCTCTTCATTCCGTCAGGCCTTGGTGTATCTAGGGCAAGAAAAACTGAAAATGTTTGTCTCGCTGGCGGTGGCGTCTTACGTCTCGGATAAAAAACCGAAAGAGTTGTATGGCTTGTCTTTGCAGCGAGCACAGTTTTGCCAGCGTATGTCTCGTTATCAGGCATTTGAAGGACATACCGAGCAAGCCTTTATGATTGGTTTGTTCTCGTTGTTGGATGCATTGCTCGACCTGTCGTTAGAGAATTTAGTAGAGCAACTGCCTTTGTGTAAAAGTATCAAGGTGGCTCTGCTTCGTAGAGAAGGGCCATATGGTACCTTGCTCGCACTTGAAGAGAGCTTTGAGCATGCCGATTGGCAACAGATTGATGAGCACTGTGCTGATTTAGGATTAAGCGTGGATCAGGTCAAAACGGAGCTTACTGAAGCGCGCCGTTGGAGTCATACCGTGACCAACCAGCTCTGATATTTCTTCGTTAAACTTTTATGACAATTGAAACGCACGCCTTGACGTGCGTTTTTTTATAACTAATATATACGCATATCCATATATGAGTATGTAGTTATGCTTCCTCACCAATTTTTTAAATTACTGTCTGATGAAACGCGAGTGCGTTGCTTAATGATGATTGTGCGCCAAGAGTGCCTTTCTGTTGGTGAGTTGACTCAGGCACTACAAGAAAGTCAGCCAAAGGTTTCACGCCACCTTGCACAGTTGCGTTCAAACGGCATTTTGACTGATGTTCGCCAAGGGCAGTGGGTATTTTACCGTCTGTCAAAAGATTTACCGGGTTGGATGCTAAAGTTAATTGATGACCTTATCGCATCGAACTGTTTGAAAACTGAATACCAGCAAGATATTGAGCGCTTAGAGTCGATGAACTCACGCCCAGTATGTTGCGTTTAATTCTTAATTTAAGTTTCACCACTAACTGAGAGAACACACAATGACAGTTAAAGTAGGTATTAATGGTTTTGGTCGTATCGGCCGTCTAGCACTTCGCGCAGCTTTCGATTGGGAAGAGCTAGAGTTTGTTCAAATTAACGATGTTGCTGGCGACACAACAACACTGGCTCACCTTCTAGAGTTTGATTCGGTTCAAGGTCGTTGGAATCACGAAGTCGCTGTTGAAGGCGACGAGATGATCATCAACGGTCAACGCATCAAAACCACAAAAGAGCGCGACATTGATGCGATCGATTGGTCTGGTTGTGATGTGGTGATTGAAGCAACGGGTAAACACCGTAAGACTTCTTTCCTAAACAAATACCTAGAGCAAGGCGTGAAGCGCGTTGTGGTATCTGCGCCAGTGAAAGAAGAAGGCATTGCAAACATCGTTGTAGGTGTGAACGACAATATCTTCGATCCTGAGGTACACAAAATCGTAACGGCAGCGTCTTGTACTACTAACTGTATCGCGCCAGTGGTTAAGGTGATCAACGAGAAGCTTGGTATCGAGAACGCAGCGTTCACCACTATTCACGATCTAACTAACACGCAAACTATTCTTGATGCGCCCCATAAGGATTTACGCCGTGCACGTGCATGTGGCATGAGCCTTATCCCAACAACGACTGGCAGCGCTAAAGCTATTGTTGAGATCTTCCCGGAGCTTGAAAACCGCATCAACGGCCATGCAGTTCGCGTACCTCTAGCGAACGCTTCTCTAACAGACATCATCTTCGAAGTGAAGCAAGACACCACGGTAGAAGAAGTTAACGCGATGCTGAAAGAAGCGTCTCAGAATGAACTAAAAGGCATTCTTGGCTTTGAAGAGCGTCCACTGGTTTCTATCGATTACAAAGGCGACCAACGCTCAACAATCGTGGATGCACTATCAACGATGTTGGTCGGTAAGCGCATGGTTAAGATCTACGCTTGGTACGACAACGAGATGGGTTACGCGACACGTACTGCTGAGTTAGTTCGCACTGTTGGTTTAGCATAAGCCTGCGTACTTAAGAAATAGTAGAATCTGGAGATTACACAATGACACATCCAACATGGCAACTAGACTTAGAGCAAGGTGCGTTAATCCTTACTCCATGCCCAGGTACAAAAGAAGCAACGCTTGATGCATCACTGGCTCAGCTAAAAGAGCAAGGCGTTGAAGCTATCGTGACAGCACTTGATGACCATGAGCTTGCAAGCAAAGACGTGGCGGCACTTGGCGAAAAAACACGTGCGCTAGGCATGCAATGGTTCCAGATCGAAATTGAAGACGACTGTGCACCGGGTGCTGATTTTGCTGCGAAGTGGCAAGCGGCTAGCCCTGAGCTACATAATATCGTTGATAACGGCGGCAAGGTTGCGATGCATTGCATGGGCGGCTCTGGTCGCACTGGTTTGTTCGCGGCTCACCTACTGTTAGAAAAAGGCTGGGATTTGAGCAAGGTTGTTCAAGAGGTGCAGGCACTGCGTCCCGGCGCATTTACTAAGCCTATTCAGGTTGAGTATATCAACGGCGTAGCTTCTGCGTAGCTCTTCATACTTGAACCTGCAGCGTTGTTAACTGCGCAAGTTCACCCTAATCACATAGAACACCTATGCTCAAAGGGCTGAACTTGCTTGTTGCCTAGCTGCAACTCCAATTATTTTGAGTATAAGTTAAGTGGAAAGTAAGAATTAGAGCTTTTGGACACCTATGATCTAAAAGCTCTTTTTGTTTAGATTGCAGAGATAGCGTTATGTTTTCAAATCTAAGTAAGAGCGTTCGCCAATACATGTTGGTGACTTTTAACTACTGGAACTTCACCATTACTGATGGTGCACTTCGCATGCTGGTGGTTCTGTATTTTTACGACCTTGGTTACAGTTCGTTAGAAATCGCCTCACTGTTCCTTTTCTATGAATTCTTTGGTGTGGTGACTAACCTAATCGGTGGCTGGTTAGGGGCGCGTCTTGGCCTCAATAAGACCATGAACATCGGGTTAGGCATGCAGGTTGTCGCCTTGGGTATGCTCGCGGTACCAACGGCGATGTTGACCATTCCTTGGGTCATGGCGGCGCAGGCTTTGTCTGGTATCGCTAAAGACCTCAATAAGATGAGTGCCAAGAGTTCGATTAAGACTCTGGTTCCTGATGAACAACAGGGCGCGCTTTATAAGTGGATTGCGATTCTGACAGGATCTAAGAATGCGCTTAAAGGGGCTGGCTTCTTTATTGGTGGTTTGCTGCTTTCAACGATTGGCTTCCAATACGCCGTGCTCGCGATGGCAACCGTGTTGGCATTGGTCTTCGTTGGCAGTGTGTTGAGCTTAGAAGCGGACATGGGTAAAGCGAAAACTAAACCTAAGTTCAAACAGATCTTCTCTAAGTCTGAATCCATCAACATCTTATCCGCAGCACGTATGTTCCTGTTTGGCGCTCGTGATGTGTGGTTTGTGATTGCTTTGCCGATTTACCTAGGCAGTGTGTTTGGTTGGGATCACTCATGGGTTGGTGGTTTCTTAGCTGCTTGGACTATCGCTTATGGCTTTGTACAGGGCATAGCGCCGAAGATTACTGGTAAAGCTCAAGGTAAGGTGCCAGATGGCCATGCCGCGCTGTTATGGGCTGGTGCGTTGGCTATCGTGACCGCTACTATCGCTTATGCAGTACAGATTGGTTGGCAACCAGAGCTCGTTATCGTGGGTGGTTTGATGGTATTTGGTGCCATCTTTGCGGTGAACTCATCACTTCACTCATATTTGATTGTGAGTTATGCGAAAGGTGATGGCGTTTCTCTTGATGTCGGTTTCTACTACATGGCAAACGCGATGGGCCGTTTGATTGGCACGATATTGTCGGGCTTGGTATTCCAAATGGCAGGTTTGTCTGCGTGTCTGTGGGTTTCCTTCGCATTCTTAGCGATAACGACGGTGATCTCTTTGCGTTTACCGAAAGTGCCGCAAATCTCAGCGGCATAAGCTTCAGCCACATGAGCCTCATTTGTGAGAGCTCAAGTCGCAGAAGCTAGCGTCGTATCAGCTAAATTCGCGATAAGCATCTCCTTTAACACTAAGCTGACTTGGTATTTATTCCGGTCAGCTTTTTTATTGCTATAGTAGAATGATTGAATATTAATCAGGCATTTACATGAAGCAGCGAATTCTCTTTTTTGATTTAGCACGATGTGTCGCGGCCGTAGCGGTTATCGCGATTCATGTTTTGGCGCCTTATCGCAATGAATTGGGCACTATTCCTTTCGGTGAATGGCTTACTGCCATTACGGTAAACGGTTTCAGCCGCTGGGCAGTACCTGTGTTCATCTTGATTACGGGCGCACTGATGCTAAGTGATCAGCGCCCGTTTGACGCCAAATACTACCTCAAGCGTCGTCTGGGCAAGGTACTGATACCTTTCATTGTCTGGTCGCTTTTCTATACCTATCTGTCGGGTTGGTCGGCAATGGGTTTTGATGCCGACGTCAGTTGGGATGTGTTGCTGAATAGCTACCATCATTACACTTATTACCACCTTGGTTTCTTCTATTACTTCATCCCGCTCTACTTTGTGATTCCTTTCTTGCAGATCATGGTTAGAAAGTACGGTGATAGATCGGTCTATGCCTTTACAGCGGTATGGTTGTTCACAACGTTATTGTTCTTACTGAAAATCGATGGCCCTTGGAGCCACGAATTGTGGTTGTACACCGGTTACTTACCATTGGGTTACTTGCTGTATAAGATTGTGCCACTTAACAAGATGACAGTTGGCGTGAGTGTTTTACTGGGTGGGCTAGCGTTACTAACCACGGTTTACATGGTTGTTGATGCAAGCTTGGTGGCAGAAGAGTACACGGTAGGGCGCTGGTTATCTTACAAAACGTTGAATACCGTATTAGCCGCGAGCATGGTGTTCATGGTATGCCGTTACTATGGTGAAGGCCTTTCTGAGAAGAGTAACCAAGTGGTTGGCTTTATCAGTAAGCACAGCTTAGGTATTTACCTGCTGCACCCGATTTTCTTGTGGCCGATGAAAGAGTTTGGTTGGTACCAAGGACATCCGGCATGGGTTATTCCATTATGGATTGTGATCAGCGGAGCTGGCGCGTTATGGATGAGCTGGTTGGTGTCTAAGTCAGAGAAAACACGTTGGTTATTGCCTTAGCGGTGAGTACTAAGGCTTTCTGATGGATTACTTAGGGGAGACAGTTGAAGCGGCTGACGTTTAGCGCTTCAACGCAAAGTGTAAGAACTTATCGCCTTGGTAGGTTAAGGTTCCTTTGTCGCCAGGGTTAAGGGCGTGGAAATAGTGGATGCCGACTTGGAATTCTCGCTTCGGACCAACCACACCACGTTGAACGTAAATCCAGTACTCTTGATCTTCTTGGCCCGGTTCTGCGTCAGGAAGGTCGATGGATTGTTTGTCTAACACCGTGACATTCACTTTCTTCTCTGGCGCATTTTCACCTTGCGAGTGTTTTCGATAGAAACCAATAAATACCCAAGCCGCTAGAGCAGCGAGAGCAAAGATGGCAAAAAAGAGTGAATTAGGCATATAACCTCCATGTAGTCGTGATGGTTATTCTAGTCTTTCAGGCAATAGGGATATGTGTTTAAAGCCGTTATTCGTGAACTGTTGTAAGCCAAGCTGATTATTTTTCGGCAGACATCACATTTAATGGCCAGTTTGGGATAAAGCATTGTTATTTATTGTCTCTTTCTCTCGTAAATAACTGTGATTTTGTATAAGAATAGGGAAATGCTCGACTAGAATTATAGTGTGGAGTGGGAGGGCCAAGATGACCGATATTGAAAAAGTGGTGACAAGAACTCGCAATATAGAGAAATTATTGAGGCTTCAATATCATGCCGAAGGCGAAGGATTGCATGAGCTTGTAACAAGCTGTGAAGAAAGGCTACCGCACGATATGGTGAGCAAGCTGCGCTATATCGCAACGTGTCGTAATAAGGTAGTCAATGAACATGAGGCTAAGTTGGAAGACCAACATAAGTTCATCATGATGTGTAACGACTGCGAGAAGGAGCTGACTCCACGTAGTGGTCGTTTTATCTGGCGAGTTGCGATCTTACTGATGATGGCAATGACTTTAGCTGCCGCAGGTTTCTATTATGCGAACTGGGATGTGCTAACACTGCATCTGTTTTCGAAGTGAAAAAATTGAACAAAAAAAGGGACGCTCATGGCGTCCCTTTTTTTATCTGTAACTTGCTTAGTACATCATCGGTAGTGTCATTAGACCTACAACTACCGCGATCATTACAAGTCCTTGTCTTTGCGAAGATGAAATCATAACACTACTCCTAAATTTGGTTGTCTCTCGCTATGTTTTAAAGAATAGCACTACTTATGGCTTTAGATCAAGAATTACTTTCGAAAGCTTTAAAAGTAGTAGAAAACTATGAGTTTTTGGCTTGTTTAGCAGTGTTTAACTGTGTTTTATGGTGTGTTCTTATTTTGTTCGTTGTGATTTATGTTTGTTCCAATTTTATTTAACTTGTTGTTTTGTAATGGTTGTTTTGTGTAATTTATATTGTTAAAGGTTGTTAAACTGTATTAATAGGCGCTGGTGGTGGCTAGGTTTGTTTTGGTTGGTTTTTTAAGTTTTCGACTTGGTTTTTGTGGCGGTTTTTACCGGGGGCTTGAAATAACCTGACAAAACTGGGATTTAAAAAAGAAAACTGACTACTTTACAAGTCTAGGCTTGGTTGGCGTTTTTATTTCCTTATTAACCTTGAGTTTCTTTGTTTAAGTTATTGTTATTGTTTGATTTAAAGATAGTTATTTTAATTTTTTAAGTGTGGTATTTGACGGAATTAGGCCGATTTTGGTGGGGCCGATAGGTTAGAATTGGCCAAAACTCAAGTATGGCGACTCTAGTGCCAGTTTGAATGGGTTTTATGATGATTCGTTCTAGTTTTAAACGAATGGCCATTGTCATGGTGGTAATTGTTACGACTTCAATCTAAAGAGACTCTTTTTAGTGGAAGCGTAATCAAGATCCAATTTTGAGGCGCTGAGGCTTTACATCAACACTCGTGTGCCTAGACTGGCGACGATTTAAAGCAATAGGGCAAATGGTATGTGGAGTTGGTTGGCGGTTTCCTTGTCTGGTATCGGAGCAATAGCAGGAACGAAACATGGACATATCGGTCAGGCCTTATCGTATAAGGTTTTTACCTATGTATTATTAGCGACCATTGCTTTAACTCAATCTGTCGTTGCTGATTTTACCTATTGGGTCGTTGCTGGGTTGGCGGTCTCTGCGATCGCAGATGTCCTGCATGCTGTTACTCAAAAACGTCCTCTGCATTTTGTTTGCTTCTTGCTGGCTCAGCTCTGTTACAGCAAAGCATTTTGGCTACAGCTATCAGGAGAAATGGTCTGGTGGTTGTTCGCGCTGCTGTTGGCGGCTTGTGTCGTTGCTTTCTTCTTACTTCTGCCTCGCTTAGACAAACTCGTCTTTCCTGTGGTTATCATGGGTATCGTGCTTATTCAGCTTGCATGGGCTTCTGGTGAGCTCTGGTTGCTTGATCCTCAACTGTCGCATGCGGTGGGTTTTGCGGGTTGTGTCGTGTTGCTGCTTTCAGCATTGGCGTACGCGCTAAATTTTTATCGTAGCCCAATTAAGGGTGCCTACTTTTGGGTGACGGGCAGCTACTTTCTGGCGCACGCTCTCATTGTTGCTTCCCTTACAATTTAGGGTAGAGCTCGCTTAACTCTGAGCTACATCAAGGCAGCTCAGATGAAAGAAGGTACTCTACGTCTACTTCATTAAACATGAGATAGAGTTATGACTACCGAAATTCATGCACACAACGTTTTAAACCTACTGAGTGAAAAGCCACTGACTCGTGAAGAGTTGACGCAAGAACTCGCTCAAACTTATGGCGCAGAAGCGCGTTTTCATACGTGTAAGCTGAACGGTCTGGATTTAGATGGATTGCTGAAGTTTTTCCTGAAGATGGAAAAGGTCGTGGTTATTGATGACAAGCTTTGCACTAATCGCGAACGTGTGTGTAACCACTGATTCCCAGTGACTTGGTTTTTAGAGCCTTTTGGCTTTTATAGATAAGAAGAGTGGATGCGACGTTTCGGCTTCACTCTTTAAATTCTCTTTTTACTTTTCTCCTTTCTGCCTTTCTATTTGCTCTCGCAAAATTCCCTTCTAATTACATAAGTTAATCCTTTTATTACTGCGTTCGAAAATCAATGTTGAGGCTGCTATACTCCGCGCACTTACGCTTTTCGAGACAAACTTATGGAAATTTTATCTGCAGCAACCATGCTGTTTCTTATTATGGACCCGCTTGGCAATCTACCAATCGTGCTCTCTATCCTTAAGCATATTGATCCGAAGCGTCGCCGTATTGTTCTTGTTCGTGAACTGATGTTTGCGCTGGTTATCCTGCTGTTGTTCTTGTTTGCTGGTCAAAGCATCATGAACTTCCTGCACGTGCAGCCTGAAACCTTGAGTATCTCTGGCGGTATTATTCTCTTCATCATCGCGATTAAGATGATTTTCCCAAGTGCGGGCAGTATTACTGGCCTCGCGGCGGGTGAAGAACCGTTTATTGTGCCGATGGCGATCCCAATGATTGCTGGCCCTTCAGTGATTGCGGCATTGATTCTGTTGTCGACACAGCACCCTGACAATATGTTAGAGCTTTCAGGGGCAGTGATGTTGGCTTGGGGCGCTACCTTCTTTATTCTGATGTTTAATGGCTTCTTCCTGCGAGTGCTGGGAGAGAGAGGTCTTAAAGCCATCGAACGCTTGATGGGCTTGTTGTTGGTTATGCTGTCGACGCAAATGTTCCTCGATGGTGTGAAAGGCTACATGGGCTAACATCGATATCATTGCTGAATAAAAAAACGCCGCTCAAATGAGCGGCGTTTTTGTCTCTACTGTTTCTGTCATGATGTTTTATGTAGCTAAGCGTTTTATATCTGGGCTTAAGCTCGATTACATCATGTGTTTGCGTCGGATATCGAGTAAGGCGAAGACACCGAAAATCAATATTGACCACTTCTCCCAACGTGACATCTCGATCTTATCGCCGAATGCACCGATGAAAATCAGCATCTGCAGGCCGTGCATGAAGAACAAGAATGCTGTCATGATATAAAGCGCAATCGCAGCATTACCCGGAAACGGGTAGAAAATATTTACGATTAAGATAAACCAAACAAAGGCGATGGCTGCTTTTGCTAGTGGAAGCAAGAACTTCATTCAATAACTCCTATTCTTCAGTGATTCGATTGAACAGTCGGTAGCTTGACTGTCCGGTGGTCTTATCGCGATGCAATTCCCAGTTTTCTGGCATAGCTTCGAGTTTCAGTTCTTTCTCTGTCTCGACGTAAATGATGGCATTGTCTGCAAGCCAACCATTACTCTCAAGCAGTTGTACTGTTTCTGCCAGTAAGCCTTGACGAAATGGTGGATCAAGGAAAACCATATCGTAAGGAGTGCCTGGTTTCTTAAGGAAAGAGATTGCATCAGTATTCACGACATTGATGTTGTCTGCTTTGAGCTCTTTCGCGTTATCAGAAAGCTGTTTGGCTGCCTTTTGATTCATTTCGAGCAGTGTCACCATTTTTGCTTGGCGAGAAGCTGCTTCAAAACCTAGACCGCCAGAGCCGGCAAATACATCCAAGCAAGTTGAATGTGGGATATCTTGAGCCACCCAGTTAAAGAGCGTCTCTTTTACTCGGTCAATGGTTGGGCGTAATCCTTCTAAATCATGAACAGGCAGCTTTCTACCTCTCCATGAGCCACTAATAATTCGAACAAAGCCTCCGGATGGCTTTTTTTGTGATGTGTTTTGCTGGCGACGTCTTACCATAGATTTTTTGACCGCTAATAAAGTGATACTATACCGAGCCCAATTTAAGTGGGTTCGTGTATTAAATAAATTTGCAATGACAAAGTGTATCAAGCTAAAAGCAAACTTATCACTGCTTTGTCATTTTTCTTTACTATTCGTTTGTACAAGCTTGTATTGTATAACAATAGCAAAGAGTCGACGTGTATTAAGTCAATACAGCTAATTAGTAGATCTAGGAAACTCCTCTGATGACGGAAAAAAAGAAGCGCGGATTATTATCGTGGCTTGGTTTTGGTGAAGAAGAACAAAGCCCAAAAACTCAGAATGAAGCGAACGTAGAAAACGTTGAAGATCAAACTGAAGTTGAATCACAAGTTGAGGCTGAACAGGTCGCGCCTGAAGCTGAACAAGCTAAGCCAACTGAATCTAAGTCAGTTGAATCTGAGCAAGCGCTTGAAGAGACTCAACAAGAGCAGCAACCTGTCGCAGCAGAAGCAGAAGCAGAAGCAGAAGCAGAACAGGAAGAAGTGGTTGCTCCTCAAGCTAAGGTTGAAGAAGTTCAAGAAAAGCCAACAGAAAGCTTCTTTGCTCGCCTCAAGCGCAGCCTAAGCCGCACTAAAGCAAACATCGGTGCGGGTTTCTTTGGTCTGTTCAAAGGCAAGCAAATCGATGATGACCTGTTTGAAGAGCTAGAAGAGCAACTTCTGATCGCTGACGTGGGTATGAATACCACGGTTAAGATCATTGAAAACTTGACAGAAAAAGCATCTCGCAATGACCTAAAAGACGGTGAAGCGCTTTATGGTCTGCTCAAAGAAGAGATGGCAGATATCTTAAGCCAAGTGGAACAGCCACTGGTTGTTGATACTACTAAAACACCTTACGTTATCTTAATGGTGGGTGTGAACGGTGTCGGTAAGACAACTACGATCGGTAAGTTGGCGAAACAATTCCAAAATGAAGGCAAGAAAGTGATGCTAGCAGCGGGTGATACCTTCCGTGCAGCAGCCGTTGAACAGCTTCAGGTTTGGGGTCAGCGTAACGATGTGCCAGTTATCGCTCAGCACACGGGTGCGGACAGTGCGTCTGTTATCTACGATGCGATTGAAGCCGCGAAAGCACGTGGCGTTGATGTTGTGATTGCCGATACGGCAGGTCGTTTGCAGAACAAGAGCAATCTGATGGAAGAGCTGCGTAAGATCGTTCGTGTAATGAAGAAGATTGATGACTCTGCACCACACGAAATCATGCTAACGCTCGATGCAGGTACAGGTCAGAATGCTATCAGCCAAGCGAAGCTGTTCAGTGAAGTGGCTCCAGTAACGGGTATTACACTGACTAAGCTAGATGGTACGGCGAAAGGTGGTGTCATTTTCTCAATTGCTGACCAGTTCCAGATCCCAATCCGCTACATTGGTGTGGGTGAAGGTATCGATGACCTGCGTCCATTTGAATCTAAAGACTTCATTGAAGCACTATTTAGCCGCGAAGAGTAACGCGAGTAGCAAAGTGGTTTATCCTTAATCTGCTACCGTTTTTAAATTTGATATTAGTGATCGTAAGAGGAATTTTCGGTGATCAAATTTCAGCAAGTGAGTAAAGCCTACCGAGGTGGAAGACAAGCGCTCCAAAAAGTGGACTTTCACCTGAAACGTGGAGAGATGGCTTTTTTGGGTGGGCACTCTGGGGCTGGTAAAAGTACCTTGCTGAAGTTGATCTGCGCGATAGAGCGTCCAACCGATGGACGTGTCTGGTTCAACGATCACGATATCACTCGTATCCCAGCCAAAGACATTCCTTTCTTACGCCGTAATATTGGGATTGTTTTTCAAGACCATCGCCTGCTGATGGACCGTTCGATTTTCGATAACGTCGCTCTGCCTATGCGTATTGAATCTATTTCTGAAAACGAAATAAAACGCCGAGTCAGTGCTGCGTTGGATAAAACCGGTTTATTAGATAAAGCCCGTTGCTTGCCAAGCCAACTTTCGGGTGGTGAACAACAACGCGTGGGTATTGCTCGCGCTGTGGTTAACCGTCCAACTCTGCTTTTAGCCGATGAGCCTACCGGTAATCTAGACCCTGAATTATCTAACCGTGTGTTGCGATTATTTGAAGAATTCAACCGCGCAGGTGTGACGATCATCCTAGCGACGCACGATATCGGGTTAGTGAACACTCGCCCTCAGTACCGCCATCTTGAATTAAACCAAGGATTTTTGAGTGAGGTTGAAGACTATGGCCGCGAATAAGCGCATCAAGAAACCTCAATCTAATCGAGCAGCAAACCGCGCTTCAAGCGACGGCTTCTTTGTTGTTCACTGGAAACAAGCCAAGTCATCGTTCTCGCAAATGTGGCAGCGTCCGTTAGGCAACTTGCTGACCCTTGCGGTGATCTCTATGGCGTTGGCGATGCCTGCTTGTTTGTACCTATTGGGTAAAAATGTCGGTGAAGTAGCGCAAGATGTCACTAGCCCGTCACAAATAAGTGCTTATGTAGAGGATGGTATTCCTGAGCCACGAGTAATGGTGCTTAAGGATGAAATCGAAAGTTGGGATCAAGTTGAGCTGGTGGAGTACATTTCTCCGCAGCAGGGGCTTGCAGACCTCAGCCAGTATTCTGGTTTTGAAGACGCCCTAACCATCCTCGACGATTACTCACTGCCAGGTGTGCTGGTGATTACGCCAAGCGTACACAGCGATACCCTAATCAAAGAACTGGCAGGCACAGTTAAACAACAAGAATTAGTCACCGATGTTCGCCTAGACGAAGATTGGTTAGCGCGATTAGATGCGATCAAAGCATTAGCAGCGGTCATCGTGATTACCTTAACGGTATTGATGTTGGGCGCGGTATTTCTGATTATCGGCAATACACTACGATTTAATGTGTTGGCGCATAAAGAAGAGATTCAAACCATGAAGCTGATTGGTGCGACCGACAGCTACATTCTTCGACCATACCTTTATGCTGGGATGTGGTTTGGCGTTTTAGGTTCGATTAGCGCTTGGATAATGACGGCATTGATTACCGTATTACTGAACAGCGCAGTGGATGACTTGGCTCAGTTATACGACAGTCACTTCCGTTTAATTGGCCTGAGTTGGGATGAATCTTTACTGCTTTTGATCGTCGGAACCCTGCTTGGTAGTGTGGCTGCGAAGCTTTCTGCACAGCGTCACCTAAAAGAAATTGAACCAGTTTAGGTGAATAGAGTCATATTTAGACGAAAAATAGGCACTTCTTAACCAGTTTTTGCCTTGTATAGACGAATTGATTATGCATAATTACTTCCCCCTCCTTGAAACCTGTTCATTTTAGGTTCAAGATTGTCGGGTTTTAATAGATGTATTACTCCAGATCAGAGATTGATGAGGAACCGAATGGCAAACCAAGCGTATCAAATGGCTTTAGTCACACAAGATAGTTTAGATAGCTATATCCGCTCAGCGAACAGCTACCCAATGCTGACACCTGAAGAGGAACGTGGACTTGCAGAGCGATTACATTACAAAGGTGAGATCGACGCTGCGAAAGGCTTGATCCTTTCCCACCTACGATTCGTGGTGCACGTTGCAAGAGGCTACTCTGGCTACGGGCTGCCAATGGCTGATCTTGTCCAAGAAGGTAACATCGGCTTGATGAAGGCTGTTAAGCGCTTCAATCCAGAAGTTGGTGTTCGTCTCGTCTCGTTTGCTGTTCACTGGATCAAAGCTGAAATCCATGAATACGTTCTACGTAACTGGCGTATCGTTAAAATTGCGACCACTAAGGCACAGCGTAAACTGTTTTTTAACCTTCGTAAGTCTAAAAAGCGTTTGGGTTGGTTCAATAACGGTGAAGTTGAGACGGTTGCTCGTGAACTGGGTGTTGAGCCTTCAGAAGTTCGTGAGATGGAATCTCGCTTAGCGGCACAAGATGCGACGTTTGAAGCGCCTATGGACGATGACGATGGCGGTTCTGCTTACACTGCTCCAGTTTACTACCTAGAAGACAAAGCGTCAGACGTTGCTGAGACGGTTGAAGCGGCTAACTGGGAGTCACACACCAATAATCGCCTAGGGCTAGCACTAGCAAGCTTAGACGAGCGTAGCCAACACATTGTTCGCTCACGTTGGTTAGACGACAACAAGGCAACCCTGCAAGACTTAGCGGATACCTACAGTATCTCAGCTGAGCGTGTTCGCCAGTTAGAAAAGAATGCGATGAAGAAATTGAAACAAGCCGTTGGTGATTTCTAATAGCATCTAGTTTCTATTAGCTTCTACTTTCTAGTAGAGCTAACAAATAGCTGAATTTTGAAAAGGCCGAGATCGAGAGATCTCGGCCTTTTTGTTTTGGATCGATTTCTCAACTTTTGCGATCGAAATTTGCAAAATGATTTTGTGGATAACTCTGTGAGAAGTTTATTCGTCAGCTGTCTAAAAGCAGGGTGTAGTAAGGCTTTGGCGGGGTTTTTCGAGTGGGGATATGTTTCAGTTAACCCACAGTTAGATCAGGATCATTACTATATGTTGTGGATCTATTTTTTAAAAGACACTTTATTCACGCAATTCACAGATTTATCCACAAATGGTGTAAAAGTGATCGCTGGTGGATAACCTTATTAAGTGGATGTGAATGTTAGCCTTGGGATAGGTTACAATGGCAGCAAAGTAAATCAGTATAAAAAGAGAAAGTCATGGACCAGTTTAAACATATCGATGTTAAAGGCGCTCAAGCCCTCATCGAACAAGGCGAAGCTCGACTTGTCGATATACGTGACCCGCAGTCTTTTGCGGTTGCCCACCCAAAAACAGCCTACCACCTGACTAACGATACGATGGTGTCATTCATGGATGAGGTGGAGTTCGAACAACCTATCTTAGTGATGTGCTACCACGGCATCAGTAGCCAAGGTGCAGCACAATATTTAGTGAACCAAGGCTTTGAAGAGGTATATAGTGTTGATGGTGGTTTCGAAGCTTGGCATCGTGCTGAACTTCCAGTGATCGCAGGTTAATTACTTTCGTCACCTGAACCGCTTCAAGCATCCCTCATAGAATGAATAGGAAGTAACAATGATTAGATTGATGGTGTTAGACAATCCACGTCTTGCTCAAGCATTTATTGATTATATGGCCTCTCGTCAGATCCCTATTCAGATGTCTCCAGAGGGAGAAGGGCGTTTTGCTCTTTGGCTTCTTGATGGCCAATTTCAGGTTGAAACCGAAGCTGAGCTGAATCGTTTTCTGGCTGAACCCAATCATAAGCGCTATCAAGCGGCGTCTTGGGACATGGCAGAGACCAGAAAGAGCAACTTCCATTATCACACGCCAAGTTTCATGGGCATGATCAAAGCCAAAGCCGGCCCTGTGACACTGAGCCTGATGTTGGTGTGTGTGGTGATTTTTGCGCTGCAACAGATCGGTTTTGGCCAAGCTATTTTCAATGCCCTGCATTTCCCTGCAGTGGATGGACAGCAATGGCAATTGTGGCGTTGGCTGAGTCATGCCGTTCTGCATTTCTCTGTTATGCACATCGCATTTAATATTTTGTGGTGGTGGCAGTTAGGTGGAGACATTGAGAAGAAGCTAGGCAGCTTCAAGCTACTTCAGATCTTTGCTGTCTCTTCTGCGCTTTCAGGTGCTGGGCAGTATTGGGTTGAAGGGGCGAATTTCGGTGGTTTGTCTGGTGTTGTGTATGCCTTGGTTGGTTACTTATGGGTAGTTGGTGCGAAGGCGCCACAGCTTGGTTTAGGCATCCCAAGACAGATTGTCGGCTTTATGTTGGTGTGGTTGGTGCTTGGGTACATGCAGCCATTTATGGCTATCGCCAATACGGCGCATTTAGCTGGCCTAGCCGCTGGTGTGATTATTGGCTTTATCGATGCGATGAAAGCACCAAGCTCGGCAAGAAGCTAATTCATATCTTCTAATGAGTAGCCAAACGATAGAGACAAAAAAAGCGGCCCGATGAGCCGCTTTTTTATTGGGATTCGTTTTACATCATTACTGATAAAGGTATTTGGTAAACAGTAAATCAGCAATCAGGGTTTTACCTGTCTCTGGAAGCAAAATCTTGTTGAGGTGCTCAACTAAGGATTTTCTCAAGTCTTCACGGCCAGATAGAGACTTAATGGTTTCTTCGTTTTGTTTGCCAAGTAATTCAATCACTGCATCACGAATCAGTGGTTGGTGATGCTCAATAGCGGCCAAGTCGTTACTATTTGCCACCATGATGTCGAGGCGAACCTGAATGTAGCCCAGTTTTTTACCTTTAGTGTAAAAATTGGTGGTCAGGTCTGGCTCTAGCGTGAAGTAGGCGAGTTTAGCTGCCGACTCCTCTTCAGCGAAACTTGATGCTGAAAAGAGTAGGGTAATCGCAAGAAATATTTGGGCTACATAACGTTTGTGCATATTTGTGACTTTTCTTTAGTTTATTCGCGATATTCGAAACGCATTAGTCTTGTTACAATGAGCGGTCTAAATCTAAATACGTTTACAATTCGAAGAACGCTTTAATTTTGTTCGAAAGTTGAAGCTTTATTGTACGTGTAAAGCCACCTATTGAATACTAGTATGAATCAGCCAATATCGCTGTATCTTAATTCGTTAATGAATGTAGATTGGCAAAGTACAGAAACATTTGATTTTCCTAATGAAACCACCAAAGAGTGGCTGATGGAGCAAGGTTCTCTTTCCCGCAAGTTGGGGAAGCGCTGTCAGCACCTGTCTGTTGAGTTGCTTCATAATCAAGTTGTAGAACGCTCAATGCTACAACAGGACGAGGAACACCTTTTATCATCGTTTGATTGCTTACTGCGTAAAGTGATTTTAAAGGGTGATGATGAACCGTGGGTGTTAGGTCGAACCTTGATTCCCCGAGTCACATTAGAAGATCATCAGCACTCAGACCTTTCTCAACAAGGTAATGTCCCGCTTGGCTTGACCGTTTTCAGTGCTGAGAACGTGGAGCGAGATGCGCTGCAAGTCGGTTGGGTTATCGCAGGCGATGAGCGATTACTCGCGCGTCGTTCTCGATTATGGATGAACCATAAACCGATGCTTGTGGCTGAACTGTTTTTACCAACATCACCCATTTACTCTAAGGAGAGTGTGTAAATGCTTGCCACCAAAGCGAAGGCGTATTGGCAATTAACGCGAATGAATCGCCCGATTGGTACCCTGTTACTCCTTTGGCCGACCTTGTGGTCGCTGATTATCGCCGCGCAAGGTATGCCAGATTTTGATGTCTTGGTTGTTTTCGTACTCGGCGTAGTGTTGATGCGTTCAGCTGGCTGTGTGATCAATGACTTTGCTGATCGTAAAGTAGATGGTCATGTTAAACGTACCAAGCAGCGTCCATTACCCTCAGGTTTGGTTTCCAGTAAGGAAGCGATTCTGCTCTTTTTAGTACTAGCCGTAGTTTCATTCTTGCTGGTACTCACCATGAATCCACTGACCATCAAGCTCTCATTTATTGGTGTGGGTCTGGCGTTCATTTACCCTTTCATGAAGCGTTTTACTCATCTTCCACAGTTGTTTCTTGGCTTAGCGTTTAGTTGGGCGATACCAATGGCTTGGGCGGCACAAACCAATGATCTGCCAAGCATTGTGTGGTTTATCTTCGTGATTAACGCGTTGTGGACGATTGCTTACGACACGCAATATGCGATGGTTGACCGAGATGATGACTTGAAGATTGGTATTAAATCGACGGCGATTCTATTTGGTCGCTTCGATAAACTGATTGTGGGCTCTTTGCAACTCGTCACCCTAGCGATGCTGATTGCGTTAGGCATGCATTACCAACTAGGAGATACCTTCTATTGGGCATTGTTGGTAGCGGGAAGCTTGTTTGTGTATCAACAACATCTAATGCGCCACCGTGATCGAGACCTATGCTTCCAAGCCTTTCTAAACAACAACTATGTTGGAATGGCAGTGACAGCGGGCTTGTTCATTACCTTCTGGTAAGCATCAGCTTTTCGCGTTAACGAATGCTAAAGAAAAAGGCACCCATTGGGTGCCTTTTTTGATCGTGTTCGGTCTTGCTATTCAAGAGAATCCAAGCTGTTGATTACTCCGCTTGGTGTATACTCTCTTGAATCGTCAAACGTACTTCTGGGTAAAGCATTGAGTAGAGAAGCTTAGCGAATTGCTGAGTCTTGTCTAAATCACAGTTACCATCGTTATCTAGGTATTGCTGTTGTTTCAGAGTGGCGAACATCGACGCAAACACGCCTTTATCGAAGAACTCTGGTGCATTGATGCCTTGTAGACGACCAAGTCGCTGTGCAATGTCTTGGCTCTTCTGTTCAAGATCGGATTTATCCAGATCAGGATTCTCTGCCAACAGGTTCAGAGCAATAGAGTAGCGTTGTAGCGTCTCTGAAATCGTACGACCTAACAGCATCAGTGCTTGGCTGTTTGATTGGTTGATGGTGACTTCGTTATCAGAAACCACAAGCATACCTTGGTTAACCAGCTCTTCAATGATGTTAGAAACCACGCCTTCAAGCTTGTCTTCGTCGTAGCTTAGGAACAGCTCTTTCTTCAAGAACGGGTAGATAGCAGCAACGTTCTCTTGAATTGCGTCAATCGATAAACCACGCTGACGAATGGTCATTTGTGCAATTAACGATGGCAGAGCAAACAAGTGAATGATGTTGTTTCGGTAGTAGGTCATCAGAATGGACTGGTGACGGTCTAGCGAAATGATGTCGCCCATTGAGTCTGATTCAATCAAGAACTTGTTCAGTGACTCAGCATGTTTTACCAAATCTTCAGCGCTGTCTTTTGGCACAGTGAACGTTGCCGAATATGGAACGTTCTTAAGCAGAGACAGGTAGCAATTGATCTGAGAAACCAAAGAGTCACGAGACAATGCGCGCTGTCTTGAAGCCAATAGTGCCGTTGCACAAAGGGTCAGTGCATTGGTCGCTGCCGCATCGTTAATGTGCGTCATCATTTTGGTCGCCAAGTCATTAACCACCGGATTCATCCATTGTGGTTTGCTGGTACCCATTGGGTCGATGTCTTTGGTCCACTCAGGTGAGTGTTCATTCAGATATTGGTTAAGCTGAATCGGCTCACCGAAGTTCACGTAGCCTTTACCAAAGTTACGCAGCTTACGAATGGTACGAATCACTAAGCTCGCGTTTTCTTTCTCTTTACGCTTGCCTCGAAGTTCTTTCGCGTAAGTCGCTACTTCCATCACGTGTTCGTAGCCGATGTACACAGGAACCAAAGTCACCGGACGGTTCATGCCGCGCAGCATTGCTTGGATTGTCATCGCTAGCATGCCCGTTTTCGCTTGCAGCAGACGACCTGTACGAGAACGACCACCTTCGCTGAAGTACTCTACTGAGTAACCTTTAGCGAACAATTCCGCTAGGTATTCACGGAAAATCGTCGAGTACAGCTTGTTGCCTTTAAAGCTACGACGAATAAAGAACGCACCACCATGACGGAAAATAGGACCGGCAGGGAAGAAGTTCAGGTTGATACCCGCAGCGATGTGCGGAGGCACCATGCCTTCGTGGTAAAGCACATAAGAAAGCAGTAAGTAGTCCATGTGGCTACGGTGACAAGGCACGTAAACAATCTCGTGACCATCTTGAGCCAACTTACGAACCGTTGAAGCGTTGCTGATATGCAGGCCTTGGTACAACTTATTCCACAGCCAACCGAGAATCTTCTCACCACGCTTGATCAGCGAGTAAGAGAAGTTCGCAGCAATCTCGTCCATGATGTCTTGAGCTTCTTTGCTCGCTTTCTCGATCGAGATGTTCTTTGCTTGTGCTTCGTCTTCAATCGCTTTCTTGATCGCTTCTGATTTTAATAGGCGATCAAACAGAGCTTGGCGGCTTGGCAGGTTAGGACCTGATGCAGCAAGCTTTTGGCGAGAGAAGTGAATACGTGCCACGCGCGCCAGTTTGTGCGCGATGGTGCTGTCGGTGCCATGTGAATTAGCCATGTAGCGTAGAGAAACCACTGGGCTGAAACGAACCAGACAGTCACGACCGGCTAGCAACACCGCTTTTGATTTCTCTAAGCCGTTCATTGCTTGTAGGTAAGGCTTATGATTATTCTCTTTACCAGGTTTGCGCCCCCACAAAACGGTAGCAGGGATAACTTGAACATCGAGTTCAGAGTCGTCAGCGTGCAGTGAAAGCAATTCAGAGAACACTTCAATTGAAGAGCTTGGTACATAATCATCGTCTTGCAGTAGAGTTTTGCGAGAAGAAATGAAAACGTAGCGTTGCAGTGATTTGCCGTTGATTTCAAGCTTGCTCAACGGATCAGGTAGGCCTAATTCAAGTGCATGTTTTTGCAATGTAAGAATGTCGACACTTGAGCGAAACGGTAAGGCGTATACAATCGGTTTGCTCAAATCAATGTTCAAATCCTCAACAGGGTTTGAAGGAATTGATGTGCCCTTTACCAATACGGATAAAGGTAGCTTCATTAATGAACGTGAAAAAGATTGTCCAGAAGACATATAGGTTCACTGCCTCAATAGTTATTTCAATGTGCTGAAGCGTATCTCTATTTCTCTGATAAAAAGGATAAATCCTATGAGTGAAATAGGGATAAGCCTAGGCGTAAATTTAATCGATGCAAGAATACCAGAAACTGGTCTAACCTTTTAATGGAAATAGTCATATTGCCGTTAAGTTTGTGGAAAATCATTCATCGACTGATTGAGTATAGGGTTAAAAATGACCAAAAAATCAAACACCGGATTCAAACGCATCATCAAAGCAGCAGGCTTTTCATGGCAAGGCATTACGAGTTCGTTTAAAAACGAGGCTGCATTTCGACAAGAAGTGTTCATGGCAGCCGTGCTTATTCCGTTGGCATTTTACCTAGATGTAAGCCAAGTTGAGCGAATCTTGATGATCTCATCGGTGGTATTGGTGATGGTTGTCGAGCTAATCAATACCGCGATTGAAGCGGTTGTCGACCGAATCGGCAGTGAGCATCATGAGTTATCTGGGATGGCGAAAGATGTCGGCTCGGCAGCGGTTTTCATCTGTTTGGCACTCGCAGGTTATGTGTGGCTCGAGATCTTGTTTTTGTAATTTGCTAAAAATGAACTAAAAACAACCAATTGCTTTGCTTTTGTTCAGTTACTGGATATACTCACAGTCAACTGTATAAAAAGACAGGTGAATCATGAAGCCGTTAACGCCCCGCCAGCAACAAGTCTTTGACCTTATCAAAGGTAAGATCGAAGATTCCGGTATGCCACCGACACGAGCAGAAATCGCGCGTGAACTTGGCTTCCGTTCTGCTAATGCTGCAGAAGAACATTTGAAAGCTCTTGCTCGTAAAGAAGCGATTGAGATTATCCCGGGTGCGTCTCGCGGTATTCGTATTTTGCTTGAAGATGCAGCAAACGAAGAGCAAGGTTTACCATTAATCGGTCAGGTTGCCGCTGGTGAGCCTATCTTGGCTCAAGAGCATGTAGAAATGCATTACCAAGTTGATCCAGGCATGTTTAAACCACAAGCTGACTTCTTACTTCGTGTAAATGGCGAAAGTATGAAAGATATCGGTATTATGGATGGTGATTTATTAGCTGTTCATAAAACACAAGATGTCCGCGATGGTCAGGTTGTCGTGGCTCGTGTCGATGATGATGTAACGGTAAAACGCCTAGAACGTAAAGGTTCAACGGTTCTGTTACATGCTGAAAATGAAGAGTTTTCTCCAATCCATGTCGATCTAGAATCTCAACACTTGTCTATTGAAGGACTTGCGGTTGGTATTATTCGCAACACCGACTGGATGTAGTCAGTACAACAGCTTATTGATATTTATTCTCAATAACTTGTTATTGTAATTGATATTCATTATCATCTTCTTTGTCGAGATACAAGGAAGATGATGATGCCAAACCCAACCAAACCTCAAATGAAGCCGCTTACTCGTAAGCCGCGCTCCTCTGTTCAAAAGGCTTCTTTTGATCAAGGGTCTACACATCAAGAATTCCAAGTTCCGACGAACCTCGTTCAACATCTTTGGTTTCGCAGCCGAGAAAGCCTTGCCGATGACGGCCTAGTCTATGACCCTATCGCAGCTCAAGCCTGCAAGCGCTGCCAATTAGCACCAGAATGTCTTACTGGTGAACTCGACCAACAACAACTTCTCTACGCAACATTGACTCAGCTTTGTGACTCTCAAGTTCAACAATTTCTATCTCATAATCCAGATGCTTGGATTATCAATGTTGGGGCAGGCCTCGATACTCGTTTCTACCGTTTAGATAATGGCCGCTGTCATTGGGTTGAATTGGATGTAACTGAAAATCTAGTTTGGCGCCAACGCCTGTTCCACAAGAATGAACGCTACCGTTTGGAGTGTGGTTCGGTTGACGATCTGACTTGGTTGGATGAACTTAATATTCCAGAACAAGCCTCGGTGATGGTGGTGTGTGAACATGCTCTGCTCGACTGCAATGAACAACAGACCGCGAACTTCATTCAGTCTTTGAGCCGCTACTTTACTCATGCACACGCGTGTTTAGTCTTAGCTGGAGATAAAAGCTCAAGTACGTTGGGGCAAAAACTTGGTTCAGGAAAGTATGCGCATGGCCTATCTTCTCCAATAGACAGTGTTCTTAATTGGTTGCCATGGGCACAATGGGTAAAAGCGTTTTCTCCCCTAGACCAACAATGCAATCGTTGGAAATTGTGGCAGCGACTTCTTTGTAAGATCTCTCAGGTCAAAAAGCGTTTAACGCCGCAGTTAGTACTCGTTAAGTGGTAACCCTGGCGGTTCTGTATTTCGAGTAACTGAGTACATAGCCGGTATAAGTAAAATTCCACAACATAGTGAAAGCCCACCCACTAGGTTAAACTATCG
Organism: Vibrio sp. 10N.247.311.51; assembly: GCF_041467855.1. Taxonomy (NCBI): domain Bacteria; kingdom Pseudomonadati; phylum Pseudomonadota; class Gammaproteobacteria; order Vibrionales; family Vibrionaceae; genus Vibrio; species Vibrio sp. 10N.247.311.51. Next base: position 18,545 of record NZ_JBFSVK010000032.1, on the reverse strand, counting down.
CCTCTAATCTAAGAGGTGATCGTGAAGCTATTTAATCCCCAAACTATTTTTCAAACGCTATCCAATCAGGCGATGCATAAAAAAGTGCTGTTGCTCGCGATCCCGATGGTTCTCTCTAATATTACTGTTCCACTGTTGGGCTTAGTCGATGCGGCGGTTATCGGTCACCTCGAGCACTCTTGGTATTTAGGTGGTGTGGCGCTGGGCGGCACAATGATCAGCGTGACCTTTTGGTTGCTTGGTTTCCTGCGTATGTCGACAACAGGGCTAGCCGCACAATCTTATGGTGCGAACGATGGCAAGCAACTTGGCCTAGTCTTTGTGCAAGGCGTGACCATGGCCTTAGGGTTTGCTGGTGTCTTTTTGCTTTTACACAGTCTAGTCGCCGATTTAGTTTTCTCATTGAGTAGCGCCAGTGATCAAGTTAAGCATTATGGTCAGCAATATTTCTCAATCCGCGCTTGGAGTGCACCTGCCGCGCTGACTAACTTTGTTATTTTAGGTTGGTTGCTCGGGACTCAAAACGCCAAAGCGCCAATGTGGATGGTGATTATTACTAATATCACCAATATCGTTTTGGATATCGTTTTTGTTATCGGTTTAGGATGGCAGGTGGAAGGTGCAGCATTGGCATCTGTAATGGCCGATTATGCCGGTCTAACATTTGGCTTGATTTGTGTTTACCGAATCTGGGCAAAGAAACAGTTACCATCGCCATGGGATCTACTTAAGAAGACCAGCCATGGTTTGAGTCGTTTCGTGAAATTGAATCGCGATATCTTTCTTCGTTCATTGTGTCTACAAGCGACTTTCACTTTCATGACTTTCCAAGGCGCAAGCTTTGGCGATGATGTTGTTGCGGCCAATGCCGTGTTGATGAGTTTCTTAATGATCATCTCTTATGGGATGGATGGCTTTGCCTACGCAATGGAAGCGATGGTAGGTAAAGCGATAGGCGCGAAAGACAAAGATGAACTGAACCAGTCATTGATTGGTACTTTCTTCTGGAGCTTCAATATTTGTTTGGTACTGACCATAGCGTTCGCACTCGCTGGCTCGAGTTTAATCAATATGATCACCACAATCCCAGAGGTTAAGAGCCAAGCTGAGGTGTATCTGCCATGGCTGATTGCGATGCCATTGGTGTCTATGTGGTGCTTCTTGTTGGATGGTATTTTTGTTGGAGCAACCAAGGGCAAGGATATGCGCAATAGTATGTTTGTTGCGACCTGCAGTTTCTTCGTGATTTTCTACTTAGCATCAGGTTTAGAGAACCATGCACTGTGGTTAGCGATGCTGAGCTTTATGGCAATGCGCGGAATTGGTCTTGGTGTGTTGTTTGTTTCTCAGTGGAAGAAAGGGGAGTTTCTCGCTTAGCTCTGAGGACTCTGTTTGTGGAGAGTAAATGAGGCTGTACAGGTAAAGGGGTATTTAGAATATCATGATCTAATTACTATAAATACCTTAATATTCAATATCTTAAATAAAAACAGCAAGCGCATGGCTTGCTGTTTATGCATTTGGCCTATGGGTGGTCAAATACTCCTATTAGTTCTATATCTAGAATAAACGGTTGAGCCCGTTGAGTGCTGCAACGCGATAAGCTTCCGCCATCGTTGGGTAGTTAAAGGTCGTATTCACAAAGTACTCGATGGTATTTGCTTCACCTTTCTGTTCCATGATCGCTTGCCCGATATGGATGATTTCAGCGGCACGCTCACCAAACACATGGATACCTAAAATCTCTTTGGTTTCGCGATGGAACAGAATCTTCAAGCTACCAATATCTTTACCCGCAATTTGAGCACGAGCTAGGTGTTTGAATGAAGAACGTCCTACTTCATACGGTACTTTAGCTGCGGTAAGTTCTTGCTCGGTTTTACCAACAGAGCTGATCTCAGGGATGGTGTAGATGCCGGTTGGAATGTCTTCGATAAGGTGGCGTTCAGCTTCACCTTTCACAATTGCTTGAGCCACAAATCGACCTTGGTCATAAGCCGCGCTTGCTAGGCTAGGGTAGCCAATCACATCACCGACAGCGTAAACATGGTCTACATTGGTTTGGTAGTTGGTGTTTACTGAGACTTGACCACGCGAGTCCGCTTCTAAGCCAACAGCACCAAGGTTCAGTTTATCGGTATTACCCGTTCGGCCATTGGCATACAGTAGGCAATCAGCGCGCATCTTTTTACCTGACTCTAGGTGAATGATCACGCCATCATCAGTGCCTTCAATTTTCTCAAAGGTTTCATCGTTGCGAATCACGACGCCGCTGTTCCAGAAGTGATAAGAAAGTGCATCTGAGGTTTCATTGTCTAGGAATGACAAAAGACGGTCACGAGTATTGATAAGATCGGTTTTTACACCCAAACCGCGGAAAATCGATGCGTATTCACAACCAATAACGCCAGCACCATAGATGATGATGTGTTGCGGGTCGTGTTTAAGAGAAAGAATCGAGTCACTGTCGTAGATACGTTCATGTAGGAAGTCGACGTTATCTGGTTGGTAAGGGCGAGAGCCTGTCGCGATAACAAATTTGTCTGCACTGTAATGTTCTTCAGTGCCATCGCTTTGCATTACCGAGACAGTGTTGGTATCGATAAAACGTGCAGTACCAAATACCAACGTGCACTGGTTGCGGTCGTAGAAGCCTTGGCGTAATCGAGTCTGCTTGTCGATAACCGATTTAGCATGCCCCAGAATGTTGGAAAACGTTGAGTGAATGCTTTTGTTATTCTGACAAAACAGCGGATTGCTGTTGAATTCGATAATACGACTTACGGCATGGCGCAGTGCTTTTGAAGGAATGGTTCCCCAGTGAGTACAACCACCACCAACGCTGCTCTCTTTTTCAATGATTGCAACGTTCAACCCGGCTTTGGTTAATCCCATCGCTGCCCCTTCTCCTCCGGGGCCACTACCAATTACGATTACATCAAAGTGGTTGGAGTGCGGCATAGATATCTTCCTTGTTATATTTGATTAACATTGCTTTAGCGAGATTTTAACTGATTCTGTTCTCGGGTACATGAAAAGGGCATCAGAGAGTCGGTGGGATCACGCAGTGTTATCGAAAAAATAATATTTGGTATGTCGTATGTCTCCAAATGACAGTGTGGATATTGAAATTTTTTCTTCGAACGTATTTACTTCGGTACGTGAACAAAGAGGTATGTTTAGTGTCTTATATAACCAGAGTGCCTTATATAAATGAGTGATTCGCGTTATATTGAACAGAGTATTAGACATGCCTGTTTAGGCTGTAAAAGAAGAAATTGATAAAGTATGAAACCAATGGGCATTCGCGCACAGCAAAAAGAAAAAACTCGTCGCAGCTTAATCGATGCAGCATTTAGCCAACTCAGCGCCGATCGTAGTTTTTCCAATCTAAGCTTGAGAGAAGTCGCTCGTGAGGCTGGAATAGCACCGACTTCCTTTTATCGTCATTTCAAAGACATGGATGAGCTTGGCTTGACCATGGTTGATGAAGGTGGCTTACTGTTGCGCCAGTTAATGCGTCAAGCTAGACAACGCATAGTAAAAGAAGGCAGTGTGATTCGCACATCGGTTGAAACTTTTATGGAATTCATTGAAAGCAGTCCTAACGTATTCAGACTGTTATTGCGAGAGCGCTCAGGAACTTCATTTGAGTTTCGTGCAGCGGTAGCTCGTGAGATACAGCACTTCTCTGCTGAGTTAACCGAATATTTGATTACGACTGGCATGACAAGGGATGAAGCTTTCACTCAAGCGGAAGCCTCGGTTATCTTAGTCTTCAACTCAGGGGCAGAAGCATTAGATTTAGATCGACGTCAGCGAGATGAATTGGCTGAACGCTTGATCATGCAATTGCGAATGATGGCCAAAGGAGCTTTTTGGTATCGTAAAGAACGTGAACGTAACCGATTAAAAGGCGGGATTGAATAATGTCGAATGAAAATAATACTGTAAACCGTGGTTCTGAAAGAAAGACACTCGTACTTGCTGTTGTAGCCGGTGTGTGTGGTGATGCATTGTTATCTTGGGTAACAATGAGCGAAGTGGGCTTCTCTATTTTCCCGCTGATCGCTTTAGTTTTGGCAGTACAAGCGCTTTACCAAGAGTACCTAACTAACCCAGTATCTGAAGATATCCCACTAGTTGGTTTAGCTTGTTTCTTCGTGGGTGCATTTGGCCACTCGGCTTTTGTGAAAGCACAACACCCTGATGCAGGTTCAAACTTCTTTGCGATTATTGTCGCGATGCTGCTTTTAGCCTGGGTAGGTAAGAAGCTAGGCTTTATCGGTAAAACTGCTTAAACCAATCTACAAATAAAAAAACGAGCCAATTGGCTCGTTTTTTTGTATCTGCTGTTTGTCTTAGACCGAGAAAGCGAGACTTATGCTTTACGCTCTAAGAACACACCAGCTTCCATGTGGTGGGTAAATCGATATTATAATCTCAGGATGTCTCGTAAAATCCGTAATTGCTACTTATCTTTCTGTTTATATTGGGTTATTTTGTGTTTGTTGTCTCAGGAGGTCTTTAGGCGTACAATTAAAACTCACCTTTCCCCGTACCCCACGCCGTACCCAGAAATGTAGAGGTTTCTTGTCATGACGAAGAGAATAAGTACGAATGCAACGTTGCAGTCGTTGAAGCCACAGGAAAAAGAATACTTACTTCCAGATAAAAAAATTGAAGGGTTAAACGTTCGTGTTCGACCTACGGGAACTATGACTTGGGTTTTTCGTTTCCAGATAGGAAAAAAGCACGAAAAAATATCCATGGGACGCTATGTGAAGTCGAAACCTGAAACCGGTATGACACTTGAACAAGCTCGAAAAGAAGCTGGGCGCTACCGGAGTTGGCTTGAAAATAACAAAAATCCCAAACAGGAACTGGTACGAGAACAGCGTGAGAAAGAAGAAGCAAAAACTTTTGATGACGCCTTTATGAGCTTTGACGAAAAGCGTTTATCTAAGCAGCTACGAGGTGAGCAGTCGAGGATAATTTATGCGCGAGATATCAAACCATTTATCGGAGACATAAAGTTAGAAAAGCTGAGAATGATGGACCTTAATAAAGTCTTTGATGCAAAAGTTGATGCAAATGGGAAAAGGAAAGCAGGAGCTATTGGTGCATGCCATAAAATCATAAATCAGGTTATCAACCATGCGTTAGCTTTGAATATGATTGGTGTTCACCCAGCACCACATTTGAAATCAAAAGATGTAGGTGGTGGCTCTAAGATCACAAAACGTAATTTGAGTTTTTCAGAACTAAAGGTCTTACTCATTGATTTACCTAATTGGCGTACAGAACCCGCTAACATTCGTTTAATGCATTTTTTGCTAGGGTGTGGGCAACGTATTAGTGCAGTACTTGAAATGCGCTGGAGTGAGATTGATTTAGAGGAAATGGTATGGCTATTGCCTGCCAGTTCCGAAGATCGTCATACGAAGAGCTTAGAGAGCCGTAAGGTTCCATTGAGTAATTATTTAGTGGACCTTCTAAAAGAGCAGCGCGAGAACGTATCAATTAGATGGAAGTTGGTTTGGCCTCAGTTAACCGTCGATAAAGTTCAAGAGCCAGCTGCTGTACGAGCATTGATAAAGCGCAATCTGCCTGAGAGTTTTGAACGCTTTTCTCCACATGACTTACGTCGAACTTTTATAAGTCGTTGCAGTGAGATGGGATTAGATATTGTAGCGATAGAGAAGACCGTTGGACACCAGCTTCCGGGTATGTTGAAGGTTTATAATCATCATGATTATCTTGATGAACAATTAATAGTTCTGCAAGCATGGGGTGAGAAGTTACAGGCCCTAACGGTGACTAATGTATTGCCACTATCAACGACAAAATCGGCTTAGAGACTGTACACAACCTCTAATTTGCTAGTATATATTTCGGAGTATTCTACTCAGTCACTTCTGGATACGAACGATCGCAATCACGCGAATGCGACATAGGGCGAGTATTCACACACGTGCGCATTCAGTTATTCGTTCACTTTTCTTTAGGTATAAAAAAGACGCCCAAAGGCGTCTTTCTCTGTGGTGGCGTCATCTGAATTGATGCTTTATATTGTTGTTTTAATGTAATTTAAAATAAACTTTATTGCTTGAATACTGCTAATGGTACTGCCAAAAGTTTGGCTAGAGAGATTGAAAGCAATTGTCATCTAAGAGCCTTTGAATGTTTGACTCGAAGATGAGCTTAGCTTGCTGTCATTCTTTTCGTTCTTTTGATATTAGCCCTCTTAAGTACTCTAGTTCGCTTTCTAACGCAGAGATCTTTTCATTTTTAGTTTTCAGGCGTTCTCGTAATTTCACAATCTCTATGTTTTGAAATGAGACGATACGATCTTCTTTGGATAAGTTGCGTATCTTTTGCTCTTTGGCAAACGAACCATCGATCAAATTCTCCAATGTTTTTTGATATGAGTTATTGCCAGAGAGTGTTTCGAGACGCTTTTTCAATCCAATACTTAGTTCGAGATTGTAATATGTAACACCTAATCTTTTTGCTTCGTCTCTCGCTCGTTTCTTTCTCCAAGCAGCCTTAAGCTTACTAATAAAAAGCACATCGCTAACGCTTTCACGAGAGAATTCAAGTAAGAAATTGTTAAATCTTTCTTCAGTTATCTCCTCTAAAAATAAAGATTCTACTCGGAAAAACAAATACTCCTGTCCAGTAACTGAGTGTTTTTGAAAGTGAGTTAGGTAATTGTTTAGCCAAGCAATATGAGCTTCATTTTGAAAGTCAAACTCATTCAGTTTCTTCAATTTTATCTTTCTCTGCTTTTCTTATTAACAATAGATATTATGCCTGTTTTTCTTTTCAATTCATGCGGACTATGTCACGTGACTTAGTCACGGATTGTGTTTAAATTGGTTTTTTAATACCATTTATTGTGGATTTAAATTGGAAATTAAGATTGGAAGGCTGTTTTATTCAAACGTAGATGGTTTGAGCCCTGAAGCTAAGTTGCTGCTTTTTTATATGCTTAGTGATGTTTCTAAGCAACAAATTTACAGAAAGCCTCTTGTATATATGGCTGCTAAATATTGTTTTAGCAGAGGGCTGATCGTGAAATGTAAAGAGCAACTTATTGCTGCTGGAATCATTACTCTTTTACGCGTAGACCAAAAACAAAAAGGTCAGCGAGGTAGACCAGTTTGTGAATATTGGATTGACTTTGAGTTACTCGATACGCTTTTGGGGCGTGATTTTTTTGAATCCAATCAAGATGTATTGCATAGAGTCTTGAAGTTATCTCACCCTGTGCGGCACAAGTTAAAACCAGCAAATCGTTTTTTCATGATGTTGCTGGTTGGAAAGGCAGGCCGCTGTGGAATTGTTGAGGGAGTCGGTGTCAAAGATTTGTGCTCTTGGATGGGATGCAGTGAGAGTAGATTACAATCAATTGTCAGAAAGTTAGTTTCACTCGACTACTTATGCCATTACATCCCAGGGGGGCGCTCCCCTTTGTTGGGAAAATACAAAGCAATATACTTTACGAATTTTTCTAAGATTGAGATAAAGACGTTTTGCTGTGTAGGGGAAGTTGATATCAATAGCTCCTTCAGCTTACAAAGTATTAATACTCAGCCCACAAAGGTTTTGCCAGTCTCTTTTTTAGATTATGTAGGTGCCCATCTTACAAAAAATGATGCCTGCAAAATCTCCTTGATGCACATGGACTTTAGAGCGGAACAGTTGGCAGCAGAGTTGTTAACTAAGGATAACTATCCATCGCTCTACGATACTAACGCTTACATAGGTCTAGTGCGAAAACTCTTTGTTTTTGAAAATTCAAAATTTGAAGAACGTTACTTAAATTTGATTGCTGAGTGTATGGCAAAGCAAGTGATAGGCTTGATTGAATTCACAAGTAGTAGTGGCTTTACAAGTGGAGGTTATGAGGTTCGATATTTATCAAATCAGCAGCGTCAATTTCTTTGCTTCAGGGGATCTTTATCAGAGTAACCATTACATGTTTATACCTAAGACAATCCCTTACTATGCAAAGGAACCTTACTAAAGGTCGGGGACTAAAAACTGTCGGTAATAATATTATTATCTCGAACCTAATCTAATTAATTACAACAACCTATCTACCTATTGAGAACACTAACCAATAGGAATGATAGAAATGAACAATTATCTTGAACATGCAGAAATACTCACCATTGATGATATGGACTTACCGGTATACACCAAGAAAGGACCTCTAATACCTTCCTGCCTTGTAGCTATCAAAAGCACTTTTGATAGGGCTCTAGATCAATACCCTCGAACGTTGCTACTTCGTTTGGATTTGAGATACCCCCAAGGCTTTTCAAACGAGAAAGTATCAAGTAAGCAAATCACAAAATTTCAAGAATCCTTCAAAGCGATTATGTGTGCTTACTTAAAACGTAAAAGTCATAACCGTCACTCTAAACCTCGATTTATTTGGTGCAAAGAAAAGGCAAATTCTGGGAATCCACACTATCACGTAGCCGTATTGCTAAATGGTGATGTTTTTAAAGGAATCGGGCCTTACGATGACCTTACAGGAGAGTACTTTTCTGGAATGATTACTAAAGCTTGGGCAAGTGCAACTGGTCTTTCTGTTGAACAAGTAAGTAGTGCGGTTTATTTCGCTGAGAACGGCAGGTGTGAAATCAATAAGAGATGCGATAAAGAGATCTATGATAATCAATACAATCAGGCCTTTTACCGTGTTAGTTACTTTGCTAAAAAAGAAAGTAAACTATCTGGGAATGGAAGAAGCTTCGATTACAGTCGCTATTGAGTTTACAAAAAAGAAAGGCCCCTGTGGCCTTTCAGTTGTTTAATCCGCATTAAAGCGGTAACTCCCCTCACTAGAGTGAATATCAATTTTTAGGACTATACAGGGCGCTGTAGTGACATAACCAGTAGACTCTCCGTACTTCAAATCCACTTCGGGATAAGGAAGCCATTTCACACCACCAGACTTGTTGTTACTGGATGGCTTTTTGTAATCAGGGTTGCTCATGTTCTTGAGTAACTCTTCAGATTGACTGTACTTATTCTTGTTGACGGTAATCTTTGGTGTTTCAGGCCTAGCGACTTCACAGTTTCCTCGGTTGACTTTGAGAATCATGAGCTACGTTCGAAAGTTATTCCTCGTTCAAACGTCTAGCGGCTACCGAGTCTTACATCTGGAAGAGCTTTGGTACTTCTTTAAACCAAGGCATTTCAATGGCTATTGTTTGCAGAAAGTTATGGCAAAAAATAAGAGGAGTAATCGCTCCTCTCCTTACCTTACTTTTTATTTTGCCCATTCACTGTACAAGTTAAGAGCCATATCTTTTTCTGTTACTAGGAACATTGGGATACGAGAGTATTTGCTTTCTGCGTGCTTCATCACAGATACAATCATGTCGCCGTTCTTGATTACAGGTTGGAAGATTAGAACCTTGTCGCCGTTATCACGAGTAATAGATACAGCGCCTTCTGGTGTAACGTCCCATGCGAATGGTTGGTCAGAATGGTTATCCTGAATCATAACGCCACGCCATTGGTCAGTGAAGTCGAACTGCACTAGAGTAGGTGATGCTTTATCCGTATCTTCTGCATTATCGATTAACCAGTATACAGACTTACCAGTGTACCAGTCATGTTGACCGATGATGTGGTTAAAGTTTACAGCACCAGTATTCGTATCGATGATAGAAGTATCCGACGTTACGAAATCTAGCGTGCCTGTGCTTGAAACCGTAAGACCAAACTCATCACTTAGATAGAGGAAGTTATCGTTACGGTTATCAATAGAGCGAATGTAGCTGTTGTTAACAACGATTACTGCGGTATCGAAGCTTTCAGCCATCATGATGTTATTGTAAGTCATGTGTTCATTTTGGAACTCAAGGCTACTGTAGCCTTCACGCTCATAACGAGTCTCATTGGTAGAGAACTGGTAAAGGACTTGGTCGTTAAGGTAAGCGTCTAGTGGCGGCAGTTTAGTTTCTGCGTTTCCGTCTGCTTTAATAACCTTAGTGTTTAAGTCTTCACCGCTATTCACCAACGTATCGATTGTCGCTGGCAAAGCATTGACTTTAGTAGTGATATCCGACGCTCCCGCTTGTGTTGCCGCGATATTACCACCTAGTAGCTCAACCGTAGAACGTGCAAGAAGATGAGTCTTCTCAGCTTCGTGTCCAGTTGCAGCCACGTAGTCACCTGAGATAAGATCAGCTTCATAACCTAGGTCAGTTGCGATAACGTCTGTAGTGGTGTCGTTAACACGTGCCAATGTAGAGAACGGTGAAATGTAGTTGCTGCTTTCTACAGACACCATCTCATACGTACGGTTCAGACGCCCCCCTGTATCTTGGTCGTATGTTTGTCCTGCAATGGCCTTGACGATGATTGCATGTGCAGTATCTGCTTCATCGACTTTGATTTCGCCAGATGTGTCAGTTAAGCCGATATAACGGTCGCCCGCATCTACAGCTAGATTGTCATTTACATCAATCCATACTTCTGCATCTACGAGATAACCATCAATAGCTTTAACAGTAACTGTTGATGGTGTAGGTGTTGGAGTAGTGCCACTTGACGATGAACCGCCCCCACAACCTAATAATACAAGTGAAGTTAGAGTTGAAACTGACATTTTGACCATATGTTTCATGGTTATTTCCTTTATCGATTATTTAATGAGTTGATACTAAAAGATGGCTACGACAACTTGTGTCGAAGAGAGTCTTGGTTTGTGAGGTTGGGCGGTATGAGACTACCTACCAGCCGAAGATGTAACGCAAGCCACCTAGGCAGGCTCCTAGCGCGCCTCCTATGACTTTTCCAATGTGTTGGCCTGTAGTGCCAAAGATGCTTCCTATTTCCTCTCCATACTCTGCTCCTTTAGTTGTCGTATCGAAGATGGCTTCCCACAGGCTAAAACTGGTTTTTTTGTTGTAATCACTGGCATCGTTGTCTTCCCAATTCTCATGTCGAGGGGAAAGCGTACGATTAGCCAGTATGAGCCGTTTATTTTTTGGTAGGCGTTCAACAATCAGATACAACAGCTTGGAGAGGTTATAGGGACGCTGTTTGGTTGTGCCATCACAGTGACCAGCAACGTAGTAAATCGGTTTTAAATAAACCCCTGTAGCCCGTAGTACACGGCGATGAATGGAGTTCACCATGGCTTCTAGGTGATCTTTGGCTGCGGAAGTTGGCGTATTACTTTCATGGTCCCACGCTTGGCTCCCTTTCAAAGCATTGTCTGCTTGATTAATGGCAATCATTAGACGGTGCTGAGCTTCTTTTCCTAGTGCAGGAATAAGTACATCGTTGATTAAAGTAATTGGAGTTCCTAGATCACGAGAACCACCATCGAGAATGACAAGGACTAAATCGATGACAAAACGCTTTTGGTCATCTTTGGTTTTCAATGTCTTTTCTAGTAAGCGAGCGTGTTGCTCATCTTCTTCGACTCCGTCTCCTAAGCCCGGACTGTCCCAAAGAATTAGGTTGTTCAAGCGGTATTGATTGATTCCTTGGGTGTGTGGCTCACAGCTTGTACCTACTTCTGCAATCGCCATGTCGAAAAGGGCATTTATCGTAGAACTTTTTCCAGCTCCAGTAGCTCCCGTGATCAGAATGTTGAGTTCTGTGGTTTTCATTTGTTCAAGATTATCGAGTAGCTTAGTTCGCGTTTGTTCATTAAGCGGTGCTTGATGTATCTCGTTTTCAAGCGTGGTGAAAAGGTCGTGATGTTCAGGCATAGGTGCTCCTTGGTTAGAGTCCGGAAAATTTACAACTAGCTCTCTCCTTATGACGAGTAATTCATGAGGAAAGAAAAATGAGACTAATTCGATTAAAAGAAGTGTTAGATATGACTGGGTTGAGCCGTGCACACATGTACAAACTCATGGCAGATGAAAAGTTTCCTAAATCAGTATCGTTGGGATTACGCAGCGTGGCTTGGGTCGAGAGTGAACTTCAAGATTGGATTTTGGAAAGAGTAGCAGAGCGAGATGAAGGTTAGATTTACTGACAGATAGAAAGTAATAATGCTTTAAGACAGTTTTGGTGAGCCTGCCTCTTTAGTTATATTCCATACATCACTACCAAAGCCAAGTAACCATCGATCTAGCTGAAGTGAATCAATCACCGTTGCAGTGAATTGATATCCTCCATCGATTAACTTCACACTTTGCTTCGTCGATAACGGTGTTTCTAATAAGTGATAACCACTTTCTTGTCTGATACAAAACGACAACACTATCTCTTCTCCTTCTCCAAAGTAAAAGCGGCCATCTAAATCATATTGCTCTAGATTGAAGTTGTTTGGGTACGCAAAATCAAACGTAGAGATACTAGCTTTTTGGATTCGATGTAATGCCAGAGAACGTTCGTTGGTGTGACCATGGAAGCGGCACACCAGATACAGACGACTACCTTGTTGTGCTAGCCCCAATGGCATTACCTCTTTAGTCTTACGCTCAAGGTTAGTATTCGTATAACAAAGAGATAGGTAACGATTGTGGAAGAGAGCGTAACTCACCTTTTCAAAAATCTCATTATCGAGATTAGGGGGAAGAAATGGGACACCCTCACTAACAAAGCGCACTTTCTTCAACCATTGGCGCTCCTTAAGGTTGCTGATGGTTGGGAAAAGGTGTTGCTTCGCATCATTAAAAATACTGTCGAGCGTTTTCATTAAATTGACAGGAAGAAGGTAGCGTAGATAGTTTTCAGCTAGGCTGAGCAGTACAGCCTCTTGTGGGCCGTACGAGAGTAAGTTTTGTGAGCGGCGACTGTAACCAAAAGGCTTATCGCGCGTATCGACATCAACATCATCAAAAAACTGAGCGATGTCAGTGAGGTTGCGCTGAATGGTTCGCTCCGACCTGACAATGCCCACTTCATTTAGCTGTTGTTGAATTTCCTTTGCAGTGATCTTGCGACTGTTAGGAATGCGCTTATAAATCTCAAGAACTAACTGTATGTAATGTTGAGAGCGATTAACTTTAGTATCGTCCATAGATGGCTTTATATTTAAGCGCACATCTCTTTTCTCATATGATTAATGAGTAAAGACAATGAGCTAACGAATTGATTGGAGAGAGTTTACGAGTCGCTGCGCTGACTTATGTCGCAGCGTTTTACGGGGAAGTAAATGAATAAAGAAGCGGACGCGGTGAGTTTACCGCGCCCCTAATATAACTAGCGGTGGCGACTCACTAGACTTCGAATCTCGTCATCACCATATCCGCGACTTTTAAGTTCTTGACGAGCTGCTCCTATCGCCCATGTACCACCTGAGCGCTTTGCAATAGTACGAGCTAGCTGATCATCGCTCTTACGAGCAGAGTCTGCCTGTGCTTCTTTCATGTCTCCGTACGTGTCAGAAGCCACTTTAGCTCCTGCCTGTGCGCCTGCTTTTGCAAGCTTTCCAACGTTGTCCCAAAATCCCATTTGATGGTCCTTCTTATTAAGTGTTGAGTGCTAATGCATATTACAAAGTGCTACGTTAACTTATGTCGCATTAGCTAAGGTTTGGTATTAAAAGTGAGTTTGTTAACCAGTATCCTGAAGTCTGACTAGAGGACTTACGATGCAAGATACCCAGCACCAAAGACATTTCAGTGATCACTCGTTTTGGAGGAAGATTAAACGCTACGCCAAGAAAGCTGGTCGTGATGTGATTGAAACGGCTTTGACTCTTTATTACTGTGCGAAAGATAGCGATACACCGCGTTGGGCTAAGACTGCTATCCTGAGTGCGTTGGGCTACTTTGTTTTCCCTATTGATGCGATACCCGATGTGTTGGTGGGGGTGGGCTACAGTGATGATATTAGTGTCTTGATGGCTGCGTTAGTTTCTGTTGGGGCCCATGTAAAACAAGAGCACAAGGAAGAAGCAAAGCAACAGGTGGAAGTGTGGTTAGATAGGTAGGGGTTAATTAGTGATTGCTATTTCGTCATAGCATTCCGCTTCAACGTAGTGTAGGAAATTGTGCTCCCACATTTTATATAGCTCATCAATCCCTTCAGAGCGGATGCTTTGCCACCCTGTCGCCACGGTAAAGGCGACCTGATTACCAAAATCAAAATCTATACAGCGCTCTAATTCTGGGTAGTGATTCCCCATAAAGGCAAAGTCGGTGATGTAAAGAATGTTCAGCATATTGTTTTCTATTTTCAAGCCAATTTCTACAGGGTGGTATCCTCCTTCTTCAGCACTGTAGCTCCTATCTCGAAAATTAATGGAAAGCGTTTCACTGTTGGGCGTTGTAGCTTCTATGGAGGTTTGGAGTTGCTTATTGATTAATGCATGGAGCTTGTCAGAGACAGACAGTAGGGAAGGTGTGAAGTGCAAAATAGACATGATGATTCTCCTTTAAAAATAGCGGTATAAATTAGTTAGTGGTTTGTTCATCGAATGTGCGGATCATTGACAATCGAACATCATCAAAGAGGTACTGAGTAATGTGACGGCTTAGGGCCTTAAGCCAAGTATCAAGTAACTCTCTTACTTGTGGATCTTCCAGACTTGCTACTCTAGTGTCGGGTTGATAACACCATAGGTTGAATAGATGGAAGTAGAGCTCCGGCTCCATCTCTTTGGGTTTATTTTCTGAATAAGAAAAGCTAGTCAAACAGATAATCTGCCAGTCTTCATTAATAGATGTGCGGCGAAATTGAATCTCAATAGGATGAAGCCCTTGTCCGGTTTTGTAGTAACGTCTTTGTCTACAATTCAGAACAATACGTTGAGCTTGGGGAGGTATAGAGTAACGCTGGAATATCGAAAGTAATGCTTGATGGAAACAATCAATTAGTTCCACATTACCAGATGTTTTCTGAATCATAGTAGCCCCCTTTCTGCAAAGGAAACTGCACTATCACCAATAACGATATGATCGAGAACGCGAATATCCACCAGCGCCAAAGCATCTTTAAGCCTTTGAGTGATTCTTTTATCTGCTTGTGAAGGTGTTGCATCACCGGAAGGGTGGTTGTGAGCAAAGATGACTGCTGCGGCATTTGTCTTTAATGCGGCTTTTACTACTTCTCTAGGGTAGACACTGGCAGAGTCAATGGTGCCAAAGAAAAGCTCTTCAAATGAAATCAAGTGATGTTGGTTGTCGAGAAACATTACCGCAAAGACTTCTCTTTCATAGGCTTTTAATTTGCAAGAAAGGTAGGTTTTAGTGAGTTCTGGATTGCAATATTGATCGCCTCGGAGGCCCCGTGCAGCAAGGATTTCTGCGGCTGCGTCGAGCACCCTATCAGCGGTGACAGGACCATCAAAGTAGTAGTTGTTATCGTGCATGAAACACTCCTTAGAATGAGTTAAGTAGTAGGTGCACGAAGATGATATATATCTGAAATGATTTTGATTGTTATGATCGAGTATGGAGAGATCTGGGAGAGAGTAGCTTGGAGCTCATGCCTTACAGCTGGTACTACTTAACCCAGAAGCGTTCCCATTATCAGTCTCGATCTGAATTCAAGCATGGTAGGTTAGGATAGGATTGGTTAAAACCATCAAGTAATGACGATGGATTTTGTATCGGTGAAGTTCCACTTAGGGGGAAGTGAATGTTCGAGAGCATGGCTCAAGTTGAGCAAAAAACTTGAAAGGTAAGGAATCTGAATGATTCCTTACCTGAACGATCGCGGCCTAACTCACGTCAGAATGAGTCGCTGACTGATCTAACTTCTGCTCTACAATCTAAACACGGGTGTTTGTTGAACACTTTCATGCTGTTTTCGGGATTTTAGATATACTCATCCTGCGAAATGCCTAAATTGACCTGATTTGAGCTTGAACCAGAGCATGATGGACCAGCTCTGACAGCGCTTCTCCAGCCCTAAAACGAAGAAACGTTAAACGATGCCCACAAAGAATGCACTCAAACGGGTCAACCTTCACATACCCTTTCAACATGGCGGCGTAGCCGGGCATTTCAGGTGCGTCTTTAGGGGCGATGCCTAAGGCATCGTAGACCTTAGGGATCATCTCACCACGACGTCGGTTTGATAGAAAACCGAAGTATCGAATCATTTTGAAGTGCTTATCAGGAATATGCTCAATCATGCGCTCTATCAGAGTTTCTGGACTCAAAATGAGGGATTCCGTCCGACCATTCCTATGGTTGAGGTAATCAAACGTCACCAAGCCTCCCTGGAAATTATGTCGTAAACGCGACGCTGATATGGGTGGACGTTTTAGGTATCGTCCGAGGTAAGTCATGGTGGGCGTCACGTTGGCCGTTTTCTTTGCAAAGTGCAGCTTCCATCGACGGCAATATTGGCTGGTTAAAAATCGGGACCAATCTTGCTCATTGCGAATAAAAGGGCAGTCTTCTCCACTTAAGTCTAACTCTGCGTAATGGGAGCCGAGAAGTTGAGTGATGGCGGTACGCCAACGAAACGATGTGTTTCACGGTAATCATGGATTTATATTAGTCATGGAGTTGCACTCTTTACTTGTATCCTTATGATTAATGTGGCCTCTATCGGTATTGGGGCATCTAGCCAACTGACGTTGTTTATGAGCGCTTTTGTTCATGTATAGCCCGCCTTGAAACCCCATGAGCAAGGTGGGTTCTTTTTTCTTTGTTGTAGTATGTCAAATTACTCATTCCGCTTATTTATTCGTTTGTCTTTAAGTCAATAATTATACCCACCAACTTAAACGTGGCTACTTTGTACAGCCATACCATCTATCACCAGTAGATTTACAAAGCCTTTCGATAGAAAACTCAACATATATCATTATGCATGAGATACATGTCTAACTCATCTGAATTTACTTTAAAATCAATTATTTAAAAATAACCTCGTTAATGGAATGAAGATTAGAGCGCGATTAAAAGCATTATTATCGTGATATCTATTGATATAAATCGTGACATTCAATCTCATTGGAACCGTAGCCTTAGCGTTTAGGTCTGTAGAAGTTATCGATTAATTAAAATTGAGTACAACGTCTCAGTCTCAATATTTTGATTAAACTCTCATGAAAAAAAACATAAAGAACAATCGATTTAATTCCTTATACCCTTACTTTTTTCATGTGTACTATTCGCCGCGAGTTAAATCAATCATTAAGGATAAAAAAATGAAAAACAGCTTTGTACTCGCAACTTTACTTTTAGCCTCTCCTTTGGCTTTTTCCCAAGAATCAAATGTAATTAACGGACTCGACTTTGGGCCTTTAGCTAAGTTGGTAGGAGAATGGAAAAGTGTAGAGTCTGGTGGGGTAGATATTGCTCCTGGTCAAGAAGGATCGAAGGTTGGCAAAGGTGGGCCTGCCGTAGAGCCTTTTTACGAAACGATAATCTTTGAACCAGCTGCCGATGCAACAAACGCGAGTGATCAGTATCTTGTTGCACTTTATTACAAGCAAGAGGTGTTCCGTAAGAGTGATGATGGAAAGTTTCACGATCAACGTGGCTACCTAATCTACGATAAAGAAAATGAGATGGTTTATAACTCTTATTGTATTCCAAGAGCTGTTTGTGTCGTTACAGAGGGTAAAGCTGGGGACAAGATTGACTTTAAGACACAAAAACGAGGTATTGCGGAGAGCAAATATATGACAGCAAACGATACGACAACTGACTTTACTATGCTTTTGGATTTCAGTGAAGAAGACACGATTCGTTATTCTCAAACAACGGCTTTACATGTGTATGGTAAACCTTTTTCTCATACCGACTCTAGTGTATTAACACGAGTGAAATAGAGGTCTCAAAAGAAGGTGTTTAAAGATTCGCTTTAGAGCTTATTTTTGTCGGAGTGTCCACTAAACGATGTTACTGATAACGATAAAAAAATAACATCATCCCAAAAGAGAAGCAAGTAACTCGCTTCTCTTTTTTATTCGTCCAAAGTTCAGAGGACTGCGATTAATAAGTGCTTGATTGTGTTACTTCCAGGTTATTGGCTTTGCAACGAGTTAAGCATGAAGCTACGTAGCTGATAAGCTCAAGCTCCTTAATTAGCTCTATCGATTTGCGCAATAAAATTTATAATTAACGATTTTGAGATATTCCGTCCGCAATCTAATACTGATTTTTTTATTATTTGCTTAAACTGGTAGTCTATAAAATCAGCTTGGGGTTGTTTATCAATCCCTAAAAAAGCGAAGATATCAGTACCTTCGCTTTTTTTTATCAGGTCTCAAGATTGGTTTTTTTTAAAGGTAGTTTGTCAAAATGATTTCTAGATGGGCGCTATTTCGTCATAAACACTCATTTATAGGTGCTGGATGTGAGCTTTTTGTAGTTGTACTATTTCTTTTTTCAATAGCTTTACCTCTGATCTCTGAAAGTTTGCTTAACTTAAAGATTTCAGCGGCTTTATGGGTTGTCTGCTTCATTTTCTTTTTTATCTTTGCTCGAAGTGAAAAACTACGTAGATCTATGCATGATTAAAATATAGTCATTGTTTCATTCGAATAGTTTATTTATAGGTCTAGGTTGGAATGCGGCAGTGGCTTTGTTACGGCTTTGTTGCGTAATTCAATGGAACTAAATCAAGAACCTACGATCTGATCAGCT
>NZ_JBFSVK010000031.1:0-66048 GCF_041467855.1 Vibrio sp. 10N.247.311.51 | reverse complement strand
CTCGTATCTCGTATCTCGTATCTCGTATCTCGTATCTCGTATCTCGTATCTCGTAGAAGCATAAAAAAGCCCCAACACGAATGTCGAGGCTAAAGTATCTTTTTCTAGGTTCTAGCAAAGTATCCGCTGCACGCTACTCTTCGTTGTTTTCAGCAAACTTAGATGGTGACATGCCAAAGTGGTGCTTAAACCTTTGACTGAAATAGGAAGGGTCATTGAAGCCCGAATCAAATGCCACATCAGAGATCTTCTCTCCAGCGAGTAAGCGCTCACACGCATGCTCTAGACGTACTTCATTCAAGTGCTCTTTGAAGGTCTTGTTGTAAGCCGATTTAAAGCGTCTCTGTAAACTTCTCTCAGACATAAACAAATACTTAGCAGCAGTTGCAGTACTGAACTCGGCATCAGCGTAGTTTTCACTCACAAGCTGCGACACTCTGTTCTTCCACTCTTGTTCCGCTGTCAGTTTTTGCTGCTCTGGCGTTGAAGCGGCAAGCTTAATGGTTTCAATCTGTTCAATTGTGCTGGCTTCAAGATTGTCGAGTACTTGATACTCAATTGGCCACGAAAGCTGAACCTTATTTTGAGACTCCGAAACAAAGGCATTAAGCTCGCCACCGCTCTGATTCATCAATAGTGGCAGCTTTTCGATGTTAAGGTCGGTCGACTTTCCGGTATTGTCACCCATGCTTGATGCCAGCTTAGGGAAAGGCATGCCATGATCTCGAATGGTTACAACAAGATGCTCCTTAACCTCTTCAACCAGAACCACCATACTCTGCGACTTAAAGTTTCTCTTGATGATACTCGCAACCAAGCTATTGAAGATAATATCGAGATTAAAATACAGCAACGAGACATATCGTTGTTTTGTTTCGACTTTAATATCCAGTTCAATACCGGCTTTGGTTAAATCATCCTGCCAAGCTTTGAGTACCGCCTCTAAGATTAAAATTATATCGTAACAAACTTGCCCTTTCCCTTGGGGGGTATTGCTCAATTGAGCTAAGCCATTTTTCAAGGTTAGAATCGGCGACTTCCCGAGCTCGTCATTCCAATTCGGGAGCATCGCAGCAATATGATTCACTTCAGAAGAGAGTTCATTGGCAGTATGAGACACAAGCGCATTCTTAACGGATAGCTGCTTTTTAAGCTGTTGATTAGTCGCGAGTAATATCCGGCTTTGGTGTCTCAATTGGTCTGTCTTCAGTGCAACTTGCGCTTTTAAGTGCCTGTTGGCAAAAGTGACATAACGAGAGCGCCAAAAGACCAAGATAGTCACAACGCCAATCAGTAACATCAGAGAGCTTGCTGCAGCCCAATTGGTCAAATACCAAGGCTCTGCAATCGAGAAGCTTTGATTGGTTGACACAAAGCGATAATGGGAGTCTTTAACCGGTTTCACTTCAAGTGTGTAATCCCCTGGAAGAAGATGGTCGAGCGTTAACAAGCCCCCTTCAAACTCACTCCAAGGTTCATCGTCGCTCAGTCGGTATTCCATCGCAGGTGCGAACGTTGCTGGCAAGATACCTAGCTTAAACCCCATCGATGAACCATAAGGAATCTCATCCAGTTCAGCCGTTTTTCCGCCAAGTGACACCGTTTGTTGGTCGACACTTATCTTACTCAACAAGGCACGGCTATGAGGTGTGGTTGATACCAGTAACTCGTTAGACAACGCGCTGACTACGCCATACTTTGAGCCGAAAACAAGCCTCGAAGGTTGGCTCTCTTCGCTATAAAACAGAGCACATGCACCCGCCGCCAATTCATTGGTGATCAAACCAAATGGCGAACCGATGTGTTTATGCAGTTGCCCATCCAATCCGTAATAACTGATGCCTTTCGAAGAGCCTAACCAAACACCATTGTCATCGCTTATCAGGCAGTTAGGACTAATATTGTCTTCAACAAGAGTGATTTCTTGAATAACAGAGCTGTCATCCGGGATTCGATACACGCCATAACTGCTAGCAAACCACTGCGCTCCATCCTTCGCTTTTTCAATATCGACGACTTTGCCAAACCGTTCGCTTGAACGACTAAAGCTAATTCGTTTATCAATGAACGAGTAGAAACCATGGTCTGTTCCTATATAGATGCGACCTAGCAAGCCGACATTGAGAGCGGTGATCTTCGCAGGCAAGAACTTGTCGACTAACCAGTCAGTGCCATAACTCGTCAGTTTCATGGTTTCGATAGATAACGAATACAGGTTTTGCCCCGAGGTCATCCAAAGAACATTATCAGCTTGAAGTGCAAAGTTTTCAACATGCACTCCCTTAATCGGCCTTGGTAAATCAAGGGCTTCGGGTTGTAGCGTTTCCGTATTTAGGCTGATGATGCCTTGTTCGGTCGCCAACCAAATGGAAGAGCCAAAGATCTCAAAATCATTAACAGGGTTAGAGTAAACACGAATTGGGTTCTCTTCACTTTCAGAATCAACCAAGTAGAGCCCCATTGAGGACGCGACCCAAGATAACTGGTCACTGACAGGCAGTACTTTATTGATCACCACACTACTCGAATGCATGCCCAATCCAGTTAGGGGGGTTCTCGAGAAGGTCTTACTGAATAGTGAGAAATATCGGATACCGTTGTTTGTCGCAATCCACATGCCACCAGCATGATCGTTTATCAACGAATATATTTTCTCACCCGGTAACGAGAAGTCTTGATTAGCGGCTTGTTCGAATCGAGTAATTTGTCCCGTAATAAAGTTGTAGCTAATAAGGCCGTGCTCTGTACCAATCCAATACTGGTCCGAAGTTTCGGCCAGCGAGAGAACATGCGACCCTTTAACTATGGTCTCTTTATCTGGGTTCGCGAGATCTACAATCACAGCACCATTTAAAGTACCGATCACTAACTCACGTCGAGCATTCGAAAAATAAACCGTCTCAATATGGTTTTTGTCGGATGCGGTGACATGGGTAAACTCTTGATTCTCTGAAAGGTAAACGCCAGAACTGGTCGCTAGCACCCACTTTGATAGCACCCACTCAGCGTCGTTAATCGCAATGTCACTGCTGTTATTGTATCGGTACAGTTTGAGTAGAGAGTAGGTGTTGAATTCTAAAGATTGAGTGTTGTAGGTATAGAAATTACTGCCGTCAGTAACCCAAATATAATCGCCCGATGCACCGATATTGGTTATTTCAGCGCCGGGACTTAGGCTAAACGCCAATTCGTTGCCAATTCCAGGGTTATGTCGATACACCTCGTTATCGAAAAATGTCCAAAACTCATCGTTCAGAAACGCGACTCTTTCCGAAGAAAATTGCAGTAAGCTACCCTTGCGAGGGAATAGAGTTCGGCCGTCGTAAAAGAGTACTTTTCCATGTACATCATGAACCCAGAGCCCGCCTCCGGCACCTAAGTACAAGTTTTTAGCCGCAAGGAAATTCCCTTGCGCTTGAACGGGCAAAGGATAAAAAACGGAGGGTGAGGTATTTACCGCTAGAACGCTAAATGAAATGCTCATTAAGATGAACATTTTGAAGATAATTCGATACAACTCTTAATCCTGAACAGCAACAACGCATGAAATTTTGGGCACCACAACGTCTTATCGTTGCTTAACCAAAAACTGAGTTTTTTTGTGCTTATTATTATCTTTCTATTTTAGCGGAAATTAGAAAAGGAGAAAGGAGGTTTGCTATTTGTTAGGAGGTTTTATCTTAGCGGTCACGAAAATGCCGCAAAAAGCGGCATGATTCATAAATTAACGAGAGCAAAGTAGAGTAAAGAATACTCGTTATGAATTACTTCCCGCTTAAGCAGCTTGTGTAGCTGTCTGTAAGTTGCTGAAGAAAATCGAAATAACTTCCACTCTTCACTTCAACTGTTGAACCGATAGGATCAAGCTGGCCTTGCTTAGCGTTACTTCCGCGAGTCACTGATTCAATCACAGCAGGGGTAAATTGAGGCTCTGAGAATACACATTGAACATTGTCGCGTACTAGCGTTTTCTTAATAGCGATCAGGCTTTTTGCACCCGGTTTACGCTCTGGGCTCACTGTGAAGTGACCTAAGTTATTCAGTTCAAACTCTTGCTCAAAGTAGCCATACGCATCGTGGAATACGTAGTAACCTTTGTCTTTCACTGGCGCAAGTTGTTCATGAATAGACTGCTGCTTTTCTTTCAAAGCAAGCAGGAAAGAATCTAGGTTTTCTTGATACGCCATTGCGTTATCAGGGTCAGATTCAATCAACTTTGCTGAGATATATTTTGCGGCTACTTCAACTTGGTCGATACCTAACCAAAAATGCGGGTCATGGCTACCATGATTATGTCCTTCATGAGAATCGTGGTCATCATGTCCGAACTCTCGCAAGTTAATTCCTGGAATCTCACTGATCTTGATAACGTTTTCTTTTGAACCAATCACCTTAGTCAGAAAGGCTTCTAGGTCAGGACCAAACCAGATAACCATATCGGCACTGTGAACTTTTTTGACATCAGATGGCTTAAGCGCATAATCGTGCGGCGAAGCATTGCTGTTCATTAGCACATCCGGTTCACTAACGCCCTGCGTTAATTCCGTCACAATCATTTGAATTGGTTTAAAGCTTGTTAGAATAGTATTGGCACTTGCGACACTTGGCGCTAAAAGCAAAGTAGCAAGTATAAAAGATGAACGTGACATAATCCCTCGATAATAGAAAAGTAGCTTAGGCTTGAGGTAAATGTTACATTATAACATTAGCGAATTGCAAATGAGTTCTATTCATGGATAACTTAATCCAACTAGATTCTGTGAGCGTCGAATTTGACGGTCGAAAAGTTCTAGACAACATCTCTCTAAATTTAGAGCGCGGCAGAATCACCACCCTAATTGGGCCAAACGGTGCAGGAAAGTCGACATTAGTAAAAGTGGTACTGGGTCTACAGACCAAATTTTCAGGCACAATAACAAAAGCTAAAAAACTGAAAATTGGCTATGTACCACAAAAATTAAAGCTCAATGACTCACTACCGCTCAACGTAGAGCGTTTTCTAAAGCTCACTGGCAAGTTCAGTCAGCAAGAAATCCTTGAAGCATTGAAGCTCGTTGGTGCTGAACATCTGCAGAAGAGTAACATGCACCAGCTATCCGGCGGTGAAAACCAACGTGTGCTCATTGCTCGTTCATTGCTAAGAAGACCAGACCTACTGGTTCTCGATGAACCAGCTCAAGGCGTCGACGTTCAAGGGCAAATTGACCTGTATGACTTGATTGACACCATTCGCCACCGCTTTGGTTGTGCCGTATTTATGGTTTCACACGATCTGCATTTAGTGATGGCAAAAACAGACGATGTTATCTGTTTACACCACCACATCTGTTGCTCAGGCGCACCTGCAGACATCAAACACCATCCTTCGTATATTGCGCTCTTTGGCACCGCGACCCAAGAGACACTAGCGTTTTATCATCACCAACATGAACATCACCATCATGATCTTGCAGGCCAGCCTGTCGAAGGCGACGTGCATGAATGTTCAAACCATAAACACGGACACCACTAATGCTTGAGTTTCTTCTTCCCTCTATTTTGGCGGGTTTGGGTATTGCACTAATTGCAGGCCCACTAGGTTCATTCGTGGTGTGGCGTAAGATGGCTTACTTTGGTGACACGCTTGCTCACGCTTCTTTGATGGGCTTAGCACTTGGCTTTCTGTTCAACATTAACTTGTATTTCGCGCTGCTGATTTGTTGTTTGATGCTGGCCGTGTTGCTAGTGACTTTACAAAAACAAAAGCTGGTCGCGACCGATACCCTACTCGGTATTTTGGCGCACAGTGCGCTATCACTTGGTTTGGTTGCTGTCAGTTTCTTAGATAACGTTCGTGTTGACCTAATGAGCTACCTATTTGGTGACTTGCTAGCAGTATCTCCAACGGATCTAGTGTTCATCTATGCGGGTGCTGCTGTGATTGGATTGGTGCTTGCTATCTTTTGGCGACCACTACTATCAACGACGGTTAATGAAGATCTCGCGGCGGTTGATGGCATCAACATTGATTTAATGCGTCTGATTCTGATGCTATTGGTCGGTATCGTGATTGCTGTCGGCATGAAGTTTGTTGGTGCGTTAATCATGACATCGCTACTGATCATCCCAGCAGCTACGGCAAGGAAATTCGCGAACACACCCGAGCAAATGGCCTTCCTCGCATCAGTGATTGGCTCTATCGCAGTCTTCGGAGGGCTAAGCTTGTCTTGGTTCTATGATACGCCTGCTGGCCCGTCTGTTGTTATCAGTGCAGCTGCGATGTTTATGTTATCTCAAATGGTTAGAAGCCGAGCTTAGCACTTAGCACTTAGCACTTAGCAGGACGATTTCGAATCTCGTATCTCGTATCTCGTATCTCGTATCCCGAGAACATAAAAAAGGCTTGGTCAGTGACCAAGCCTTTTTAATATCGTTCAGTTAACTTCTATCTCAACCGATAAAAGCCAGCTGATTACCAACCCGTGATTTCACGTAGGCCTTTACCGATGTCAGCAAGAGACTTAACAGTCTTAACGCCTGCTGCTTCTAGTGCTGCGAACTTATCTTCAGCAGTACCTTTACCGCCAGAGATGATTGCGCCAGCGTGGCCCATACGCTTGCCCGGAGGAGCAGTAACACCAGCGATGTAAGATACAACTGGCTTAGTTACGTTTGCTTTGATGAACTCAGCCGCTTCTTCTTCCGCAGTACCACCGATCTCACCAATCATTACGATTGCTTCAGTTTCTGGGTCTTCTTGGAAAAGTTTTAGGATATCAATGAAGTTTGAACCTGGGATAGGGTCACCACCGATACCAACACATGTAGACTGACCAAAGCCTTCATCTGTTGTTTGCTTAACTGCTTCGTAAGTAAGGGTACCTGAGCGAGATACGATACCTACTTTACCCTTCTTGTGGATGTGACCAGGCATGATACCAATCTTACACTCGTCTGGAGTGATAAGACCTGGACAGTTAGGACCGATCATGCGAACGCCAGTTTCTTCTAGCTTCACTTTAACGTCGATCATATCTGTTGTAGGGATACCTTCAGTGATCGTTACGATCAGTTCGATACCTGCATCAATCGCTTCTAGGATTGCATCTTTACAGAAAGGAGCTGGTACGTAGATAACTGTTGCTGTTGCGCCAGTTACTTCTACTGCTTCACGTACTGTGTTGAATACTGGAAGGCCTAGGTGAGTTTGACCACCTTTACCAGGTGAAACACCACCAACCATTTGCGTACCGTATGCGATAGCTTGGTCTGAGTGGAATGTACCTTGACCGCCAGTGAAACCCTGACAGATTACTTTAGTGTCTTTGTTAATTAATACAGACATTATTTAGCCTCCGCAGCAGCAACAACTTTCTGAGCAGCATCTGTTAGAGATTCAGCTGCAATGATATCAACATCAGAA
The DNA here is from genome assembly GCF_041467855.1 of Vibrio sp. 10N.247.311.51. Lineage (NCBI taxonomy): Bacteria > Pseudomonadati > Pseudomonadota > Gammaproteobacteria > Vibrionales > Vibrionaceae > Vibrio > Vibrio sp. 10N.247.311.51. Next base: position 58,646 of record NZ_JBFSVK010000031.1, on the reverse strand, counting down.
TTAGCAAGTACTTCGCGACCTAGGTCTGCGTTTGTACCTTCTAGACGAACAACTACAGGAACTGTTACGCCTACTTCTTTAACTGCACCGATAATACCTTCAGCGATCATGTCACAACGAACGATGCCACCGAAAATGTTTACGAGTACTGCTTTAACATTGTCATCAGAAAGGATGATCTTGAATGCTTCAGCTACACGCTCTTTTGTCGCGCCGCCGCCTACATCAAGGAAGTTTGCTGGCTTGCCGCCGTGTAGGTTTACGATATCCATCGTACCCATAGCAAGGCCTGCACCGTTAACCATACAGCCAACGTTACCATCTAGTGCTACGTAGTTCAGTTCCCACTGTGCTGCGTGAGCTTCGCGCTCGTCTTCTTGTGAAGGATCGTGCATTTCACGAAGTTTTGGCTGACGGTACATTGCGTTTGAGTCAATGTTGATCTTGCCGTCAAGACAAAGCAGGTTGCCTTCGCCAGTAATTACAAGCGGGTTGATTTCTAGTAGAGCTAGGTCGTACTGAGAGAACATTTGGCCAAGACCCATGAAGATCTTAACGAACTGTTTGATTTGATCGCCAACTAGACCAAGTTTGAACGCCAGTTCACGGCCTTGGTAAGCTTGAGGGCCCACTAGAGGATCGATCGCTGATTGGTGAATCAACTCTGGAGTTTCTTCAGCGATTTTCTCAATGTCCACACCGCCTTCAGTTGACGCCATGAATACAATTTTACGCGTTGCACGGTCAACAACAGCACCTAGGTAAAGTTCATTAGCAATGTTTGATGCTTCTTCAACTAGGATCTTTGTTACAGGCTGACCATTAGCGTCTGTTTGGTAAGTCACTAGGTTTTTACCTAGCCACTTTTGTGCAAACTCTTTAACGCCTTCTTTGGTGTCATGTAGTTCTACGCCGCCCGCTTTACCGCGACCACCAGCGTGTACTTGACACTTAACGACTTTCTTGGCTGTACTGATACGACCTGCAGCTTCGAAAGCTTCTTGTGCAGTATCACATGCGAAACCTTCTGGTACAGGCAAACCGAATTCTGCAAACAGCTGTTTGGCTTGGTATTCATGCAAATTCATTTTGATATTCCGTTTATTTTCCCTTAAGGGATTATTATTTCCATAACGACACAGTTTCCTGTGTTACGTCTGTAGGGTCTTCTCAAATCAACTGCTGTCCATTTTCTAATGGCTTTACAGTTCAATTGAAGGCCAGACGTTGAGCAGCCTAGCCTTTGAAACTTTTTACGTCTAGCTAACGGGGTTAACTAGACGTTTTAGCGATACTAAACGTCTAATAGCAGACGTGCAGGATCTTCTAGAAGCTCTTTGATGGTCACTAGGAAGCCAACTGATTCACGGCCATCGATTAGACGGTGGTCGTAAGAAAGCGCTAGGTACATCATTGGTAGAATCTCTACCTTGCCATCAACAGCCATAGGACGGTCTTGGATTTTGTGCATACCCAAAATTGCCGCTTGAGGCGGGTTGATGATTGGCGTAGACATTAGAGAACCAAATACACCACCGTTTGTGATAGTGAAGTTACCGCCCATCAGTTCATCAACCGTTAGCTTGCCGTCACGGCCTTTGATTGCTAGCTCTTTGATGCCTTTTTCGATATCAGCGAAACCTAGTGTGTCACAGTCTTTCAGTACTGGAGTCACTAGACCACGTGGCGTTGATACTGCCATGCTGATGTCGAAGTAGTTGTGGTAAACGATATCTGTACCGTCGATAGAAGCATTCACTTCAGGGAAACGTTTTAGCGCTTCTGTTACTGCTTTCACGTAGAAAGACATGAAGCCAAGACGCGTGTCGTGACGCTTCTCGAATTGGTCTTTGTACTGCTTACGAAGGTCCATGATTGGCTTCATGTTCACTTCGTTGAAAGTAGTCAGCATTGCTGTGCTGTTTTTCGCTTCTAGAAGACGGTTTGCAACTGTCTTACGTAGGCGAGTCATAGGCACCCGTTTTTGGCTACGAGCCGCTGCTGGCGCTTCAACTGCTGGTGCAGATGCTGCTGCCGGAGCCGCTTTCGCTGCTGCTAGGTGTGCGTCGATGTCTTCACGAGTAATACGACCACCAACACCAGTGCCTTTAACGTCAGCTGGTTGTAGGTTGTGCTCAGCAAGCAGACGACGAACAGCTGGGCTTAGTGCGTCGTTGTTCTCTTCTGTTAGCGCAGCTTTATGGCGCTTGTCAGGAGATGCTTCTGTATCTTCAGTGGTGTCTTTCGTTGGTTCACCAGCGACAGCACCCGGCTTGATTTTAGCCAGAAGCTGCTTAGAAAGTACCGTAGCACCCTCTTCTTCGATGATAGCTTCCAGAACACCCGCTTCAGGAGCCGGTACTTCTAGAACTACTTTATCTGTTTCGATATCTACAATGACTTCATCACGTGCAACCGCTTCACCCGGTTTTTTGTGCCAAGTAGCAACTGTTGCATCAGCCACAGATTCAGGTAAATCTGGAACCAGAATTTCAATTGTCATGTGCGTATTTTCCTTTTACTTCTAGTTCTTAAGTAGGGTCAAAGCGTCGTCAACTAACGCTTTTTGTTGTTTCAAGTGTACCGACATATAGCCAACAGCTGGTGATGCTGATGCAGGACGACCTGCGTATTGAATATCAGCACCTACTGGGATAGCAGCTCGGAAATTATGTTGGCTACTGTACCAAGCACCTTGGTTTTGTGGCTCTTCTTGACACCAAACGTAATCGACTACATTTGTGTATTGTGCAATGGCAGCTCTCACGTCCTCATAAGGGAACGGGTAAAGTTGCTCAATACGTACAATAGCGACATCGTCTTGCTCGTTCTTACGTCTTTGATCAAGCAGGTCAAAGTAAACCTTACCTGAACAGAACACGACGCGTTTTACATTCTCAGGCGCCAGATCATCAATTTCTGCGATAGCTGGTTGGAACGTGCCTTCTGCCAAATCTTCAAGAGAAGAAGTACACAAAGGGTGACGAAGCAATGACTTAGGTGACATTACAATCAGTGGACGACGCATTGGTCGAACTACCTGACGGCGAATCATGTGGTAAACCTGTGCCGGTGTTGAAGGAACAACAACCTGCATGTTTTGTTCAGCACATAACTGAAGGTAACGCTCAAGACGTGCAGAAGAGTGCTCTGGGCCTTGACCTTCATAACCGTGAGGAAGCAGCATAGTTAGACCACATAGACGTGCCCACTTTTGCTCACCTGATGAAATGAATTGGTCGATAACAACTTGTGCACCGTTTGCGAAGTCACCAAATTGTGCTTCCCAAAGGGTTAGACCGCTTGGCTCTGCTGTTGCATAACCATACTCAAATGCGAGTACCGCTTCTTCAGATAACACCGAGTCAAACACTTGGAATGGCCCTTGTTTATCATGAATGTTCGCAAGAGGAACATACGTGCTTGCATCTGATTGATTGTGCAGTACTGAGTGACGGTGGAAGAACGTACCACGACCTGAATCTTGGCCTGAGATACGAATACGCTTACCGTCGTCAACAAGTGTTGCGTAAGCCAGAGTTTCAGCCATACCCCAATCGACTTGTTTCTCACCATTCACCATGGCAGTACGATCGTTGTACAGTTTATTTACTCGGCTTTGCAGCTTGTGGCTGTCTGGGTATTGGCAAAGTTTGGTACCAAGCTCTTTCAGGCGCTCGATATCAATCTTGTTATCCCACTCGATGTTCCAGTCGTGACCTAGGTAAGGAGACCAGTCTACTGAGTGAAGTGCCATTGGACGCCACTCTTTAACCACAACTTCACCGTGATCAAGTGCATCACGATATTCGTTAACTAGCTGAGTTGCTGTATCAATACCAAACTCACCGCGCTCCATTAGCACGTCAGCGTAAAGCTTACGTGGCGTTGGGTGTTTCTTGATTTTTTGGTACATCAAAGGCTGTGTTGCATTCGGCTCATCGGCTTCATTGTGACCGTGGCGACGGTAACAAACCAAATCAATAACAACATCACGCTTAAACGTATTACGGTAATCCAATGCAAGACGCGCAACGAACGCAACCGCTTCTGGATCATCAGAGTTAACGTGGAAAATCGGAGCCTGAACCATCTTCGCGATATCGGTACAGTACATCGTAGAGCGTGTATCGCGAGGGTTAGACGTTGTAAAACCAACTTGGTTGTTTACAACAATACGAACCGTACCACCAACACAGAAACCACGCGCTTGAGACATGTTAAACGTCTCTTGTACTACACCCTGACCAGCGATAGCTGAGTCACCGTGGATAGTGATTGGAAGTACACGGCTACCATCATTATCACCTAGGCGATCTTGACGTGCACGTACTGAACCGATAACTACCGGGTTTACGATTTCTAAGTGAGATGGGTTAAATGCTAGTGCTAAGTGAACGTTGCCGCCTGGCGTTGCGAAGTCCGCAGAGAAGCCTTGGTGGTATTTCACATCACCAGTACCCCACGTGTCATCGTGCTTGCCCGCAAACTCGTCAAACAGGTCTTGTGGCTTTTTACCAAGCACGTTGACCAACATGTTTAGACGACCACGGTGAGCCATACCAACAACAACTTCACGCATGCCTTGTCCGCCAGCATGACGAATAATTTCTTTCGTCATTGGGATAAGAGCATCACCACCTTCCAACGAGAAGCGTTTTGCGCCTGGGAATTTCGCACCAAGATAGCGCTCAAGACCTTCAGCAGCAGTTAGCTCTTCTAGGAAAGCTTGCTTTTCTTCTTTGTTGAAAGAGGGTTGACCAGATACAGACTCTAAACGTTGTTGGATCCAACGCTTTTGCTCTGTATTTGTCATGTGCATGTATTCAGCACCAATAGAGCCACAATAAGTTTGCTTTAGAGATTTGTAGAGATCTTTAAGCACCATCGTCTCTTGGCCAATGGCGTAAGAGCCGACGTTAAACGTCTCATTGAGGTCATCTTCGGTAAGAGTGTGGAAAGAAGGGTCCAGTTCATCAACTGTCGCTCTTTTCCATAAACCTAGGGGGTCTAGATTTGCTGCTTGATGCCCTCGGAATCGATAGGCATTAATAAGTTGCAGAACCTTTACTTGTTTCGCATCGACATCTGGATCACTAACTTGGACACTGTAATGCTTTGTTTCTTGAGCGAGTCGACGGAAGTATTCACGAACACGAGAGTGTGGTTGTTCCACTGTCTCTGAAGCTTGCACAGGCAGTTCTTCAAAAACACTTCTCCATTCGTCACTTACCGAATCTGGGTCACTTAGATACAGTTCATAGAGTTCTTCTACGTACGTTGCATTGGCGCCAGCCAAGTGTGAAGACTCGAGCCATGCCTTCATCACGCCGTTGTGCATATTTTCCCTTAACCAGTAGTTTTCACGTTTGCTGCGGTCTATGCCGAGCTATTAAAAGGCCGCCCCAAAACTTCTAGGGCGGCAATTTTTATATAACTTAAACCGAACGATTCACTAGCATGGTCTTGATGTGACCAATAGCTTTCGTCGGATTTAATCCCTTAGGACAAACACTTACACAATTCATGATGCCATGGCAACGAAAAACGCTAAATGCATCATCAAGATCGGACAAACGTTCGTCTGTCGCTGTATCTCGGCTATCAATTAGCCAACGGTACGCTGCAAGCAGGCCTGCTGGTCCGATGAATTTGTCAGGGTTCCACCAGAACGATGGGCATGACGTTGTACAACATGCACACATGATACATTCGTACAATCCATCTAAATGAGCACGTTCATCAGGGCTTTGTAAGTTTTCGCGAGCCGGTGGCACATTGCCATCAGACACTAAGAATGGCTTCACTTTTTCGTAGTTATCGTAGAACTGAGTCATGTCTACAATCAGGTCACGAACAACAGGTAAGCCAGGCAGTGGGCGAATCACAATCTTGTCTTGGCCCGAAAGCGCAGACAATGGCGTGATACACGCTAGGCCATTCTTACCGTTCATGTTCAAACCATCCGAGCCACATACACCTTCACGGCATGAGCGACGGAACGAGATTGTTGGATCTTGCTCTTTCAACAGAATAAGCGCATCCAAAAGCATCATGTCTGAACCTTCATCCACTTCTAGAGTGTATTCCTTCATATAAGGCTTCTGGTCGACATCTGGATTGTAACGGTATAAAGAGAAATTCAGTTTCATGGTTATATCTCCTTAGTACGTACGTGCTTTTGGTGGGAACGCTTCACGATGGATAGGTTCCATGTTTACACCACGCTTAGTCATGCTCTCTGACTCTGGGTTGTAAAGTGAGTGGCATAGCCATTGCTCATCATCACGGTCAGGGAAATCGAATCGAGCGTGTGCGCCACGGCTCTCTGTACGGAAGTTTGCAGCAACAGCCGTTGCGAATGCTGTTTCCATCAAGTTTTCAAGCTCTAGACACTCGATACGTTGAGTGTTGAACTCTGTAGACTTATCAGATAGGTGTGCATTCTTCAGACGCTCGCGAATCGCTTTTAGCTCTTCTAGGCCTTCAGCCATTGCTTTGCCTTCACGGAATACCGAGAAGTTGTTCTGCATACATTGCTGAAGATCTTTACGAATTTGCGCTGGATCTTCGCCGTCTGTACTGTTTTCCCAACGGTTGTAACGCTCTAGTGAACGCTCAATGTCAGCTTCAGTTGCAGGTTTCGCTTCGTCTTGCTTCTTCAGTGTCTCACCTAGGTGTAGACCTGTCGCACGACCAAATACCACTAAATCAAGCAGTGAGTTACCACCTAGACGGTTGGCACCATGTACTGATACTGATGCGATTTCACCACAAGCAAATAGACCTTGGATTTCAACATCGCTGCCGTCTTCGGTTTGCTTGATAGCTTGACCAGAAACTTGTGTTGGAACACCACCCATCATGTAGTGACATGTCGGGATTACTGGGATTGGCTCTTTCACTGGATCAACGTGAGCAAAGGTACGAGAAAGTTCACATACACCAGGAAGACGAGATTCAAGCGTCTCTTTACCTAGGTGATCAAGCTTAAGCTTAATGTGTGGACCCCAAGGGCCATCGCAACCGCGACCTTCACGAATTTCAACCATCATTGAACGAGCAACAACATCACGACCCGCTAAGTCTTTAGCGTTTGGTGCGTAACGTTCCATGAAGCGTTCGCCGTCTTTGTTAAGAAGGTAACCACCTTCACCACGACAACCTTCCGTTACCAATACACCTGCACCAGCAATACCCGTTGGGTGGAACTGCCACATTTCGATGTCTTGCATAGGAACGCCAGCACGAATCGCCATACCAACACCGTCACCAGTGTTAATGTGTGCATTCGTTGTTGATGCGTAGATACGACCAGCACCACCAGTCGCAAGGATTGTTGCCTTCGCTTTGAAGTAGCAAACCTCACCGGTTTCCATACAAAGCGCAGTAGTACCTAAGATTGCACCATCTTCGTTCTTAACAAGATCCAGTGCATACCACTCAGAGAAAACGGTCGTTTTGTGTTTAATGTTTTGTTGGTAAAGCGTGTGAAGCAGAGCGTGACCAGTACGGTCAGCTGCAGCTGCGGTTCGAGCCGCTTGCTCACCACCAAAGTTTTTAGATTGACCACCGAAAGGACGCTGGTAAATAGTACCGTTCTCAAAACGAGAGAAAGGTAGGCCCATTTTTTCAAGTTCGATTACCGACTCAGGACCGTTTTTACACATGTATTCGATAGCGTCTTGGTCACCGATGTAATCAGAACCTTTTACTGTGTCATACATGTGTTGTTCCCAATGGTCTTCATGCGCGTTACCAAGAGCAACAGTGATACCGCCTTGCGCTGAAACCGTATGAGAACGAGTAGGGAAAACTTTAGAAAGCAATGCACAAGAAAGGCCTTGCTCAGAAATTTGCAGTGCGGCACGCATACCTGCACCACCAGCGCCGATAACTACGGCATCAAACTCACGAACAGGAATAGTCACTTACGCACCCCACAAAATAAACAGACCAGAGAAGAAATATCCAAGAAGAACTGCAACAACACCGACTTGAAGACCAACACGCAGTTTTGCGCATTTGATGTAGTCAGTTAGTACTTGCCATAGGCCGATCCACGCGTGAACCAAAACAGAAGTAAGCGCTAACATGGTGAAGACTTTAGTGAAGGTTCCACCAAAGAATTGCGTCCAAGATGCGTAAGAGATATCACCAGAGAAAGCACAGAAGCTGACTAGGTAGATAGTGTAAAGCGTCATAATGATGGCAGTTGCACGAATCAATAGATAATCGTGGACACCATTACGACCAAAAGTAGAAACGTTGTTTACCATACTAAGATCCCCGCTAGTAGAGACAATACCGCTGTTGCTGCGAATGCAACCTTAGCGCTCTTAGCGCCAGATTCCAGCTCTTCAAAGTGACCAAGGTCCATAAGAAGGTGACGAATACCACCAGCAATGTGGTAAGCCAAAGCGGTTAAAATGCCCCACAGAATAAACTTCACGAAGAAACCATCGACAATGTCGCTAGCTTCGGCAAAGCCTACTGGGGATGAGAGGGAAATGGATAGTAACCAAAGCAAAATTCCAATCGCGACAAAAGTTATCACCCCAGACACACGGTGTAGGATGGAAGCTATTGCTGTGATTGGAAAGTGGATGGTCTGTAAATCTAAATTAACAGGTCTTGTCTTTCTTTCTTTCACGGGCTTGCTCACTCAGCTCCATTGAGCATTATGGTCATTAAATAACCTTATGATATTGTTATGGACAAAATTTGATTGCAAACCTTCAAAATTTAACATTAACCTAACAAATAACTGAAGTTGAGCCTTAGATAATTGTAAAATAATTGTTAACTGCTCGATTAAGAAAGACACCTCACATTTCTTCTTAGCCTTGCATTTATAAGGTTTTAACCAAACTTTTCAGCGCCACTATACGGCTGGCAACATTCTAATACAATTGATGTAACAAATAATGCTACACAGACCAGATTTTTAACGAATTTAATGTAAAAAACACTAACAAGTGCACACAAAGCTTCAGAAAAATTGACTTTCCCACGTAAGACCAGTAAAAAAATGGCACATAAACATCCTGGACGGATTAAATAATAAACAAAGGAGATTGTTATGGCGGATAAGAAAGCTACCCTTCACATTGAAGGTCAAGCGCCAATCGAGCTGCCGATTACAGAAGGTGTACTTGGTACTCCAGTGATCGATGTTCGTACACTAGGTTCTAATGGTTTTTTCACTTTTGACCCTGGTTTTCTTGCCACTGCATCCTGTGAGTCTCAAATCACTTTTATTGACGGTGGAAAAGGCATTCTTTTACATCGTGGTTATCCAATTGACCAACTTGCCAATAACGCTGATTACTTAGAAGTATGTTACATACTTCTTTACGGTGAAGCCCCATCTCGAGCTGAGTACGAAAAGTTCAAGACTACCGTGACACGTCACACTATGGTGCATGAGCAAATCGCTAGTTTCTTCCACGGCTTCCGTCGTGACGCTCACCCTATGGCTGTAATGTGTGGTGTTGTAGGCGCTTTAGCGGCGTTCTACCACGACTCACTTGATATCAACAACGATACACACCGTGAAATTGCGGCATACCGCCTGATTTCAAAAATGCCAACACTGGCTGCAATGTGTTACAAATATTCAATCGGTCAGCCGTTTATCTACCCACGTAACGACCTAGGCTACGCAGAAAACTTCTTACACATGATGTTTGCAAACCCATGTGAAGAGTATGAAGTGAACCCTATCGTTGCTCGTGCAATGGATAAAATCTTTACTCTACACGCTGACCACGAACAGAACGCTTCTACGTCTACAGTGCGTCTTGCTGGTTCATCTGGTGCTAACCCGTTTGCGTGTATCGCAGCAGGTATCGCATCACTTTGGGGCCCGGCTCACGGCGGTGCAAACGAAGCTTGTCTGCGCATGCTTGAAGAGATCGGTAGCGTAGATAACATTGAAGAATACGTTGCGAAAGCAAAAGACAAAGATGACCCATTCCGTTTGATGGGCTTCGGTCACCGTGTTTACAAGAACTACGATCCACGTGCAACAGTAATGCGCGAAGCGTGTCACGAAGTACTCAAAGAGCTAAACATCCAAGATCCACTACTAGACGTAGCAATGGAACTTGAGCGTATCGCTCTTTCTGATGAGTACTTTGTTTCTAAGAAGCTATACCCGAACGTAGATTTCTACTCAGGTATCATTCTGAAAGCAATCGGTATTCCAGTATCTATGTTTACAGTAATCTTCGCGATGTCTCGTACCATCGGTTGGATTGCTCACTGGAACGAAATGCACAGCGATCCGACGAACCGTATCGGTCGTCCTCGTCAGCTGTATACTGGTGAAGAACAACGTGACTTTAAGGCACTTCACGAACGTGAATAGTTGCTATAAATCATAATGTTAAAAGGGGTTGATGTGAGAACATCAACCCCTTTTCTTTTGTACGCTCTCAACTCCGTCCTCCTCAAGAGTGCGAAGTGAACGAATAAAATAATATCGTCATCCCCAAGAACGAGGGACGAGTGAGTTGGGGATCTCAATCAGTTTATAGAGAACCTTAAGAGATTCCCTACTCCTTCCTTCGTCAGTCTAGGGAATGACGGTACTTATAGAGCGAAACAATGTCGTCATCCTCAAGAGCGAGGAACGAGCGAGTTGGGGATCTCATTTAGTTTATAAAGAAACTTAAGAGATTCCCTATTCCTTCCTCCGTCAGCCTAGGGAATGACGGAGCCTATAAAACGAAACAATGTCGTCATCCTCAAGAGCGAGGAACGAGCGAGTTGAGGATCTCTTTAAGCGTGCAGATAAACTCTACAGGTTACCTGCTCAATTCTAGAGAATGACGCATACGCTCGACTCGTATCCCTCATCTCGCAACTTCTCTTATACCGGATTATCGATATCAATAAACTCAACATCCAAGCCATGCTCTTTCGCTAACCATTCACCTAGCGCTTTTACACCGTAGCGCTCAGTCGCGTGGTGGCCAGCAGCAAAATAATGAATGTCTTGCTCGCGTGCTGAGTAAGTAGTGCGCTCTGAAATTTCACCAGAGATGAACGCATCAATACCTTGAGAAGCCGCTAGCTCAATGTAATCTTGACCACCACCAGTACACCAACCGACGGTCGTAATCATTTTTTCTTGATTTTCTGGAGCGATATGCAGTGGTTTACGATTTAGCACTTGATCGATTTTTGCTGCAAATTCAGTACCTGTCATTGATGTTTTTAATTTACCAAACATAGCAACCGATTGTGGGTGCCCTTCCAAACCGCCTTCGACTTCTATCTCAAGTAACTCCGCCAGTTTCGCGTTGTTACCAAGCTCAGGATGAATATCAAGCGGTAAGTGATAACCTAAAAGGTTGATGTCATTTTTAATCAGGGTACGAATACGCTTGCCCTTCATGCCACGAATCGCTTCTGACTCGCCTTTCCAGAAAAAACCATGATGGACTAACAAAGCGTCTGCATTCAGTTCTACCGCTTTATCAATCAAGGCTTGAGAAGCTGTTACACCAGTAACGATTCGCTTCACTTCTGTTGCACCTTCAACTTGAAGGCCATTCGGGCAGTAATCTTTAATCTGCTGTGGCTGCAGTTTTTCGTTAAGTAGCTTTTCTAATTGTAAGTTATTCATTTTTCTTTCCAGCTTACCTTTATAATAACGTCGTTATATCAATTTACGGGTAGAATGTCGAAAGCCCCACGATGAGTTTATGAGGAAGAGATGACAGCACTGCAACGTTTTTACCAATGGGTCATCGACTCACCGCCATTACTAGAAATCAAGCCACCGATTTCGGATCTCAGTGCATTCTCTAGCCACCATGCCATCGACTCATCACATACTTATGATGGTAATCCTAGATTAGGCTTCCTCTACCAGCATCTATGTGAACAAGTGATCACTGCCTCACCGAATTACTCGATAAAGCACGATGAGATTCAGATCAATGTGGAAGGCAGAACTCTCGGTGCAATCGACTTTATTCTTGAAGAAGAGAGCAGCCAAAAGCTAGAACATTGGGAAGTGGCGATTAAGTTTTATCTGCTCCACGAACAAACATGGTTTGGACCCAACTCTCACGACCAATTGGATAAGAAACTCGACAGGATGCTCAGCCACCAACTCGAAATGTCCTCTTCTGCCGCCTTTGTTGAGCAATATCCAGAGATCGATGTCGACTCAAAGCACTTATTGATGCAAGGTCGCCTATATACCAACCCATTCTTAGAGCAAAACGTACCTACTGCATGTTTGGGCTACGACATTAACTCGAGCCAGGTTAACGGGTTTTGGTGCTATCAAGACCAAGTTCATCTAATCACTGAAGCGCTCTACCCTCTCACCAAAGAGCAATGGGCAGCTGGTACGGATGATTTCAGCAGTCAGCCTATCACCGAGTTCGGTGATCGCTTCGTCCATGGGCAAACAAAGTCGGGGCAATTCTGGTTTGTGATGCCGCAAAGCTGGCCACACGGTTAGTCGTCTGAGCTAACTCAGTTACCTTTCCCAATTATACGAAACCAACACAAATAAAAAGGGTTGATGCTTTCACATCAACCCTTCTTCTATTTACGTAGCAACTCTAGTAATCGAGATTCGATTATAGGCCAGCGGCTGCAAATACTTGGTTAACAATCTCTTGAGCTTCTGCTTCGATTGCTTTCAGGTGCTCTTCACCCTTAAAGCTTTCACAGTAGATCTTGTAGATGTCTTCAGTGCCTGATGGACGCGCAGCAAACCAGCCGTTCTCAGTTGTCACTTTCAAGCCACCAATCGCAGCACCGTTACCTGGAGCGTGTGTTAAACGTGCAGTAATTGCATCACCAGCCAGCGTCTCAGCAGAAACCATCTCTGGAGATAGCTTTTTAAGCACGTCTTTTTGTGCGCCATTTGCTACCGCTTGAATACGGTTGTACTTAGATTCACCGTGTTTAGCGGCAAGCTCTTCGTAGTATTCTTGTGGGTTCTTACCCGTCACAGCAGTGATCTCAGCCGCAAGTAGGCAAAGAATCAGGCCATCTTTATCTGTTGACCAAGGCGTACCGTCTTTACGTAGGAAAGAAGCACCTGCACTCTCTTCACCACCAAAACCAAACTGGCCGTTGTATAGACCATCAACGAACCATTTGAAACCAACTGGCACTTCGCAAAGCTCACGACCTAAGTCAGCAACTACGCGATCGATTAATGCACTTGATACCAGTGTCTTACCAACAGCAACGTCTTTACCCCAACCTTCACGGTTACGGTATAGGTAATCAATACAAACCGCTAAGAAGTGGTTTGGATTCATCAAGCCTTTAGGTGTCACGATACCGTGGCGATCGTAATCTGGGTCGTTACCAAACGCTAGAGCGTACTCGTCTTTAAGCGCCAGTAAGCCTGCCATTGCGTATGGAGAAGAACAGTCCATACGAACCACGCCATCTTTATCTAGAGACATGAATTGGAATGAAGGGTCCACCGCTTCACTTACCAGAGTAAGATCTAGGTTGTACGCTTTACCAATTTGACGCCAGTAATCAATACCGCTGCCACCCAGTGGATCAACACCAATCTTGATGTTTGCTTTCTGGATCGCTTCCATATCCACAACGTTAACCAAATCAGCGACGTATGGCGCCACTAGGTCAACTTCTTTTACTAGCTCAGACTGTTTAGCCTGTGCGATAGGCGTACGCTTAACACCTTGCATTTGCTCAGCAATGATCACGTTCGCACGGTCTTCAATCGCTTGAGTCAATTCAGCTTCAGCCGGGCCACCGTGTGTCGGGTTGTATTTAATACCGCCGTCTTGAGGTGGGTTATGCGAAGGTGTGATAACAATGCCGTCGGCTTTTTTGTCATTCACTAGGTTGTGCGTAAGAATCGCGTGCGAGATACCAGGTGTTGGAGTAAAGCCATTGTTTTCTTGAATAATAACTTCAACACCGTTCGCTACAAGCACTTCGATAACCGTAGAGAACGCAGGCTCAGATAGAGCATGTGTATCTTTACCTAAGAAAAGAGGGCCAGTTGTACCTTGCTCGGCACGAACTTCAGCCACCGCTTGCGCAATTGCTAGAATGTGATTTTCGTTAAATGTTGATTTGTCTGCTGTACCGCGGTGACCTGAAGTACCGAAAAGTACTTTATGATCTGGGTTCGTAGCATCCGGTTGCTGTAAGAAATAGTTAGCAACTAAAGCCGGGATATTATGAAGATCTTCCTGCTGAGCTTTCTGCCCTGCACGAGGGTGCATAGCCATTTTCGACATCCTTATATATAAAATTTAAAAACAAAAAAACCTCATAATATCTTCTTATCCATGGATATTATGAGGTTTAAATCAGATTTCGTTAAATTGAACCTGTTACTTTTTCTATCAATTCTGCTTGGAAACTCATGCGGCTCATAAGCTGCTCAACCATCTGTCTTTTTCGGCTTGTATTGTTATTAGTAATAACCCAAAAAGGACTTTGTGGAATAGCTTTAGGCTTAGTCGTGTTGCCGTTTGCTAGCAACGTCGCTTCGTTATCTGCAAAGTAAACGCGCTTACGGCCTTTTACTTGAGTTGCTTCTGAAAAGCTTAAAGGGTCGATTTTATGCAGTGTTGATAACACAAGCATGAAACGATCAATGGCTTTCTTTAGTGATGCAAACTCATCTGATATTAGTAGTGAGCGCATTTCTTTAACGCCATCGAACTTCTCTGGAGTAAAGCCTACCTCTTTGCTAACAACGATACCTTTTGGCTCAACGATCTCTTCGATCGGAGCCATGCCTTGGCTATCAACCTGTAACAAGCGGCGCAGAATATCTGAAGCGCTTTCGCCAATACGTTCTGTCTGACCCGCAATAAAACGGTATAGGTCCTCATCAACCTCAATTGTTTTCATTCGCTTTTCACAATCTCAATGTTTAAACTCTGGGGGATTATAGCGAGATCCGCGCGGATACTCTACGTCAAACCCACCATGAATAAGATAAAAATGTCAGTACAGCTCAACTATAAAATTGAAGGTGAGGGTCACACCATTGTTTTGATCCATGGATTATTCGGTAATCTGGACAACCTTGGCTTGCTCGCTAGGGATCTAAAAGCCGATCATCAGGTACTTAGTATCGATCTCCGTAACCACGGTCAATCCTTCCATAGTGACACTCATAACTATCAAGCGATGGCACAAGACGTGGCTCAACTGCTGCATGATCTTAAGTTAGAAGACGTCACTGTGATTGGTCACTCTATGGGTGGCAAAGTAGCGATGGCACTGACACAGCACCTTGCACTGCAAAAGTTGATTGTCTTGGATATGGCGCCAGTCGCGTACACTCAAAGTCGCCACGACAACGTATTCGCAGGCCTACAAGCCGTGATAGAAGAAAAACCGACTTCACGCTCAGACACACTCAAGGTTCTCGCAAAACATATCGAGATCGATGGCGTTCGCCAGTTTTTAACCAAATCTTTGTTCAAAACAGAGCAAGGCATTATGGATTGGCGCTTCAATGTTGCTTCGTTATTGAGCAACTACCCACACATTATTGGTTGGGAACCGATCGAGAAAACCTCGGTCAAAACCTTGCTCATTAAAGGTGGGGATTCAGATTACCTCACCGCAGAACATCAAGCAGCCGTTCAGCAACAATTTTCTAACGCAAAAGCGCATGTCATTGCCAACACCGGTCACTGGCTGCATGCTGAAAAACCAGCAGAAGTACTTCGAGCAATTAGAAAATTCATCGCTTAACTGCGCTTTTTCGTGCAGATAAATGAGAGCTGTGTAATTACTGCAGATTAACTTTATCTCACAACAGTGATATAGTGCGCCCAAGCAAAATTGGTATATAAGGTTCCCATGCTTTACGACTACATGAACATCATCGAATCTGTTGGTTTAGATCTCCTGTTTGCCGCGATTTTCTTTTTAATCGGTATGGCAATTAAGGACGTTCTCAAGCAGGGAAATGTTCCTCCATTTGGTCGTCGCATCGTATGGTTAGTACTTTTCCTTGGCTGTGCGGGTTTTATCGCCAAAGGGATAATCCAACTAAGCTGGGAAGGAACTGGGATCTAACGATTCTCTTCCGAACTTTATTACACCGACAACAGACAAAATGAAAGGTAATGATTCTATGGCAAGTGTAGGTCTCTTCTTTGGTAGCGATACAGGTAACACTGAAGCTGTTGCTAAGATGATTCAAAAGCAATTGAGCAAACAGCTCGTTCACGTTCAAGACATTGCAAAAAGCAGCAAAGAAGATATCGATAACTTCGATCTACTGCTGCTTGGTATCCCTACGTGGTACTACGGCGAAGCACAATGTGATTGGGATGACTTTTTCCCAGAGCTAGAAGCTATTGATTTCTCAACTAAGCTTGTTGCTATCTTTGGTTGTGGCGACCAAGAAGATTACGCAGAATACTTCTGTGATGCTATGGGTACTATCCGTGACATCGTTGAAGCGAAAGGCGGTACTATCCTAGGTCACACATCAACTGAAGGCTACGAATTCGAAGCATCGAAAGGTTTAGTTGAAGGCGATGACAGCCAATTCGTTGGTCTATGTATCGATGAAGACCGTCAACCTGAGCTAACTGATGAGCGCGTATCTAACTGGGTTAAACAAATCCACGAAGAGATGTGCCTAGCAGAGCTAGAAGACTAATTCTCTAGTGGTTGTTAATTGTTACAATTAATAACCATTATGTAGATATGAAAAAACCTCCTTATAGGAGGTTTTTTGCTATTTAAAATCTATTAATTAGCACTCAGCTTCTAATGCTTCATCGTCATCTCTAAATTGCGGCTTCTTTCTTACATAGAGAGTGCGTTGAATTTCTGAAACCACATTACCCTGCTTATCTTTCACGTGAATAATAAATTCAGGAAAACACTTTTCACCGAGCTGTGTCTGACGATAGATATCGTCAAGCTGCCCTTGGCTTATCTCAAAATCTGCATACAAGTCCGATTGCCCCGGCTTGATGAAGTTAATGCTCGCTTCTTTATCCCAAACATAATATCGCTCACCTAAAATTCCCATTAACATCAATGAGTAAACGGGATCGGTAAGAGAAAAAATACTGCCACCATATTGAGTACGATTGGCGTTCTTATTCCACCAGCGTAGTTTAAGTGCTGTCTTAACAACCCTAAAGTCAGCGCTAATGTGGGCTATTCGAATACCCGCTCCCCAAAAGGGAGGCCAAATATTAAGAGCAAATTTTACAATGTTGGGTTTATATATTTTTGCGAGTTGCTTATTCATAACAACATTCCATGTTCATATCAGAAACACCGTCACCTTGACTGGTCGTACCTCCACTATAAGTGAGATACTTCCAATTTACAAAACAGATTGTGATGTCAGTAGTAACCCTTTGAAGTTCGTGGTTTATTGTTATGCCTGACTAAACTATAATGGTATTAATATTGAATTCTGTTAATTGCTGCAGATCATCAACAGGAAAGTATATGTCAGACAATAATCAAGCGCTAAAAGATGCAGGTCTTAAAGTGACCCTTCCACGGCTCAAAATTTTAGAAGTATTACAACAGCCAGACTGCCAACATATTAGTGCTGAAGATTTATATAAGAAGCTGATCGACCTAGGTGAAGAAATCGGTCTTGCAACCGTTTATCGAGTACTTAACCAATTCGATGACGCTGGCATTGTAACTCGTCACCACTTCGAAGGCGGCAAGTCTGTATTTGAACTTTCTACACAGCACCACCACGACCACCTTGTATGTTTAGATTGTGGCGAAGTGATCGAATTCTCTGATGACATCATCGAAGAAAGACAGAAAGAGATTGCTCAGCGTTACAACGTGCAACTAACAAACCACAGTTTGTACTTGTACGGCAAAAGCATTAGCGGAGATTGCAAAGGCAATCCAGACGCGCATAAAGCGAAGAAGTAATACAGAACGCTGGCTTAGGCCGGCGTTTTTTATATAGGGCTCCATAAAGTATCCATGAAAAGAATCCCGCTAGTTAAGGCTTTTACTTTAATTGAGATGTTGGTTATTGTGGTGATTATCGCCGTACTTGCTGTTGTTGCCCTTCCCCGTTTTCTTAACATTCAAACCGATGGCCGTATCGCTCTGTTTGACGCTGCTCAATCTCAATTTCAAAGTGCGATCACGTTTGCTCACAGTAAATGGCTGGTCAGCGGCGGCGGCAACGCTGAAATGAATGACATGCCAGGTTTTGGCGAAGACGCAGACGGCAATGCTCAATTGGACATAAATGACGTCGGCTACCCACTTGGCGTTGATAAAGGTAACCCTATGGGTCAGCCTTACAACATAGGTCAAGGTGATCAAGGGTGTGTGTCAATATGGAATGCCATTATGACAACCGACCTGACTGCTACCACAGACCCGAGCCAGTCCAACAGTTTTGATTTTGTTACCCGCCGTCAAAACCATAGCTTTGTTGCCAAAGACGGTACTCCTCAAAACAAACTCGCGCTTTGCTACTACATCTACACTGGAGTCGATTTCGACAGCGATCCTGGAAATGCAGGTTATGTTTTCTGGTACAACTCACGCACGGGTGAAGTAACCCAACAAGACCCCAATAATCCCTAAAGCTCTGGCTCTAGTGCTTAAAACGCTAGTTGGTCACTAGAAGCGCCTTAGTAATCAAATTTAAGATACAAAAAAACCGGCTCTAAGCCGGTTTTTTATTGGGTCGTTTTTAACAAACTAAATACTTAAGCATTAAGCTTCAGTTTTACCCCAAGTATCACGTAGACCAACCGTACGGTTGAAGACTAGTGCATCTGCTTTAGAGTCTTTCGAATCCACACAGAAGTAGCCTGTACGTTCAAACTGGTACGCTTGCTCTGCCACACCTTCTGCTAGGCTAGGTTCAACAAAGCCATTTAGCGTAACAAGTGATTCAGGGTTTAGCGTTGCAGCGAAGTCATCAGCAGCGGCTGGGTTTGGTACTGTGAATAGACGATCGTACAAACGAATCTCAGCAGGTAGCGCTTTATCAGCAGATACCCAGTGGATAACGCCTTTCACTTTGCGGCCATCTGCAGGGTTCTTACCCAATGTTTCATTGTCGTAAGAACAGAAGATAGTCGTAATGTTGCCTTCTGCATCTTTTTCGATACGTTCAGCTTTGATCACATAAGCGCCACGTAGACGAACTTCTTTACCTAGAACCAAACGCTTGTACTTTTTGTTTGCTTCTTCACGGAAGTCATCACGCTCAATCCAAACTTCACGTGTAAATGGTACTTCACGAGTGCCCATTTCTGGCTTGTTTGGGTGATTTGCAACCGTTAGCGTTTCTACTGTATCTGCTTCGTAGTTTTCGATAACGATCTTAACTGGATCCAGAACAGCCATTGCACGAGGTGCATTTTCGTTCAGATCATCACGGATGCAAGATTCAAGTGAACCGAACTCAATCATGTTCTCTTGCTTAGTCACACCAATACGCTTACAGAATTCGCGAATCGAGCTTGAAGTAAAACCACGACGACGTAGGCCAGAAATAGTAGGCATACGTGGGTCATCCCAACCTTGAACTAGGTTTTCAACCACAAGTTGGTTCAGCTTACGCTTAGACATCACTGTGTATTCAAGATTCAGGCGGCTAAACTCGTACTGACGAGGTTGGCAGTCAATCGTGATGTTATCTAGAACCCAATCGTACAAACGACGGTTATCTTGGAATTCAAGCGTACAGATAGAGTGCGTAATACCTTCCAGCGCATCAGAGATACAGTGAGTAAAGTCGTACATTGGGTAAATGCACCACTTGTCAGCCGTTTGATGGTGGTGAGCAAAACGAACACGGTAGATAACAGGATCGCGCATAACCATGAACGAAGAGCTCATGTCGATCTTAGCACGTAGACACGCTTTACCTTCTTCGAAGCCACCGTCACGCATTTTTTCAAACAACGCTAGGTTCTCTTCAGGGCTGCGGTCACGGTATGGGCTCGCTTTACCTGGCTCTTTTAGCGTGCCACGGTACTCACGGATTTGATCAGGACTTAGCTCGTCAACATACGCTAAGCCTTTATTAATTAATTCCACAGCATAAGCGTAAAGCGTATCGAAGTAGTTTGATGAGTAACAAATATCACCAGACCATTCGAAGCCTAACCAGCTTACATCATTCTTAATTGACTCAACGTATTCAACGTCTTCTTTTTCAGGGTTTGTATCATCGAAACGAAGATTACATTGTCCCTGGTAGTCCTGAGCAATACCAAAGTTCAAGCAAATAGATTTAGCGTGACCAATGTGCAGGTAGCCATTTGGCTCCGGCGGGAAACGAGTATGCACGCTACTGTGTGTACCATCCGCTAAATCTTTATCAATAATTTGGCGAATGAAATTCGATGGACGAGCCTCAGCTTCACTCATCTATAGCACCTCTATGTATTTAGTATTGTCAGAGAAAGTTATCTTTCGTCTCCAAGAAAACGGTCGCTTATAGCGCCAGTCAAAGATAGAAAGATCATTGTTGCTAATCATCCACAATTCTTAGCCTTTGCACAATAAGAACCGTCTGTTAATTACGATTATTTCTGCTATTCGATGAAGAATAGAACGAACCGTGTTCGCTGGTCTTAAACTGCAGGCACAAAAAAGCCTCCCATGTGGGAGGCTTTCAATTTGACACTTACTTAAGAGTAACTTTACTTCTTAATTAAGTACTTCCCTTACTATGGAAGTTTTACATCAGATAGGTCTTCGCCTGCACCGATAGCTTTCATTTCGCCAGCTACGATTTCAGCTAGTGGGCCTAGGATAACCTGTAGGTTGTTTTCACCTAGTTTAACCACACCTTTAGCACCTAGTTTCTTAAGAACAACTTCATCTGCAACAGAGCGGTCTTTAAGAGTTAGACGTAGACGAGTGATACAAGCGTCGATTGAAGTTAGGTTGTCGTGACCACCTAGAGCTTTCAGGTATTGACGTGCAAGGTCGCCCTTTGGTGCGTCGCCAGCAGGAGCAGCAACAGCTTCGTCATCATCTTCACGACCTGGCGATTTCAAGTTGAAAGCGCGGATTGCGAAAGAGAAAGTGAAGAAGTATAGAGCACCGAAGCCAAGACCGATTAGTAGTAGTACGAATGGTTTAGTTGCTAGACCCCAGTTCAATACGAAGTCGATAAGACCAGCAGAGAAACCGAAACCGTGCAGAGTACCAAACATGTTAGCAACTACTAGAGACAGACCTGTAAATACAGCGTGCATTGCGTATAGAGCAGGAGCTAGGAATACGAACATGAATTCTAGCGGCTCTGTGATACCTGTTAGGAATGAACAGAATGCAACTGAGAATAGTGCGCCACCAACTTGGCTACGTTTTTCAGCAGGAGCAGCTAGGTACATTGCAAGTGCAGCACCTGGTAGACCGAACATCATTACTGGGAAGAAACCGTTCATGAATACGCCAGCACCTTTATCGCCACCGAAGAAACGGTGTAGGTCGCCAGATTTAACAGTTTCAGTCACTTCTTTAACTACAGTAGTGATTTCTGGAGTTACAGAGTTAGCGAATGTGAATGTGTGCTCTTGGCCAACAACTAGAGTTTTAGCAAGTGCTGGGTCAACACAAAGTTGAGTGATGTTAGCGAATGCACCTTGACCAGCAACGATGATTTCTTGACATGTACCCATACCGAACCAGAAGTATGAGTTCAATACGTGGTGTAGACCTACAGGGATAAGTGCACGGTTAAGAGTACCGTAAACGAATTGGCCGATAGCGCCAGACGTTGATACTGCATGAGCAAGTGCGTCTAGACCAGATTGAACACCAGGCCACACCACACCAGACACAGCACCTGCAACAAGTGCAAATAGACCGGCCATGATAGGTACTAAACGTTTACCCGCGAAGAAAGCCAGCCATTCTGGAAGGCGTGTTGCGTGGAAAGCGTTGTAAGAGTGACCTGCGATAATACCTGCGAAGATACCGCCGAAGAATGACATGTTAACGTCTGCGTTAATTGTCGTTGCTGTAGCAGTTAGTACGAAGTAAGCAACTGCACCAGCAAGACCTGCTGCGCCGTTACCGTCTTTAGAAAGACCAATCGCGATACCTAGACCAAAGAGCAATGGTAGGTTACCGAAGATAGCACCACCAGCTTGCGCCATGAATGGAATATCAAGTAGATCGCCTTGACCTAAACGTAAAAGAAGCGCCGCAATCGGAAGCGTTGCGATTGGTAGCATTAACGCCTTACCAAGCTTCTGTGCATATCCTAGAATATTCACCAGTTGTTTCCCCCTATAGGATTTTTTAGAATTCGTTTGAGAAACTTATTTTAGTCGCTCAATTTAGTCCTATTCAGTGTATTCAATTAATTTTGCTCCGCAAATTAAAACCTTACCATTTGTGATCCTAATCACCAGTTTTTACCAAATCCAGAGGTTTTTGCTAGCGAGATCATAAAACTTATTTTATCATTCAAAAAAATGAACATTTATAGATAAAATCCAAATCTAATCATTAGGCAAAAAGATGGTATCTCAGAGCTTATAGTGCTCCGTGAATAATCATTAATGATGAACCTAAACGTATAATAACGATCAATTGTTCATATATTTTTCAACAACTTAAATCGCTTCCCATTTTGAAGCCGTTTGCCCATAAAAGATAAATCGTTACGTAAATGATGCTCGCAAACTAAGTCCACATTTAGGTAACGAACGAATTTGAAAGATCTCACGAAATAAGGATTAGCTGACTATGTACGCGCTAAGTAACTGTAAAATTTACACTGGTAGTGATGTTCTAACCGATCATGCTGTTGTAATCGAAAACGAACTGATCAAAAAAGTCTGTCCTATCTCTGAATTGCCAGAAGGAATCGAGGTTCGCGACCTAGACGGAGCAAACCTAAGCCCAGGTTTCATCGACCTACAACTGAATGGTTGTGGCGGTGTAATGCTTAACGATGAGATCACTGCAGAAACCATGCAGATCATGCACAAAGCAAACCTGAAATCTGGCTGTACTAGCTTCCTGCCAACGCTTATCACCTCTTCAGACGAAGATATGCGTGCGGTTATTACGGCAGCTCGTGAATACCACAACCAATACCAAAACCAATCTTTAGGTCTGCACCTTGAAGGCCCTTACCTGAACGTTGCGAAAAAAGGCATCCATAGCGTCGATCACATTCGTAAATCTGACAACGAAATGATTGAGCTTATCTGTGAGAACCGTGACCTTATTGCAAAAGTAACATTGGCTCCAGAGCTTAACGACCCTGAACACATCGAACGCCTGCACAAAGCTGGCGTTGTGGTTTCTATCGGCCACACCAACGCAACTTACACAGAAGCGCGCCAAGGTTTCGAATCTGGTATCACGTTCGCCACTCACCTGTTCAATGCAATGACGCCGATGGTTGGTCGTGAGCCTGGCGTTGTTGGCGCGATTTACGATACTCCTGAGGTTTATGCTGGCATTATTGCCGATGGCTTCCACGTTGATTACGCAAACATCAGAATTGCGCATAAAATCAAGAGAGAAAAGTTGGTATTAGTGACGGATGCCACAGCTCCTGCAGGTGCTGACATGGATTACTTTATTTTTGTCGGTAAGAAAGTATATTACCGTGATGGTAAGTGTGTTGATGAAAACGGCACACTAGGCGGCTCAGCTCTGACTATGATTGAAGCAGTTCAGAATACAGTTGAGCACGCTGGTATCGCTTTAGACGAAGCTCTTCGCATGGCTACGCTATACCCAGCTACGGCTATCGGTGTAGAAAGCAAGCTAGGTCGAATCAAAAAAGGCATGGTTGCAAACCTAGCTGTATTTGACCGAGACTTTAACGTTAAAGCGACTGTTGTTAACGGACAATACGAGCACAATTAAGTATGAATGGCGGACAAATAGGTAACGTAGACTTAGTTAAACAACTAAACAGTGCGGCGGTATATCGACTTATAGACCAACAAGGGCCTATCAGTCGTATACAAGTGGCTGATGTAAGCCAACTCGCACCGGCAAGTGTTACAAAAATTACCCGCCAACTTTTAGAGCGCGGCCTAATTAAAGAGGTTGCGCAGCAAGCGTCTACTGGCGGTAGACGCGCTATCTCCCTAACCACAGAAGTAGAGCCTTTCCATTCTGTCGCTGTGCGTTTGGGTCGAGACTACATTCAAATAAGCCTGCATGACCTTGGTGGTCGTGAATTGGCTTTCCAACAGCAAGACCTGAATTATTCAGACCAATCAGACCTTACCCAAGGCTTGGTCAATAACCTCAAAGCTTTCATTGCTGAGCATCAACCAAAGATCGACCAACTGATTGCTATTGGTGTCACGCTTCCAGGCTTAGTTAACCCAACGACCGGTGTTGTTGAGTATATGCCGAATACCGACATCGATAACCTCGCATTAAGCGACATTATTCGCGATACATTCCATGTTGCTTGTTTTGTTGGTAACGATGTTCGTGGAATGGCGCTTGCTGAGCACTACTTCGGTGCAAGTAAAGACAGCCAAGATTCTATTTTGGTCAGTGTTCACCGTGGTACAGGTGCAGGTATTATCGTTAATGGTCAGGTTTTCCTAGGTCATAACCGTAACGTGGGTGAAATTGGTCATATCCAAATTGATCCGCTCGGCGAGCAATGCCAATGCGGTAACTTCGGCTGTCTTGAAACTGTAGCGGCAAACCCAGCGATCGTTGAACGAGTGCAAAAACTGATTAAGCAAGGCTATGAGTCTTCTTTAACAGAGCTTGAGCATATTACGATTCAAGACGTTTGTGACCACGCGATTAATGGTGATGAGCTAGCCAAGCAAAGCTTAGTTCGAGTAGGTAACCAGTTAGGTAAGGCTATCGCGATGACGATTAACTTATTTAACCCTCAGAAAGTTATCATTGCTGGTGATATTACCAAGGCACAAGAGATTGTTTTCCCTGCAATTAAGCGCAATGTAGAGAATCAGTCGTTAACGACTTTCCATAGCGGCCTGCCTATTGTAGCATCACAGATCGATAAACATCCTACGATGGGAGCTTTTGCTATGATTAAGCGCGCCATGCTCAACGGTGTGTTGCTTCAAAAGCTTCTCGAAGACTAAAGAAAAACAATTCTGATTTTCCGCGGGCCGTGTTTGTATGAACACGGCCCGTTTTTTTAAGCTAGGGAACTACAACAACAAGTTATGGAACTTATATTAATATCCACTGCGTTTATCGCAGGATTTATTGCTTTAAAATGTCAACTTCCTCCATTAGTTGGATTTTTGGTCGCAGGTTTCGGGCTCTTTGCCCTAGGCTTTGAAACTAATGACACCATCATTACCTTGGCTGACCTTGGTGTCACCCTGCTCCTATTTACTATTGGCTTAAAGCTCGACATCAAAACCTTGCTCTCTAAGGAGATCTGGGCTGGCGCGACAATCCACAACCTTTTATCTACTCTGTTTTTTGCGGTCGCCCTATTTGGTTTTAAGTTCCTAGGTATTTCATCTCTGGCAGCCATGTCGATGGAACAGATCGTTCTACTCGGTTTTGCCCTTTCATTCTCTAGTACTGTATTCGCGGTTAAATCTCTGCAAGATAAAGGCGAGATGAATGCGACCTATGGCACGCTAGCGATCGGTATTCTGGTGATGCAGGATATCTTCGCCGTGGTCTTTTTGACCGTATCGACAGGCAAGATCCCAGAGTGGTATGCCATCGCACTCTTCGCTTTGCCATTCTTTCGCCCGTTGTTCTACAAGATCCTCGATTGGGTTGGACACGGAGAAATGTTGGTGCTGTTCGGCATCTTCTTCGCATTAGTTGTTGGTGCTGGCTTGTTCCAGTTTGTAGGTGTAAAGCCAGACTTAGGCGCTCTTATCTTGGGTATGTTGCTCGCTGGTCATCCAAAAGCTTCAGAGCTGTCGAAGTCGCTGTTTAACCTCAAAGAGCTTTTCCTCGTCTGCTTCTTCTTGAATATTGGCTTGTCCGAGCAGCCGACCATTCAAGGCTTTATGCTTGCGGTCTTGTTCTTGTTGTTACTGCCAGTGAAAGGCATTTTGTACTTCTTGGTGCTCAACCGATTCAAGTTCCGTGTTCGAACGTCCCTGCTCGCGTCTCTATCACTGTTTAACTACAGTGAATTTGGCCTTATCGTCGGCGGTCTTGCCTTTAAGATGGGTTGGATGTCTGGTGACATTTTGGTGGCTGTGGCGATTGCAGTTTCACTATCCTTCTTAATCGCTGCACCTCTCAACAAAGCGGGTCACAAACTTTATCAACAATCAGGTCGTTGGTTAAAAGAACATGCGGCAGAGAAACTTCACCAACGTGATAAGCGAATTGACCCGGGTCGGGCTCAAGTGCTAATTCTTGGTATGGGACGAATTGGTACTGGCGCTTATGACGAGTTACGTTCTCGCTACGGCAAAGTCAGCTTAGGTGTCGAAGTTCGTGAAGAAGCCGCGCACAACCACAGAAGCCATGGCAGAAACGTAATTTCTGGCGACGCGACTGACCCAGATTTCTGGGAGCGAATTTTAGATACAGCAAACGTAAAACTGGTGATTTTGGCAATGCCTCACCACCAAGGTAATCAAACCGCTTTAGAACAATTAAAGTCACGTAACTTTAAAGGCCAAATTGCGGCTATTGCTGAATACCCCGATCAACTCGAAACACTGAAAGACAATGGCGTTGATGCGGCATTTAACATTTACAGCGAGGCTGGTAGTGGTTTTGCTCGCCACGTTTGCGAACAGTTAAATCCAAATATCAATAAAATCTAGTATTAGACGGTGTTCAGCTAAACCTCTCAAAATTGCCTATTTTTCGCACTTTTGAGAGGTTTTTGTTTAAAAAACCAACCGCAATTAAACATTACACATCAAAAGCACATAAAAATTAGATAATTTCTAACATAACACCCTTTATATTATTTTTTTGCTCACATCCGGTTGCTTTTTTTAGCCAGAATGGCAAATTGAATGCAGTTGATTTGGAAATTATTTAAAAGGAAGTTCTATGTGTTCAGTATTTGGCATTCTCGACATTAAAAGTGATGCCGCAGCACTTCGCCCTATTGCTTTAGAAATGTCTAAGAAGCTTCGTCACCGTGGTCCAGACTGGTCTGGTATCTATGCTGGTGAAAAAGCAATCCTTGCTCATGAACGTCTTGCTATTGTTGGCTTGAACAGTGGTGCTCAACCACTATACAGCCAAGACAAAAAGCACATTCTTGCAGTAAATGGTGAAATTTATAACCACAAAGAACTTCGCGCACGCTATGAAGATAAGTACCAGTTCCAGACTGATTCTGACTGTGAAGTTATCCTAGCGCTATACCAAGAGATGGGTGCAGACCTTCTAGAAGAGCTTAACGGTATTTTCGCATTCGTTTTATACGACGAAGAGAAAGACGAGTACCTAGTGGGCCGTGACCATATTGGTATTATCCCGCTTTACCAAGGCTACGATGAGCACGGCAACTACTACGTTGCTTCAGAGATGAAAGCATTGGTTGAAGTATGTAAGACGATCAGTGAATTCCCTCCAGGTAGCTTCTACTCTTCGAAAGATGCAGAACCTCAACGATACTACATCCGCGATTGGAACGAGTACGCTGCGGTACAAGGCAACAGCACAAGCAAAGAAGAACTGACTGAAGCGCTAGAAGCAGCGGTTAAACGTCAACTAATGACTGACGTTCCTTACGGTGTACTTCTATCTGGTGGCCTTGATTCATCAATTACTTCAGCAGTCGCAAAACGCTTTGCTGCAATGCGTATCGAAGATGATGAGCAATCTGAAGCTTGGTGGCCACAACTGCACTCATTCGCTGTTGGTCTTGAAGGCGCACCAGATCTTATCGCTGCTCGTGAAGTTGCGGACAAGATCGGTACTGTACACCACGAGATGACTTACACCATTCAGGAAGGCTTAGATGCCATCCGTGATGTTATCTACCACATCGAGACTTATGATGTAACGACGATTCGTGCATCAACGCCAATGTACTTGCTTGCTCGTAAGATCAAAGCAATGGGCATCAAAATGGTACTGTCTGGCGAAGGTGCTGATGAGATCTTTGGTGGTTACCTGTACTTCCATAAAGCGCCAAACGCGAAAGAGTTCCACGAAGAGACTGTACGTAAGCTACTTGCTCTAAGCATGTTCGACTGTGCTCGTGCAAACAAATCGCTAGCGGCATGGGGTGTTGAAGGCCGTGTACCATTCTTGGATAAAGAGTTCATCGATGTCGCAATGCGTCTGAACCCTGAAGATAAGATGTGTGGTAACGGTAAGATGGAGAAGCACATCCTGCGTGAGTGTTTTGAAGACTACTTACCAGATTCAATCGCATGGCGTCAAAAAGAGCAGTTCTCTGATGGTGTTGGCTACGATTGGATTGATACATTGAAAGCAACGGCTGAAGCAAAAGTAACGGATCAACAAATGGAAGCTGCTAAGTTTCGTTTCCCTTACAACACGCCAACAACCAAAGAAGGTTATGCTTACCGTGAAATCTTTGAGGAGCTATTCCCTCTAGAATCTGCGGCAGAGTGTGTACCTGGTGGTCCTTCAGTTGCTTGTTCATCAGCGAAAGCGATTGAGTGGGATGAGTCATTCAAAAACTGTGTCGACCCATCAGGCCGTGCAGTACAAGCCGTTCACAACGATGCTTACAACGCTTAGAGCGTTTTGAACAAATCCTAAAGACTAAAAAAGGCGCATTATGCGCCTTTTGTTTTAAGCCTATTTTTTATTACTGCAGTTATGCGCGAGCTTGTAATGCTTCGTTCTCAATACTGATTGGAACGACTTGGCTAATCATTTTCACCAGCATAATCGATCGAGCCTCACCGTCTTTCTGATCGAAAATAGCTTCAACCCCGGCAAACTGGCCACTCTGAATCTTAACTACCTGCCCGGATTCAAACTCAACACAACAATCTTCCACTTCGTTACTGCAGCACTTCTCAAACTCTTTAAGTTCAAACACCAAGTCTCCTTGGACCTCGTGCGGCCTCGCACCGAACTTAATAAAGTCCACAACACCACGTGTTGAACGAACAGTCGTGAAACTAGGGCCTTGCTCATAGTCAAAGCGTACAAAAATGTAAGACGGAAACAGCGGTTCTTTGACCTGCTTTTCTTTCCCTCTCACCACCTTTTTGACTTCTATTTGAGGGCAAAAACACTCTACCCCTTGATTCTCTAAGTGCTGCTGAGCGCGTTTTAGATCACCACGCTTACAGTAAAGCAAATACCAACGTTTCATTTAACTAGCCATTTTATATTTTTAGATATTTGACCACATGCCTAAAACGGTTGAATCGCCATTAATAAAATGAATCGTTGCTAACGAAAAATAATGCGTAGCAGACCAGTTTATCAACAAAAAGTTATAGGTGTCGAAAGTGGTTAAGCATTGTACAGGGATCATTTAGAGATCAAAAGGCTCATTGTTGTAAGCATATGTACGCCCCAATTAATGAGAATGCCATTCTATTTAAATTCAAAACGATACGCCAGATAAATATATCTAAACATCTTTATTCGACATGGCTTTAAAGAAGGTTATTAACCAACCAGCTCAAATCTGGAAAATTAGTTTGCAGCACACTTAAAATGGGTAACATTAAAAGTAAAAGGCATAAATATCAACACTTTAGTCAATTCGAGTTATCGTGACCATAAAATACGTCTATTGCAGACTTTTATCCCACTGTGTATACATGAATGACTATAAAATCTTTTAATACCTAAAATTAGTAAAACTTATGCCAAGCAACCACAACATCTTTGGCCACCCTAGAGGCCTATTTCTACTTTTTAGCACAGAGCTATGGGAACGTTTCTCTTACTATGCGATGCGCGCCATCCTTGTCTTATTTTTGACTGACACTACCCTCAACGGTGGACTGGGTTGGTCAACGAAAGACGCACTCGATCTCTACGGTATTTACACCGGTTTAGTCTACATCACACCATTAATTGGTGGCTGGATTGCCGATAACTACCTAGGTCAGCGTAAATCAATTCTGATTGGCGGTGTATTAATGGCACTTGGCCAATTTACACTGGCTCTACCTAACGGCTTCATCGGTTTAGACCAAGTGAACGCTCTCTACCTTGGTTTAGCACTGCTAATCAGTGGTAACGGTATGTTTAAGCCGAACATCTCAACCATGGTTGGCGATCTGTACCAAGAAGGCGATAACCGCCGTGACGGTGCTTTCACCATTTTCTACATGGGCATCAACTTAGGTGCGCTGCTTGGTGGCTTAATTTCAGGTGCTGCTGTCGATTCATTCGGTTGGAAAGCAGGTTTCCTAGCCGCTGGTATTGGTATGGTTATTAGCTTGATCATGCAAGTGACAATGGCTCAGTCTTGGTTAGGCAACATCGGTTCTGTGCCTGCTGCTGCTCGAGCGAAAGCACTGAACAAATCTAAAGAAAAAGCGCCACTGACCAAAGAAGAGTTCGACAGACTAAAAGTGATTCTTATCATGGGTCTGTTCGTGATTGTTTTCTGGGCGGGCTTTGAACAAGCTGGCGGCCTAATGAACATCTACACTCAACAATACACTGACCGTATGATTGGTGGCTTTGAAGTTCCTGCTGCGTGGTTCCAATCTTTGAACCCATTCTTCATCATTACACTTGCTCCAATCATTGCGGCATTCTGGGTGAAACTGGGTAAGCGTGAACCCAACTCTCCTGTTAAGTTTGCAATGGCATTGTTCTTCTTAGCTCTGGGCTTTGTGTGCATGATGGGCGCGGTAATGGAGCAAGGCGGCGACCTAACAGTGAAAACATCAATGCTATGGCTAGTCGGTGCTTTCTTCTTCCATACCCTTGGTGAGCTTTGTCTATCTCCTATTGGCCTGTCGTTGGTCACTAAGTTAGCTCCGCTTCGCCTAGCATCATTGATGATGGGTGCATGGTTTGGCTTCAATGCGGTGGCAA
Source organism: Vibrio sp. 10N.247.311.51 (assembly GCF_041467855.1). Classification (NCBI taxonomy): domain Bacteria; kingdom Pseudomonadati; phylum Pseudomonadota; class Gammaproteobacteria; order Vibrionales; family Vibrionaceae; genus Vibrio; species Vibrio sp. 10N.247.311.51. Next base: position 27,713 of record NZ_JBFSVK010000031.1, on the reverse strand, counting down.
ACTACGTGGCAGGCCTGGTTGGTTCTCACGTTGGTGAGCTTGGTGCTATGTCTATCTTTAGTGGTATTGCTATCACAGCAACGGTGAGTGGCATATTACTGCTGCTTTGTGCGGGTAAGCTTGTGTCATGGATGCATGGCGTAGAAACCAATATGACGCTTGAAGCAGAGCCAAAAGCTAAGCAAGCAACAGAAACATCTGCGGCTTAACTCTCACGCTGTTTCAACACCAAATATCCTGATCAAAAAGGGCTGCTCAATGAGCAGCCCTTTTGTTATTTGTATGATATGGCTTAATGTTAACGATAAGCCATAATCAAGGCTCAGCAGCTGTTAGCGATATAGAGCGACTAACTCTGCCATCATATCGATATGCGAGTCTCTGTCGTTTAGACACATAATGTAGCTAAAGTCTGAACCACCAGCATCAATGAACGTCTCTTTACACTGGTCTGAAATCTCTTCCAGCGTTTCCAAACAGTCAACCGAAAAGGCAGGTGCCATAATGTCGATCTTCTTGATGCCTTTACTCGGCAGTGATTCAAGTGTCTCATCAGTGTATGGCTTCAACCACTCTTCTCGACCAAATCGCGATTGGTATGTCATGGTGATATCGTCTGCTGATAAACCTAACTCTGCCGCAAGCAGCTTTGTTGTCGCTTCACAATGCTGAGGGTAGATATCGCCTTCATCAGCCAGTCGCTTCGGAATACCGTGGAAAGAACACACTAAATGATCGGCTCTGCCATTTTTATCCCAATGGCTGCGAACGCTTTCAGCCAATGCTTTTGCATAGCTTGGGTGCGCGTAGTAGTCACGAATAAAGCGATAGCTCGGGATGACCGGCATCTGTTTAAAGGCTTTGGTTAAACCATCAGAAACCGCCGCTGTGGTGGTGCCAGAGTACTGAGGATATAAAGGCAGTACGATGATGTCCTCAACGCCCTGCTCCATCAGTTGCTCAACACCTGTCTTTAGGCTTGGGTTGCCATAGGTCATACCCAGTGCAACAGGCATCTCTAGTTTCTTCTGGAGCTTTTCAGCTTGTCTTTGAGAGTACACAAGCAGTGGTGAGCCTTGATCCATCCAGACAGACTGATACAGCTTAGCGACTTTAGGCGAGCGAATCGGTAAAATCACCCCATGCAAGATAGGACACCAAAGCCAACGTGTTAGGTTTACAACTCGCTTGTCGTGTAAGAATTCACTCAAAAATCGACGAACGCCAGCGGGGGTCGCCGAATCTGGTGTTCCTAAGTTCACCAGTAAAACGCCCTGCTTTTTATTATTTTCCATAGATACCTGAGACCAATATGTGATTTTCTGGAAAGTAATATACTAATCTGCATAAGTTTAAGATCATTACGCCTCAATGAAAGTCTGAATAATCATTCTTCATATGAGATACACAACATCCACTCTCAATTGCTAGCCACTGCCATCGGGTCTGAACCGTTCTGAATCATGTGCAATCAAATTATCTAGATTGGTATCGTACTAAAAATTGAAACAAAAAAAGCGACCCTTAAGGTCGCTTCCAATATATCAAATTCTAAAACTGGCTGTTAGCCAATTATGCTAGTGCTTTCTCAAGTTCTGCACTAACTTCAGCAACTTGCTTAGTACCGTCAAACTTAAGGTACTGAGTGTTACCTGTTTCAGCTTCTTTACCGTAGTAAGAGATTAGCGGAGCTGTTTGATCGTGGTATACACCTAGACGTGCACGAACTGTTTCTTCTTTGTCGTCATCACGTACAACTAGGTCTTCACCAGTTACGTCATCTTTACCTTCTTCTTTAGGTGGGTTGTACACATTGTGGTATGTACGACCAGAAGGAAGGTGAGCACGACGACCAGCCATACGCTCAACAATCACATCGTCAGCTACGTCGAATTCAACAACGTAATCAACAGCGATGCCCATTTCTTTTAGGCCATCAGCTTGTGGGATTGTGCGTGGGAAACCGTCTAGTAGGAAACCTTTCTCACAGTCATCTTGAGCGATACGCTCTTTGATAAGACCAAGGATAATTTCATCAGAAACTAGCTGACCAGCGTCGATTACTGATTTTGCTTGCTTACCAAGCTCAGTACCCGCTTTGATAGCAGCACGTAGCATGTCACCAGTTGAAATTTGAGGGATACCAAATTTGTTCATGATGAAGTTAGCTTGAGTACCTTTACCCGCGCCAGGAGCACCTAGAAGAATGATGCGCATGTTTAATCCTCTTATAAAATTATGATTTATACCGAAGCTCACTATCCCTCCATTCTTGCTCATTTTTAGGATGAACAGAAAGCGTTAAGTAACCATTGAGGCTAAGCAAAACTGTGAACAGAAGCAAAACGGTAAGTTTCGGTATAACGTTTAAAAATCATACAACTGGAGTTGATTGCTTCCTAGCCCCAGCTGATTAGGTCGAGCATTCTATCACATTAATATTCAATTTGGCTGAATTTACGACTAAAGAATGCATCGACAACATTTGTTGTGACGATAACGGTAACGTTGACCACGTTAGGTCAATTTTCAACGACATTCATAAAAAAAGCCCGCATTTGCGAGCTTTTTATTACAATTGTTGGCTTAACCTAAAGTCGAAAGACTAACGCTTTGTTAGTAGCTCGTTGATTGCACCCAAGAATTGTGACGGATCTTCCATTGAGCCTTTTTCAGCTAGCATAGCCTGGCCAAGGAGTAACTCAACCCAACGGCCAAACGCTTGCTCATCAGCTTCATCAGCCATCTGTTTCACAAGTGCGTGCTCAGGGTTAATCTCGAAGATGTACTTCACTTCCGGTGCTGCTTGACCCGCAGCTTCAAGAAGCTTCGCCATTTGCGTGCCCATTTCGAAGTCGTCAGTCACAACAACCGCAGGTGTTGTTGCTAGCTTGAAGGTCGTACGAACTTCTTTAACACGACCACCTAGGTAAGATTGAGTACGCTCAACAACAGATTTGAACTCTTCTTCTGTCTCTTTTTGCTTCTCTTTCTCTTCTTCACCTTCAAACTTGCTTAGGTCTAAGCCCGCTTTAGTGATCGATTGGAACTGTTTACCGTCGAAGTCAGTCAGGTAGTTCATTACGTACTCATCAATACGATCGTACATTAGAACTACTTCAATACCTTTAGCTTTGAACTGCTCCAAGTGTGGGCTGTTCTTAGCGGCAGCGTAGCTATCTGCTGTTAGGTAGTAAATCTTATCTTGGCCTTCTTTCATGCGCTCAACGTAAGATTCTAGGCTGATAGTTTGTTCAGCAGAATCCACTTCCGTTGACGAGAAACGAAGTAGACCAGCGATCTTCTCTTTGTTCGCCATGTCTTCAGCTGGGCCTTCTTTCAATACTAGGCCGAACTCTTTCCAAAACTCTAGGTACTTATCATTGTCATTCTTCGCCATGCGCTCAAGCATAGTCAGGACACGCTTGGTACATGCGCCACGAAGAGACTGAGTTACCTTATTATCTTGCAGAATTTCACGAGACACGTTCAATGGCAGATCGTTTGAGTCAATCAGACCGCGAACGAAACGCATGTAAGATGGCATAAACTGCTCTGCGTCATCCATGATGAATACACGCTGCACGTAAAGTTTTAAGCCACTCTTGTGGTCGCGGTTCATCATGTCCCAAGGTGCTTTCGCTGGGATGTAAAGCAAGCTTGTGTAGTCGTTCTTACCTTCAACCTTGTTGTGACTCCAGGTTAGTGGATCAGCAAAGTCGTGAGATACGTGTTTGTAAAACTCTTGGTACTCTTCTTTCTCGATATCAGACTTGTTGCGAGTCCAAAGCGCTTGCGCCTTGTTGATCTGTTCCCAATGCTTCTCTTCGGTGTCTTTACCTTCGTCATCTTTCACTGCTGTGAAGATAGAAACAGGAATGCCGATGTGGTCAGAATATTTACCAATCACTTCACGCAGACGCCACTCATTTAAGAACTCTTTACCGTCTTCACGCATATGAAGAATAATGTCAGTACCACGAGACTCTTTAGTGATGTCTTCGATTGTGTAATCGCCTTCACCTGCAGAGTGCCACTGAACAGCTTCATTGTTCGGCAGACCAGCTGCACGTGTGCGAACCGTTACCGCGTCTGCAACGATGAATGCAGAATAGAAACCCACACCAAATTGACCAATCAGTTGAGAATCTTTGCTTTGGTCTTCAGACAGCTTTGAGAAAAAGTCTGCAGTGCCTGACTTAGCAATTGTGCCTAAATGCTCAATAACGTTGTCACGGCTCATACCGATACCGTTATCAGAAATGGTTAACGTGTTTGCTTCCGCGTTGAATGAAAGTTTTACACCTAGATCTGCATCACCTTGGTAAAGGTCACCGTTCGATAGAGCTTGAAAACGAAGCTTATCAGCCGCGTCAGATGCGTTAGAGATCAGCTCACGTAGAAAGATTTCTTTATTTGAATACAGTGAGTGAATCATTAGATGAAGTAGTTGTTTTACTTCAGATTGAAAGCCACGAGTCTCTTTATTTTGCGTTGCCGTTTCGCTCATTTTTACTCCAAAACATCTATACTTTATGTTGAATAATCATAGGGGCGTAACACTTGATGCCACTCTTCTGTTCATTAACATGAGGATGACAAATGTAAATTCAAGGTCAAAAATCATAAAAACACTGTTTTTTTGATCTGTTTTTATTATCCTTGAGTCTGATAAATATAAAAGAACATAAAAGAAGCCATGATTTGGTGAAGAATTAACGGAACTTCACCTGAGATTTGTCTATTTCGCACCCAAAACAACCCAAAATAGAAGAATTCAATGAGCAATATCGGCACAAAGTTTATTCTCGCACAGCGGTTCGTATTCGACCCAAACAGCAATTCACTTGTTGATCAAATGAGCGACGGTGAAGTCGTACGTCTTGGTAGCAATGAAAGCCGCATTCTCCTGATGCTGTCAGAAAGACCCAATGAAGTTATCACTCGCAATGAGTTGCACGAGTATGTTTGGCGAGACCAAGGTTTTGAGGTGGATGACTCAAGCTTGACGCAAGCCGTATCGACGCTGAGAAAAATGCTCAAAGACTCGACTAAATCTCCTGAATTCGTAAAGACAGTACCTAAGCGCGGTTACCAATTTATTGCGACCGTTGAGCGCTCTGCCCCACTATCGTCAAATGATCAGCCAGTAGCCGCTGAAATTGCAGAAAATGACGTAGAGCCTATCCTAACGTTTGCGACGCCTGCAGCGACTGAAGAAGCGATCAATGAAACGGTTGAACCAGAGCCAATTGCAAAAGTTCAAGAGAATAAGGTAGAAGTAGAACCAGCAAGCGTTCCTGTTGTAGCTCCGACTAAAAGCACCAATAAATGGCTAACATTTTGGTTGCTGCTTGCCGCTTTCATCATGCCGATTCTCGTTTTAACGTTTACCAACCCGGCAGAGTCCGAGTTCAAAACATTAGCTGAAGTCGATGGCGTCAAGGTTCAATCACCGGTTAACCACCCAGACCTCAGCAGTTGGCTGCCAGCGATAGAGAAGTGTGTATTACGTTACAACACGAATCACACTGGCATGCTAAAGCCGACTGAAGTGATTGCGACAGGTGGACAAACCAACAACCTTGCCCTCAACTACATTCACCCGCAAGATTACTCGAGCGAAAATGTAACTCTAAGAATTTACGCAAATCAGTCGGATCTAAACGACATTTGTAACGGTGGTCAGTAACATGAAATTAAAAGTATCGATTATTTTACTGGTTCTATCTGCATTCTTGAGTGGTTGGTTATATTGGGGCAGCGATGCAAAAGTAGAGCGCTTGCTCACTCAGCATGAGTGGCAGTCGAAAATGGTGACGCTGATTAGCGATAACAAGCAAGCTGACTCAATCGGCCCGCTTCGTAGAGTTGAACTATCATCGAATGCGAAATACCTACCAAATGGTACATATTTAAGAATGTCAGTGGTTAGACTTTACGGTAATCAAACTGAGCCTGCGAATGTCATCAACATCTCTGAAACGGGTCAGTGGGATATTAACGATAACTACTTACTGGTTTCGCCAACGGAGTTTAAAGATGTGACTTCGGCTCAGCGCCAAGACTTTTCCGAAGAACAGCTAGAGCTGATCACTCAAGTCATTAAGATGGACGCAGAGCAAAGCCGCCGCATAGATATTGTCAACCCGAAGGCATTGCTACTGACTAGCTTAAATCATGGTTCTACCGTATTGTTTTCAAACTAAGATTGGATCGCTATTTACTGTTTATGAATAGCTGAATACCATGAAACGGAAAACCAATAAAAAAGGGGCATGAAGCCCCTTTTTGTTATCTGAAGCTAACAAATACGAAGACTCTATGGATTGGATAAACTCACTAGCTCTGTTCTTTGGCTCTTTAATCGCCAATACCTTAGCCTCCTTATCGGGTGGCGGAGCAGGACTCCTGCAATTCCCACTGCTTATATTTCTTGGCTTACCCTTTTCAGTCGCTTTAGCCACTCACAAAGTCGCCAGTGTCGCATTAGGTTTGGGCGCCGCGTATACCCATATTAAAGGCGGAACTCTGAATTGGAAGCTTTGCTGTTACTTGATTGTTGTCGGCAGCATTGGCGTGGTCATTGGCGCGAATATTGTGCTACTGATTCCCGACAATATTGCTCAGAAACTGCTTGGGGCAATGATCTTAGCGCTAGGTGTCTACTCTCGTCTAAAGAAACAACTAGGCCAAGAGGAACACCTGAAAAACCGCAATACCAAAGGGTGGGTCGTAGGTGGCTTTGGTCTGGCACTGATCGGCGTTATTAACGGCTCACTGACCGCGGGTTCGGGGCTTTTAGTAACCTTGTTTCTCGTTCGCTGGTTTGGCTTCACATACAAACAGGCGGTTGCACTCACCATGATATGCGTGGGTTTGTTCTGGAATGGTATTGGCGGTATCGCCATCGTTCAAGCAGGAGCCCCCGTCTACTGGTTATGGCTACCAATATTGTTGGCAAGTTCATTTTTAGGTGGCAGTTTAGGGGCCTATCTAGCCAACCGTTCAAGTAATCAGCTCGTCAAAACCGCTTTTGAAATATTGACGTTTGCCGTTGGCATTAAACTACTGATATAGAATTTAAAAGGATTAACTATGAAGACGGAACAACCCAATCCGGCGCCAGCGAAAGAAACAGCAACAAAAGCCACAATCGCCATACACTATTGCCGTCAATGCAATTGGATGCTTCGCTCTAGTTGGTTATGCCAAGAGCTACTGCATACCTTCAGCGAAGAAATTGAACAAGTGAGCTTACACCCAGACACCGGAGGCAGGTTCGAAATTTTTTGTAATGGTGTGCAGATTTGGGAAAGAAAAGCAGATAACGGTTTTCCAGAGGCGAAAGTTCTGAAGCAAAGAGTGCGAAACATCATTGCTCCAGACAGAGACCTCGGCCACGTGGACTCAAAATAAGCCTTTCACAGCCGACCCAATGATTTAAAGCTGGCCACTCACGAGAACATCACCTTCAAGGCTAATAACTTTGAAGGTATTGTTTTCATAGATGCCATAGCTCGCCGCGTGTCCCTCTCGGGGGAATGTCACCGAGCTAGGATTAAAGATAAAGATGTCATCTTGGTACTCGGCGACAGGAATATGGGTATGACCGTGTGCAATGATATCGCCCGCCTTCAGCGCAGGGCGTTTATTGGTGTTGTACAAATGGCCATGGGTTAGGAAGATACGTTGACCTGATTCTAATAGCACCCACGAGTAATCCATCATCATTGGAAAAGACAACAACATCTGATCCACTTCGCTATCGCAGTTACCACGAACGGCAATGATCTCTTGAGAAAACGCATTCAACTTATCTGCAACCGCCGGCGGGTTGTATCCTTCTGGAATCGGATTTCTTGGTCCATGATTCAGAATGTCACCCAATAGAACTAAATATTGCGCACCAGACGCTTGGTAGAGTTCTAATACCTTTTCTGTTGCTGGCAGCGAACCGTGTAGGTCTGAAGCAAAAAATAATTTCACACGTACTTCTCCATAAAATTTATCAGCCTATTGTACGTATCTAAATGCTACACGTCATCTCTCGCCATACCGTTGATCACGATATTATTGTAACTAACCATACCGACTATCTTGTTATCACGAACTACTGGCGCACGACTGATACCAAAGCGTTCAAACAGGCGAGCGCAATACTTTACGTTCATCTCAGCAGACACGCTTAGCGCTGGCTTGGTCATGATCTCATAAACATTAGTTCGCTTCGGAGATCGGTTCTTAGCCAGTACTTTCTTGGCAATGTCATTCATCAATACGATGCCGTATTCGTCATCTTCGTTGCGCTTATCGACAATAATTGCTTTCACTTTGTGCTTCTTCGCCATCTCTATCGCTTCTAACACCGTGGTTAGCCCGTCGATAATCACGTACGTATTGGCCATGACATCACCTACTCGGATTTTTTCACTGGTACTCATAACTCATCCTCCACAACCTTAGTTAATGTCTCGACTTGATGCGCAACCCCGACTGCGTCTTCAATATCGATCTGCACCGCTATACCTTGTCCTGACTCCTGGTCAAACTCACCGACTTCGCCAATAGTTTCGAGAATATACCGAGCTAAGTGTTCCTCAACCACAAACAGCAACACATCTTTTTGCACCTCTAACGTTAAGCCAAAGAAGGTGGTTTTTTGGTTTAAACCTTGCCCTCTGGCATTGTTAATCACCGTTGCTCCAGTCGCGCCCGCATCACGCGCGGCATCGAGCACAGTGTCGGTCTTGCTCTCTTCTACAAACGCTAAGATAAGTTTAAAGCGCATCTTTGCTCTCCTTAGAGGTGTGTAAACGGTTTAACCATTGTGTTATTTGGGCATAGCCCATCACTGAAATTATGGGAAATAAGCTGGCAAAGGCGATCAACCCAAAGCCATCAATGACAGGATTTCTTCCTGGTACGGTTGAAGCGAGTCCAAGCCCGAGCGCTGTCACTAAGGGGACTGTCACCGTTGATGTAGTTACGCCACCCGAATCGTAGGCCAGTGGAATAATGAGTTTTGGGGCGTAAAAAGTTTGAATGACCACGACGACATAACCAAAAATGATGTAGTAGTGGATCGGGTCACCCGCAACGATACGGTAGCTACCCAGTGAGATACCGATAGCAACCCCCAATGCCACGGCGATCCTCAGCCCATTGACGCTAATACTGCCACCGGATACTTGGTTTGCCTTAATCGCTACAGCAATCAAAGAAGGCTCGGCTATCGTGGTACTAAAACCAATACAAAACGCAAACAGGTAAACCCAGTAATAATCAAACCAAGCCAAAGCAAGACCAGAGCTGATCTTAAACTCAGACAAAAAGCTTGGTTCGGTGAGTTGCATTGCCATCGTCTCCCCCAAAGGAAACAATGCGAGTTCCAACCCCATCAAGAATAGAGATAAACCTAGGATGACGTAGAAGAAACCGATGAGCACTTTGGTTAGGTTATTGACAGGCTTTCGTAATACCGCCAACTGAAAACCGAAGATGATTGCCGCAATCGGGATCACATCCATCACAGTGCCGAGAAAGGTGTCGATAAATTGTTGAACACTGATCATGTCACCACCATCCCGTACACCATGACAAAAATCATCGGCAGCAACGAAGCAAACGCGATCAACCCAAAACCATCTATCATCGGATTACGCCCCTTAATTGCCGAGGCTAAACCCACCCCTAACGCAGTTACTAATGGGACGGTGATCGTCGATGTCGTTACTCCACCTGAGTCATAGGCAATTCCAATGATGTTTTCCGGAGCAAATGCAGTGAGCACCACCACTCCAATATATCCACCGATGATCATGTACTGGATTGGCCAACCTTTTAAGATTCTCAGCACACCGAGTAAAATAGCGATACCGACTGACAGTGCCACAGTAAAGCGCAGGCCATCGGCATACTGCTCCATTTCATCTAACGTATTGGGGATTACCCCTCCCTCGGCAGCCACTTCTGCGGCTTCGGCAGCGACTGCGGTTAACGCTGGCTCGGCTATGGTGGTACCAAAACCCAAACAAAAAGCGAAGATCAATAACCAAAACACACTCCCCTTTCTGGCAAATGCTTGAGCCATCGATTCGCCAATTGGAAACAGCCCCATTTCAAGGCCAAAGATAAAGAAAGTGAGTCCAAAAACGACGAGCGCTAATCCGGTTAGAATAGATAAAAGATGAGGAAGTGGCTCTTGTAAGACAGCAAGCTGGAAGAAAGCGATTACCGCCACGATTGGCAATAGATCCCTCAGGCTACCTAACATGGATCGAAACAAAGCAAGCACCGCCGTCATCGCAATTCCTTGTCGCTGGTTATGAATTAATAATAATCATGGCAAATCCTTATCATTGCTTATGTGACAAATATTACGCAGTTGGTAACATATCCGAGTAAAGTGCATAAGTGTGATAACGGTACACATCCTGACTTGATGAATTTAATTTCACTCCTTTGTAAATTGAAAAAGGCGTAATTTGGGCATCACACGATTGAAACCTTATGATCGTTATAGTGATTTTTTCGTATTGATTGGCGACTAAAAACAAGCCATGTCTATAATTATGTTTAATAGGGAGATTGGTATGAAGATATTGTTAACGGGTGGTACTGGATTTATTGGCTCTGAATTGGTCAAGAGTTGGAACACTGACGACGTGACACTGCTAACGCGGAGTCCTGAAAATGCGAAGCAAAACCTAAATCACCTCAACCAGAACAACCTTCATTACATTCAATCCCTTGATGAGCTCAGTGATCTCAATGACTTTGATGTGGTGGTCAACCTCGCGGGTGAACCGATTGCCGATAAGCGTTGGAGTACAGAGCAAAAAGAGAGGATCTGTAACAGCCGCTGGCACATCACTGAAAAGCTGGTCGAATTAATTCATGCCAGTAGCAACCCGCCACACGCTTTTATTAGCGGTTCAGCCGTGGGTTACTATGGCGATCAACAGCAGCACCCGTTTGACGAGTCACTGCAAGTAGAAGATGAAAGCTTTCCTCATAAAGTCTGTGCCCACTGGGAAGAGATAGCCAGGCGAGCACAATCAGAAAGCACACGCGTGATACTACTGAGAACAGGCGTTGTACTAGGCGAGAATGGCGGCGCACTCAAGAAGATGTTATTGCCCTATAAGCTCGGCGTCGGTGGACCACTAGGTTCAGGTGACCAGTACATGCCATGGATTCACATTCTCGATATGGTAAGAGCCATCAACCACTTGTTGTCTATCCCTCACGCTCAAGGGGAATTCAATATGTGTGCCCCTCACCCTGTGACCAACAAACTGTTCAGCAGCACGTTAGCTAAACAATTAGGCCGACCGCATTTCTTATTCACGCCGAAATGGGCAATGTCGATTCTCATGGGGGAATCATCTTGTTTGCTATTTGACAGCATTCGCTCCAAGCCGAAGAAACTCACTGAGATGGGATTCATCTTTAGTTACTCAAGAATCGAGCCAGCACTAAAAAACTTGTTACAACATCAAGACTAATTCTTTACCCTAGAGCGATAGAGACTCTAATAAAGGATTAAGTGTGAACAAGTCGATTCTTATTACCGGTTGCTCAACAGGTATTGGCTATACATGTGCTCATGCACTTCAAAAGCGTGGTTTTCATGTCATTGCATCTTGTCGTGATCCACAAGACGTTCAACGCCTTCAAGATGAAGGCCTCACCTGTATTCAATTAGACCTTTCCAACCAAGAAAGTATTGAGCATGGCGCCAAGCTTGCTATTGATCTCGCACCTAATGGATTGTATGGATTATTCAATAACGGCGCTTACGGTCAAGCAGGGGCGCTAGAAGACTTACCAACCCAAGGACTCAGAGAACAATTCGAAACCAACTTCTTTGGTTGGCATCATCTCGTCTGTCAGATCCTTCCGCACATGCGCGAGCGTGGCGAAGGTCGGATCGTACAAAACAGTTCCGTATTAGGTTTTGCAGCCATGAAGTATCGTGGTGCTTATAATGCTTCTAAATTCGCGATTGAGGGTTGGACGGATACCTTACGATTAGAACTGCATGGCAGTGGTATACAGATCTCATTACTGCAACCTGGGCCAATTGAGACTCAATTTAGAACCAATGCCTTGAAAGCGTTCAATAAATGGATAAACATTTCTGGCAGCGCTCACCAAGACGCGTACCAACAACAAAAAGATCGACTCGAAAAAGAGTCATCGAATAACGCTTTTGTCCTGCCTCCAGAAAGTTGTATTGAGCCGGTATTCCATGCTCTCACCGCCGACAAACCCAAGCTAAGATACCGAGTTACCACCCCGACCAAAGTGTTCGCGGTATTGAAAAGGATCCTACCGAGTCGCTTGCTAGACCCTATTTTGAGAAAAGCTGCATAAATTGCTAACTTTGAATGCAGAGTCGCAAACTTTAATGTAACGATGTAATTTTTCCGTAACAATAAGATGTCATGATTATCCTATCCCATCAGTTATTCCCAATTGATGGTTCTATTCTGGAAATCTCATGACTTTAAACCGCCTTAATTGGGTAGGTGTGGGTCTGGCTATTACGTTGTTTATTCTGTTTTGAGTATCTCACGCAACGCCTCACTGACTACCTCGATGATAACGCTATGCCTTCTATGTTGAGATAACAACTCTATCAACATCGAAGCATAGCGTTTTTCTATTTTTGGTTCTTTTTATCCGAGATAACCGAGTTAGATCTTGAAGTTACCGACTAATCCCCCCATATTTGCAACGTATCCACAAAACAAACCTCAAGGAACGTAAATGCAATCTCCGCATATTGTTGAACTTAATGAGCAGAACTTTCGTCAAGTATTAGAAGGTTCGATGCAGACCCCTGTACTCATCCATTTTTGGGCACCAATGAGCCAAGAGAGCGCCCAAGTCATTCCTGAACTTCAAACTTTAACTCAGCAGTACAACGGTGCTTTTACCTTAGCCCTGCTCAATTGCGAACAAGAGCAAGCTATTGCTAGCCAGTTTGGTGTTCAAGCACTGCCTACTATTGCACTGTTTGTTAACGGTCAGCCAGTCGATGGGCTCGGTGGCCCTCAAAGCATAGAAGCTATCGTCGATATGCTAAGCAAGCACCTTCCTAGCCAAGATGAGCTTGCTTTGCGTCAAGCTCTTGAGCAAATGCAAGCTGGCGAGCACACACAAGCACTAGCAGCAATGCAGCAACTTCCAGCAGAGCTGACGAATAAAGGTGAAGTAAAACTGGCGATCGCAGAGTGTTTGTTAGAAACGCAACAATTTGACCTTGCTGAAGCTCAGCTAGCAACCATCCCTCTTGAGTACCAAGACAATTACTACAAAGGCTTAGTTGCAAAGCTTGAGCTTCACAAGCAGGCAGCAGACAGCCCTGAAATACAAGCATTAGAAGCCGCTCTTCAGCAAAACTCGAGAGACGCTAAAACGGCATCTGAATTAGCATTGCAATATCACCAAGTGAACCGCAGTGAAGAAGCTATGGATCTATTGTGGTCTTTCCTAGCCAAAGATCTTAATGCTCTCGATGGTGACATGAAAAAAGAGTTCATGGACATCTTGAGTGCGCTTGGGCAAGGTAACCCAGTAGCCAGTAAGTACCGTCGACAACTGTACTCTCTGCTTTACTAGTTAAACCTAAAAAGCGGTAGATTAAACATCGAAAATTGACAATTCAATCAATTAGTTTATCGCATAATAGAATGTAAAATGGGCCATAAAATCAATATTTTATGGCCCATTTCTCGTTTATAAATTTGCTCAGAATTTAAATATGAGCCAGTATCAATACTGAACTATCAAAAACTTAAACTTGCAAAGGATTTTGTATGCCTATTGATACCTTGATTACTATCGGCGTCTTTACTGCCGTCGCACTGTTATTTATCTTCGCTGGCGTAAAAACCGTTCCACAAGGCAACAACTGGACCGTTGAACGCTTCGGGCGATACACACACACCCTTAAACCGGGTCTTAACTTAATCATTCCATTTATTGATAAAGTTGGACAGCGCATTAGCATGATGGAGCGTGTTCTCGACATCCCAGCACAAGAAGTCATCTCCAAAGATAATGCAAATGTGGTTATCGATGCGGTTTGTTTTGTTCAAGTTATCGACGCGCCTAAGGCGGCTTATGAAGTGAATGACCTTGAACATGCGATCCGTAACTTAACCCTCACCAATATCCGTACTGTGCTTGGTTCGATGGAACTGGATGAGATGCTGAGTCAGCGTGACATGATCAATACCAAGCTACTGAACATCGTTGATGAAGCGACAAATCCTTGGGGCGTAAAAGTCACCCGTATCGAAATTAAAGACGTACAGCCACCAGCAGACCTTACTGCTGCGATGAATGCCCAGATGAAAGCCGAGCGTAATAAACGTGCTGATATCCTAGAGGCAGAAGGTGTACGACAAGCTGAGATCTTGAAAGCAGAAGGCCACAAGCAATCAGAGATCCTGAAAGCAGAAGGTGAGAAGCAAGCGGCAATATTGCAAGCAGAAGCCCGTGAGCGTGCCGCAGAAGCAGAAGCTAAAGCGACAGAAATGGTATCAACGGCAATTGCTCAAGGTGACATGCAAGCGGTTAATTACTTTATTGCACAAGGTTACACCGACGCATTGAAATCTATAGGCCAAGCTGAAAACGGCAAGATCATCATGCTACCACTCGAAGCAACTGGCCTTATGGGTTCTGTCGCAGGTATCGCGGAGATGTTTGCACATAAGAATGACAAAGGTAGTAAGGACTAACATATGGTCGAATTACTAGAACAAGTAAACCACTGGCATTGGTTAGCGTTTGGTCTAGCATTGTTAGCGCTTGAGCTAATTGGAACCGCTGGTTACTTTTTGTGGATAGGCATATCTGCCATGCTGGTCGGTGCCCTATTAGGCTCATTACCAATTGGTTGGCAGATGCAATGGCTGTCCTTTGCTAGCTTCTCTCTTATTACCACTTGGTTGTGGTGGAGAAGACAACTGTCTAATGACAAGCAGTCCGATGCAGGGCGAGAGTTAAACCAAAGGGAAAAACAACTGGTAGGTCAAACAACTCGAATCGATACTGACATTAAAAAAGGCAAGTGTCGTATCCGTTTAGGTGATACTACTTGGTCAGCTGTTAGTAATCACGACTTAGAAGCAGGCACAGAGGTGATCGTCACTGCTGTAGATGGCATAGTATTAACGATTACTCCAACTAAAGAGTAATACAAGCATTCCTTATCAGAGCCATAAGTAGCCCACTTATGGCTTTTTCTCTACAAGTGAATCAATGATCGGGCAATGGCTATTTGAGTCACCTGGACATTGTTCAACCCACTCTTTCAATGTCTTCTGAATTGCCAAAAGATCTTCAATTTTTTTGTTTACCTCTTCCAATTTACTAAGCGCTTTCGCTTTAACGTCGGCACTTTCACGACAAGGATTGTCAGCTAATTCAACAAGCGCACGGCACTCATCGAGTGAAAAACCCGCACTTCTCGCTTTCGCAACTATACCAAGTTCTTTGATCTGCTTCTTGTCGTAGCTTCTATAGCCATTTTCCGAGCGTAAAGGGGCTGTAATAACCCCCTTGTCTTCATAAAGACGAATAGACTTCGTTGATAAGTTAGTAAGTTTAGCGGCTTCACTTATGTTCATGATATTACTCTAATAAGCTGATGTATCTTCGGCAAAAGTTACCTTTGAGGCGCTAGCAAATAGTACACCTAGAACACCTGAATGCATAATAAATATAATTTAAGAAAATAAAGTCTGCCACTTATAACTGTTTTACCTTCAATAAAGTAAATAACCTGCATTTATAGACACTTATCACAACCAGAAATCAATAAGTTACTGATTGATATATTTAAATTAGCTATTGTTATTTTTTATTGAAAATTTTTATATAACTTTAACCTTTCATCAGTCGTATACATAATTGGGTATTAAGCATGACGTTTAAATGCTGTTTATTTTATTTTTTGGTAAGTACAAAGGATGGAAAATATGAAACTTTTAACTTTAGCACTAGCTTCAGTGTTTATTTTTTCAGCTCCAGTCTCTATTGCGAAAAACAGTGCAGGTAACGTGTTTGGCGCAGGTGTCCAGTGCACATTTAGTGACGGTGCAGTAAAGCAACTGCCCCGTGAACTGTGTAAGGCATATGGTGGTACACATCAATAATTACAGTGGGTAGGTTTTAGGGCAATAGCCCTTGAACCTATCTAAAGTTGTAGAAGTCAGCACCAATAAATGCATCCCAGCCTCTTTGCCACTCTGCTTTGATCATCACCTCCTGAGGCATATCGGCACATTGATCTGTGTACCTTGTCCCTGTAGTCCCTTTTTCAAATGCTTTGAAGGGATCACAATACTCTAATTTTCCTTTTTCATAACCAGCAAGGTAAGCAGATTCATCAAACTCTACCTTTTCTTTGATACTTGCCAACGAGTCATTATCTATCGCATAGCCGTGAGAGCCAAAGCGCTCACCTTGACCATACCAAAACTCAGATGCTGTTTTCGGTGAAGAAGTACATGCTGCCAGACTAAAAGCAATTAATGTGACGGGAATAATACGTTTCATAAATACCTCCTAAAAAGCAAAAAGCTGGGCACTAGCCCAGCTTCAATTACCATGTCATCAACTTACTTTACAGAAAAAGGAATTGTTAACATAAGTTTAAAGTCTTCTTCATCTTGGAATAGGTTCGTGTAACCTGCCCAGCTTGGTGCATCTGTATCATTGTAGTAGTTAGTGTAGTAGAAACTAACATTTGCGTCTTTCAAGGCACCAGCTTGTATTG
This sequence comes from Vibrio sp. 10N.247.311.51, assembly GCF_041467855.1. NCBI lineage: Bacteria > Pseudomonadati > Pseudomonadota > Gammaproteobacteria > Vibrionales > Vibrionaceae > Vibrio > Vibrio sp. 10N.247.311.51. Next base: position 10,912 of record NZ_JBFSVK010000031.1, on the reverse strand, counting down.
CATAATTCGCAAAGAAACTGTAAGAGTATTCAGTCAAATCATCGTATCCCTGAGCTTCAGAACCAAAGCCGTAAGCGCCATTCACACCAGCACTAAAGCCTTTACCACCGATATCAGAGAAGTCACGAGCTGCTGATAGGAAGAAAGCAATTTCACCATCGTGGTTAAAGTCAGAACGGTTGTTCCACCAAATGTCGTAAGCACCATTTGAACCACCATACTGACTAGTCAGACGGTAAGCCATATTACCAGCTAGAGCAGAGTCAACTGATTCTGCTGCGGTATATGTAGCTTCAGCACGGTAAGAATATTGACCAGAAGAAAACGCCGTTAGCATCGCTGCTTGGAATGCAGTGCTATCATACTGTTCATCATCATCAACTACATAAAGTTGTGGAGACCAGTATAAACCACCATCTGTGGTGCCCTTAACCTTAACGTGGAAGTTCTTACGATCGCCGTCTGTCAATGCACCGTAACCAACATCAACTGAGATACCATTTTGCATAGCATAACGGCCGCCTATTGAGTATAGAGTACCCGCATCTTCGCCATTCGTAGTTTGGAATTCGTATGTTTCTTTGAACCAAGGAGCTTTGTACTCATCCGCAACAACTAAACCTAAAGACAGATCACCAAATGTCGCGCCAACTTCACCACCCATGTACGTACCAGGGGCAAAAGACCAGTTAACACCTAAAGAACTTGGCACTGATGGTTGGAAGTAACCAAGCTTTGCTGTAACACTGTCTCCAAACTTAAACTTAGCATTTGCAGTTGCGAATGACACACCATTGTCAGTACAGTCGGTCCAAACATCTGAACAGCCACTATCTTTCGCTTCTTTATCATAAGGGTTGTTGACACCCCAGAAGTTCATTTCGTGGTCAGCACCACCGTTTTGCCACATATCGAATGTGCTGTAGATAACAACATCTGCACCAGCAACACCGCCAATATAACCAGAATTAAAACCTAAATTAGCAAAAACTGAACCATGATCTAAGTTAGTTACTTTTTTAGTATTGTTGCCATTCGCATCTACGTTACCGCGATCACGAGCACGCATCATGAAATTAAGATTACCGCTAATTGTAGATTCAGAGAAGAACTCAGATACTTCACCAGAGTACTCAGGGCCGACAGGATCTTCTGCCAAAGCTGGAGCAGCAGAAAGTGCACCTACCATTGCTGCTGTAATCGCAGATACTTTAAAAAATTTGTTTTCCATGGAATAAAACTCCTAAAAATGGATATAGCTGTTTGAATATTCCCCGCCTAAAGTTGGCCGCCGTAGAGAGAAATACCTTTTCTTGTTTGAGAACCCTTAACGCTGAATTCTCTATTTCCTTTCTGGTTATGCACATCGTGTGCATCCATGGCATTAAGACTAACTTCGCCCTCAAAAAGATCAATGAGAACTTAATTTTCATCTAAAAAAATATGAGTTGGTGCAAATTTAGTAGGTACTTAGTGATCCAGATCGATAAATTGTAAAGCTCACAACCAGAAACAACAAAAACAATAAATATCAAATACTTAAGCCAATGACATTCTTATAAACATAGAAGTGACTCGCATTTTTGATACAACTATAACGGTATTTCATTAATGTTGAGCAGCGTCACTGTCCTAATTCTAGAGTTCGTATAGGAACAAAATTCTCAACAATTAAAAAGCCCTCATTTTTATATCAGAAACAAAAAAGGCACTCCCTTGAAAGGAGTGCCTTTGAGCTTTTTTTATCTGTATTTACTTACGAAATAAGGGCTATTAGATCTTCTTCTGTTCTTATTTCGATGCCTAAATCTTGTGCTTTGGTTAATTTAGAACCCGCAGCTTCACCGGCAAACAAGATGTCCGTTTTCTTAGATACGCTACCCGTCACTTTCGCTCCCAATGCTTGCAATGCCGCTTTGGCTTCACTACGACCTAATTGAGATAATGATCCCGTCAACACAACTACCTTTCCTTCTAGTGGTAGCTCTTGGTCATCCGCAGTTTCTTCGATAATAGGCCAGTTAACACCAAGTTCTATCAGCTGATCGACTACCGCTCTGTTTTTCTCTTGCGAAAAGAAACTTGTGATATGGCTAGCGACGATGTCACCAATATCGGACACTTCAACTAATTGTTCATGCGTTGCGGCTTGAACCAACTCCAGTGTTTTGAAGTGTTGCGCCAAGTTCATCGCAGTTGCTTCACCCACTTCACGAATACCTAGCGAATAAAGGAAACGTGCCAATGTTGTGTCTTTGGCTTTATTAAGTGCACTCACCACATTTTGCGCCGATTTCGGCCCCATGCGGTCAAGTACTGTAATCACTCCCGCGCTGAGCTTGAACAAGTCAGCGGGCGTTTCTACCATTTCACGGTCTACAAGTTGCTCTATCACCTTTACGCCAAGGCCATCAACATCCAATGCCTTTCTCGACACAAAGTGCTTAAGCGCTTCTTTACGTTGAGCCTGACACACCAAACCGCCTGTACAACGCGCTACAGCCTCGCCTTCAACGCGTTCAACTGCAGAGTTACATACAGGGCAAGCATCAGGGAAAACAATATCTTTTGCTGACTCAGGACGACGGTCGGGGACCACAGCCACAATTTGCGGAATAACGTCACCGGCACGACGGATAATCACGCTGTCGCCTACCTTCACGCCTAAACGCGCAATCTCATCGGCATTGTGTAAAGTGGCATTACTGACCGTCACGCCGCCTACGAAGATAGGTTCCAGTTTAGCAACCGGCGTAATCGCGCCAGTACGGCCCACCTGAAATTCAACGTCATTGAGCAGTGTAATCTCTTCTTGAGCTGGGAACTTATAAGCAATTGCCCAACGTGGCGCTCTAGCAACAAAGCCAAGCACTTCTTGAGCCGCGATATCATCGACTTTGATAACAACGCCATCAATCTCGTAAGCCAGAGCATCACGACGAGTCATAATATCTTGGTAATAGGCTTTCACGTCTTCGAGAGAGCTCAGTTGCTTAGTCTCGGGACACATAGGTAAGCCCCAACCTTTAAGCTGTAAGAAGCGTTGGTAGTGACTATTTGATAGCTCAGCGCCTTGTACAACACCGACACTGTATGCGTAGAAAGCCAATGGACGTTTCGCTGTAATACGAGAATCAAGCTGACGTAGGCTACCTGCAGCGGCATTACGTGGGTTAACAAAGACTTTCTCGCCTTTCTTCAACGCCAACTCATTCAACTTATCGAAACCCGCTTTTGGCATAAACACTTCGCCACGAACTTCAATACGCTCTGGCCAGCCTTCACCTTGCAACTTAAGTGGGATAGAGCTGATAGTACGCACGTTTTCAGTGATGTTTTCACCCGTCGCACCGTCACCACGTGTCGCAGCCTGAACTAAGGTACCATTCACATAGAGCAAGCTAACTGCAAGGCCATCAAGCTTAGGCTCACAACAGAAAGTTTTGAGATTCGCGGTTGGCGCTCTATCAGACATTCGCTTATTAAACGCATCTAAGTCTTCGTCAGAGAATGCATTGTCTAGAGAAAGCATTGGGATTTCGTGAGTCACTTGCGTAAAGCCATCTAAAGGCTGACCGCCAACACGCTGGCTTGGTGAATCCACCGTCACAAGCTCAGGATTCTCTTCTTCGATCTTTAGCAATTGCTGCATTAATCGATCGTATTCGACATCAGGGATCTCAGGGCTATCTTCTACGTAATAACGAACGGCGTGATAATGCAGAGTTTCTCTTAACTGCTCTAAGGTAACTTGAATCGATTCTTTCATATCATTCTCTATCGTGATTGAAATATCAAAAAGGGCTCCCTTAGGAGCCCTTTTCTATAAATATAGATTATTTACAAGGCTAAACAATACGGCTAGGCATGCGATGCCGTCATAAAATCTCTGATTTGCTTGCGGTAGTCAGATAAACGGTTTGGTGTCATTAAGTTTCGTGACTCATCCAACACGTTTCCGCCCATATCGTCGGCAATTTTCTGCGCCGCACTCAGCATCACATTGAAGTTTTGATCAGCTTGACCGTAACAAGGCAACGTCATAAAGAACGAAATACCTTTAGTCGTGAAGTCAGCAGGATCATCATGTTCTAGCGTTCCTGGCTGCATCATGTTTGCTACGCTGAAAATAACTTTTGGTGCGTCTGTAGATTGTGCAAAGCAGTGGTAGATAGACATCTCACCATAAGTTAGACCGTTGTTCTCCATGCTGCGGAAAAGTTCAGTACCCACCAATGGGATCTCTCCAGCACAATGAACATTAAGAACAATCACTTCTAAGCCAAGTTCTTCATCTGGCTGAGTTTCTTCAACGGGCGCACTTTGCGGAGTCACGACTTCTTTCGCAACAACTGGCTCTCGTTGAGTAAGCGTTTCGTTTGGAACGAGTGGCTCATCAACTGTCTCAGAAGATTCTTCAAACGAACCGTACTGCTCTTTAAAGCCGGCGTGGTTTTCTTTTTGCTCGTCAGTCAACTCAAAGCTTGGAACTTCAGGCTCAACGACCTTCTCTTCCTCAATCACTTCAGGTTCACTTTCAACCTTAATTGGGTCTTCTACGCTGAAAGAAGGAAGATCATTCAATTCGATGTCATCTTCGTAAGCTTCTTTCGCTTGTGGCGCTGTTAGCGGATCTGAGTCGATCAGCGGATCAGTCTCAGAGGGTGAAACAGCAAAATCCGGCTCTTTACGTTCTTTTCGGATTATCTCAAAATCATCTTCTGGGGCGAATGAACGGTTTGGAATAGTTTCTGCTTCATCTAAGCTGTCATTATCAAGCTTACCGAGCGGCTTATCTCCAAACTTTGCTTTCCCTTCTTTTTTACTCGTCCATAGACCATGGAACAATAATGCGGCGATAGCTAATGCGCCAACAATAATGAGTACAAATCGCAATTCCTGCATTTTTCGCTCTCAGCTTTCTTAGTCAACTAGCTATAAACACGCTGTCACTAAGTTGGGTTAATTTGGCTAATCTCACTACTCTATCAAAAGTAGCCACTGTTTTAGAACAACTTAATACAATTAGTTCCTTACATGGTGTGATTTTCACCACGCTTTTTTTCTTAATTTCGGTCGAGTACACTAGACATGTTTGCTATTTAACCAAATTCACATGTGACCTAATTTAAATATGACTATTGAATCTGTTCCCCGCTCCGGCTTTGGCTATTTTATTTTCGGAATAAAAATCGCTTTATCACCGAGCATTCGTAAGTTTGTACTAATGCCACTTATCGCGAACGTGTTACTCGTTGGTGGTGCCTTGTTTTATATCTTCTCCAACCTAAATACTTGGATTGAAGGTTGGATTGGTGCATTGCCAAGCTTCTTGTCGTGGTTGTCATACATTTTATGGCCACTGCTTGTGTTAACCGTCTTGGCCACGTTCTCGTATTTCTTTAGTACGCTCGCTAACTTCATTGCCGCACCGTTCAACGGCTTACTCGCGGAAAAAGTTGAAGAGTTGTTGAGTGGTAAAAAAGTTAATGACGATGGTTTACTTGATGTCCTCAAAGATACCCCACGTATATTAGCGAGAGAATGGCGCAAGCTTGTCTACATTCTGCCAAAAGCGATCGGTTTATTCCTGCTTTTGTTAATTCCAGCACTAGGACAAACCGTTGCACCGTTTTTATGGTTCATTTTCACAGCATGGATGTTAGCGATTCAATACGCCGACTACCCGTTCGATAACCATAAAATCAAGTTTGATGACATGAGAAACAATTTGAAACAAAAACAAGGCAAGAGCTACAGCTTTGGCGCGCTTGTTTCTGTGTTCACCACAATTCCAATTCTAAACCTGATCGTAATGCCCGTTGCCGTTTGCGGCGCGACGGCGATGTGGGTTGCTGAGTTTAAAGACCAAGCTCTGCGTTCTCGTCTATAGTTCTCGTCTATTACCCCGCCTATACTTCCTAGTTTCGCCTATCTTTTTGAAGTTCTGATCTCAATAAAGATAGGCGTGAATTCTGCTACATATCTATATGATATAACTTTTTAATCCTTTTACCTTTTTTTCAACTTGTTTAATCTAAATTCAAGCTGAACAAACATCGAAAGACACTAGACGGTAAAGTGATTGATATACTACGTTTAGTTCTGTCAATAAATGAAGGAATATCGCATGAGCAAGATCTACGAAGACAACACCCTAACGATTGGTAACACACCTCTAGTCCGCCTTAACAAAGTAAGCAAAGGTAACGTCCTAGCTAAGATCGAAGCTCGTAACCCAAGCTTCAGTGTTAAGTGTCGTATCGGTTCAAACATGATCTGGGAAGCAGAAAAAGCGGGTACGCTTAAGCCAGGTATCGAACTTGTTGAGCCTACCAGTGGTAACACAGGTGTTGCACTTGCATTCGTAGCAGCAGCACGCGGTTACAAACTAACGCTAACTATGCCTGAATCAATGAGCCTAGAACGTCGTAAGCTGCTTAAAGCGCTTGGCGCAAACCTAGTGCTGACTGAAGCACCAAAAGGCATGAACGGCGCGATTGCTAAAGCAGAAGAAATTGTCGCTTCAGACCCAGACAAGTACCTACTACTACAACAGTTCAACAACCCAGCGAACCCACAGATTCACGAGCAGACGACTGGTCCTGAAATTTGGGAAGCAACAGACGGCGAAATCGACGTGTTTGTAGCGGGTGTTGGTACGGGCGGTACTATCACTGGTACAAGTCGTTACATTAAAGGTGAAAAAGGCAAAGCGATTACTTCAGTAGCGGTTGAGCCAGCTGAGTCTCCAGTCATTGCACAAGCTCTTGCAGGTGAAGAAATCAAGCCAGCTCCGCACAAAATTCAAGGTATCGGTGCAGGTTTCATCCCTGGAAACCTAGATTTAGAGATTATTGACCGTGTTGAATCGGTAACTTCTGAAGAAGCGATTGAGATGGCTCAACGCCTAATGAAAGAAGAAGGTATTCTTGCAGGCATCTCATCTGGCGCGGCAGTTGTAGCAGCAAACAGAATCGCCGAACTACCTGAATTTGCAGGAAAAACTATCGTTACTGTACTGCCAAGCTCTGGTGAGCGTTACCTAAGCACAGCCCTATTTGCTGGCATCTTTACGGAAAAAGAGAACCAACAATAATATGTGGTCAAATCAATTTTTCGTCCAAAAAAGCCCCGTTTAGGGGCTTTTTTGTTGATCCCTGCCCCACCTTTGGTAATATCGGGTCTGTTTTATTTTTCGCTTCAAAATAAAAGAAGCAATAAACAAATTCTGAAAGTCATGAGTACTCAGCAAAAGACGACCATGGCTGGATAAAAATTTATAACCAGTCTAAGTTCTAACACGAACATGGCGTACTAGCCTCTAGCGCATTTGGGCTAAAGCAGTTAAGCTAATCTGGTTACAAACTTACAAAAAATAAATTAATTGGGGTATATAAAATGTACGAGAAGCAAGTAGAAATCACAGCAGAAAACGGTCTTCACACTCGTCCAGCTGCACAGTTCGTTAAAGAAGCAAAATCTTTCGACGCTGACATCACAGTGACTTCTAACGGCAAAAGCGCTAGCGCGAAAAGCCTGTTCAAACTACAAACTTTAGGCCTAGTAAAAGGTACTAACGTTACTATTTCAGCTGAAGGTCCTCAAGCTCAGCAAGCAGTAGACCACCTAGTTGCTCTTATGGATCAACTACACTAATACGGTCTCCTTCTTTCAAAGCCATTTTGCATAGCAAAGTGGCTTTGTTCGAAATAGATAGGAATAAGCGCGACATTAGTCGACGACTTAAAGTCACACACTCTCCCGTTTACAGTTGAACAACTAAGGTAAGGCTATGATTTCAGGCATCCTAGCATCTCCTGGTATTGCTTTCGGTAAAGCACTACTACTTCAAGAAGATGAAATTGTCCTAAACACTCAATCTATCTCTGACGACCAAGTTGAAGCAGAAGTACAGCGTTTCTTTGACGCTCGTAACAAATCTTCTCAGCAACTTGAAGTTGTTAAGCAAAAAGCACTTGAAACTTTTGGCGAAGAAAAAGAAGCAATCTTTGAAGGCCACATCATGCTGCTTGAAGATGAAGAGCTAGAAGAAGAGATTTTAGCACTCATCAAGAAAGACAAAATGCACGCAGACAACGCGATCCACACTGTGATCGAAGAGCAAGCTGTTGCACTAGAGTCTCTTGATGATGAGTACCTAAAAGAACGTGCAACTGATATCCGTGATATCGGTACTCGTTTCGTTAAAAATGCTCTAGGCATCAACATTGTATCTCTAGCAGATATCAATGAAGAAGTTATCCTAGTAGCTTACGACCTAACGCCATCTGAAACTGCACAAATCAACCTAGACTACGTTCTTGGTTTCGCTTGTGACATCGGCGGTCGTACATCTCATACTTCAATCATGGCACGTTCTCTTGAGCTTCCAGCTATCGTTGGTACTAACGATATCACTAAGCAAGTTAAGAACGGCGACATGCTTGTGCTAGACGCGATGAACAACAAGATCATCATCAACCCTTCAGATGCTGAATTAGCAGAAGCTAAGAAAATCAAAGAAGATTTCGAAGCAGAAGCGGTTGAACTAGCAAAACTAAAAGATTTACACGCTGAAACTCTAGACGGTCACCGTGTAGAAGTTTGTGGCAACATCGGTACAGTAAAAGACTGTGACGGCATCCTGCGTAACGGCGGTGAAGGCGTTGGTCTGTACCGTACTGAGTTCCTATTTATGGACCGTGACGCGCTTCCTACTGAAGAAGAGCAATACGTTGCTTACAAAGAAGTAGCTGAAGCAATGGAAGGCGAGTCAGTGATTATCCGTACTATGGATATCGGTGGCGATAAAGACTTACCATACATGGACCTTCCACAAGAGATGAACCCTTTCCTAGGCTGGCGTGCAGTACGTATCAGCTTGGATCGTCGTGAAATCCTACGTGACCAACTACGTGGTATCCTACGTGCATCTGCACACGGTAAACTACGTATCATGTTCCCAATGATCATTTCTGTTGAAGAGATCCGTGAACTGAAAAAAGCAATCGAAGAGTACAAAGTTGAACTTCGCGCTGAAGGCCTAGCTTTCGATGAAGAAATCGAAATCGGCGTAATGGTTGAGACTCCAGCAGCTGCTGCAATCGCACACCACCTAGCGAAAGAAGTATCTTTCTTCTCTATCGGTACTAACGACCTAACGCAATACACTCTTGCGGTAGACCGTGGTAACGAAATGATTTCTCACCTATACAACCCACTATCTCCTGCTGTTCTTACAGTAATCAAGCAAGTGATCGATGCATCACACGCTGAAGGTAAGTGGACTGGTATGTGTGGTGAGCTTGCTGGTGATGAACGTGCAACGCTACTTCTTCTTGGTATGGGTCTAGATGAGTTCTCTATGAGCGGTATCTCTATCCCTAAAGTGAAGAAAGTAATCCGTAACTCTAACTTCGCTGAAGTTAAAGCTATGGCTGACGAAGCACTATCTCTACCTACAGCTGCAGAAATTGAAGCTTGCGTAGAAAAATTCATCGCTGAGAAAACTCAGTAATCGCCAAATGCTTAATAAAGTTAGACGGCTAAAAATAGTCGTCTAATTTGTTAGATTGGTATAGTATATTCTACAGAATAAAACTAAACGTTAGGAGCATGACACAATGGGTCTGTTTGACAAACTGAAAAAGCTTGTATCTGATGACAGCGCTGATGCTGGTGCAATCGAAATCATCGCACCTCTTTCTGGTGAAATCGTAAACATCGAAGACGTGCCAGATGTAGTTTTCGCTGAAAAAATCGTTGGTGACGGCATCGCTATCAAACCAGCTGGCGATAAAATGGTAGCTCCAGTTAACGGTACTATCGGTAAGATCTTCGAAACTAACCACGCATTCTCTATCGAGTCTGACGACGGTGTTGAGCTTTTCGTTCACTTCGGTATCGATACTGTTGAGCTTAAAGGCGAAGGCTTCACTCGTGTAGCTGAAGAAGGTCAATCTGTTAAAGCTGGTGACACTATCATCACTTTCGACCTAGCGCTTCTAGAAGAGAAAGCGAAATCTACGCTTACTCCAGTTGTTATCTCTAACATGGACGAAATCAAAGAGCTGAACAAGCTTTCTGGTTCTGTAACTGTTGGCGAAACTCCAGTTCTTAAAGTAACTAAATAATTTCGATTACTTATCTGCTTTAATTAAAACGCTACCTAAGGGTGGCGTTTTTTGTACCTGTTATATTGCTCGAGTTCCTTAAACAACAGTTCTGATTACTACTCCTCACCTTGCTGTAAACAATCCCTCAATAAGCCACAGTAATACCTAATTCTTAATTACCAACATAACCCTACGTTGTTATTAAACCACGTTAAACGCCACCCTAGGCGCTGATCCTACACGCTAGACCAAGCAGTATTACTTTCGACAAGCACCGAGGCTTTGATATCTCGTTCCGTTCGATTCTGAGCTGGCTATCATCAATGACTCCTTATTCTTCATCTATGCTCTAGGTTATCAGCTTTATCTAGATTATTGTCTTTCGACTACAACAAGAACCCTAACATCTGACTTACTTCTCGACCAAAAGCAGATTCCTGATACCTCGTTCTACTCGGTTCTGGAATGACGTAAATATCCTTACCCACCTATAGAGCACTCGTCATTCCCTTTAGTGCTAAACGATAACTAAAAGAGCATTCTCCTTAAAAGCCAGATTCCTGATGCCTCGTTCCACTCGACTCTGGAATGACGATAAAAGTCTTTGTTATAACTAAGCCGTTACTTACGACTACCACCACACTTATATTGCAAAGCAATAGGGTCATCATCGCCCTAACTCCGTCATCCCCTACAGTGAGGAACGAACGCGATAGGGAATCTCGCTTTTGCTCCTGCCTACCAACATTGCACTTTTTCAAATACACCTTCGCCAAATTGCAGGCAATAAAAAA
>NZ_JBFSVK010000030.1:61751-68074 GCF_041467855.1 Vibrio sp. 10N.247.311.51 | reverse complement strand
CGCATCTTAACTTTTATTGCCAAAATCACTTTGTAAATACGTGGATTCCATATACGGAATGGGGCAGCTCTGAGTTAGTCACGATGGCTAACTCGCGTGATCACCAAGCGATTCTGTCATACCGTAATTATCAACCAATAAATGTCTAATGGCCTAGCCAATAGTGGTTGGCTGCGGATAGACCACAATAAGAGACCTTCTATATGTGTTTGTCGTAAGCAATGTTTAATGACCGAAATGACAAAGCGAAGCAGATAACTTTGTTGTTCGAAAAGCATTGGCTACTCACGCAGCCAACAGGATGTAATAACCTATATTGATAGACGGAAGTTAAGAGTGCGCTTTAACGTACTTTTTAACCTTTTTCATAGCCATTTGACGCTTAAGTGGTGAAAGATAGTCAATAAACAAGTTACCCGACAAATGATCTATTTCGTGCTGCATTACGATAGCTAGAAACTCATCACTTTCGATGGTCATTGGTTTACCTTCGCGATCTAAAGCAGACACAACAACTGAAGTAAAACGCTCTACGTCGGCATAATAGTCAGGAACTGATAAACAACCTTCTTGGCCCAATGTTTTATCCGAGCCGCTAACCACTTCAGGATTAACCAAAACTAATGGTTCATCTCGACTTTCGGAAAGGTCAATAATAACAACGGCCTCTTTACGACCAACTTGAGTTGAAGCCAAACCAATACCATTGTCAGTCGCATATAACGTTTCCAACATGTCGTCTATTAATGTTTGTACCGTGGAGAGATCTTGCACCTTTTCCGCTTTGACCTTAAGCCTTGGATCTGGTGCAGTCAGAATTTCTAAAACTGCCATATTTTCCTTCTATTCTTGGAAGCTCATAACGCTTTCTATACGTCGACTGTCCGTATTTTATGGGCCAATAATGCCTTCTTTCTTTTTAACCTTCAACAATACCAACAGATATGACGGGGTAAATAGCCTTTGCATATAACTTGGACAACACATTGCTTCAGATAACCTTTCGTAGGGGAAAGCTCATGAACAGGTTGTAAATGAGTAAAAGGTCTAGATTACAATGGGGCAAAAACGTGTTTCAGATGATTGGTTTAAAGGTGATTGGTTTAAAGGTGTGATTGGTTTAAAGGTTCATGCTGGCTGCTATATGCTTGCATGTAGAGTCAGTATGAAGCCGACAGAGCAAAGCGGCGTCAGCTGGTTCTGTCACAAATCTAGTTAGGTTCGCGATTCTAAAGAGAGATATTTTTTCCTAGAACCTTATAAACTGTAGTCCTACTGCACTCTAACTCTTTACTGATCGCATGCTTGTTCATTCCTTGATCTGCAAGCTCTTGAATACGCGTATGAAGCGTCTTATTAGGAAATCGTCCAAGATGCCTCCCTTCAGAGCGAGCACGCTCTCTGCCTTCATTACAACGCTGTAATATTCGTTTTCTTTCCATTTCAGCAAACGCTGATATGGTCGTGTAAATAACTCTACCTACATCGCTATTGATATCTAAATCCCCCAAGTCATGAAACACCAAACCCGCTTTCTTTTGCGCTAGTTGATCGGCAATTTGCAAAGCATCGATGGTATTTCGAGCAATGCGGTCGACTTTGGTAACATGAATAACATCTCCTTCCCTTGCAAAATCCAGCAACAGGTTAAGCTGTTCTCTATCAGAGGATTTACCGCTCGCTTGCTCTTGGTAAATTTTTTCACAACCAAGACGTTTAAGTTGTTCAAGTTGAACATCGAGCGTTTGGTCTTGGGTGCTAACACGAGCATAACCAATTTTCATAAAATGGCCTAAAAGTGAACTTAAAGATAGTGATACACAAGTGTACATGTTCACTTTAAATTATAAAGACTAACTGAACAGTTATTCGATGATTGTGAGTAATGTCCATAAAGTTACACCTTAATGGACGGTTATCAAATGTATATCACTTAATCATTGCTGCAATGATTAGACTAAAACTAATGAATAAGAACGCTTAATACGGTATCCATTTGAAGATAGGTGAGGATTGTTTAAGTTAGGTGCTTCAGGTTATATCGAAGTTGCCCCCCAAAACATTGGAGTATGCGCAAGTATTAAAGAAGCCACTAAATAAAATGGGGAAATTGACTCTATTAAATAGAGTCAATATATCTAGTTAAATTCGTTCGTTTTTTACTAGAGACCAGTAATGAGCTCCTAAAACAGTCAGTTTACATGACTTTGAGTTCATCGCAGCGTAGTACATGTGATCTTCCCCTACAGGAACCACAAGGTTAATACGATTGAATTTTTGTAGTATGGCAAATTTATCCGTTTTTTCTTCTTCAGGCTTGTCTGAATCAGGTTCATAACTGGGGTCTAAATCCAATTCTCTATATGGATCTTGAAATAATTGCACTATTTTTTTGAGGTCAGATAAAACTATTGGAGGCTGTACCTTTCTCAAGGTAGTAAAATTTTTGACATTCGTTTTAAAAATAGGTCGCTGCTCCCATGGACCAAGAGATTGGTCTATGTGAGCATAAATGCTCCCAGGTGTAATATCTCCAACTAAGTTGGATGCGCCGCCACTCAAAGCATCTACGAATAAGCTAGTAAAAACACCAGCACCATTCTTCTCTTGAGCGTATTGAGTTTCGCTAGAAGCTGTTAAAATAGTAATCCCTTCCGCAAGAAGAGCATTGTTTCCGGTAGTCGGAGGTGTACCAGCTATTCCTGAATGACAACTGTCTAACACAATCACTTTACTCTTTGCAGGAGATTCATTTGCTAATTTAAGCAAATCAGTTAATGAAAAACCCTCGTCTCCATCTTCACATTCAGAAGTTATTAGATAACCCCCAGTGCTTTCGATATGGCCATGCCCAGCAAAATAAAAAAGAGCGATTTCACTATCATCTCGAAAAAGTTCTGTGACTTGGCTCTTAAGTTCTTTTCTAGACAGTGACGATTCTTCACTTGTTGAAGTAATTAGCTTAACCCCAAAGTTGGGGGGTTGCGCCCATTTCAGCGAAAAGTCCAATGTGAGCCTACAGCTCTTTATTTATAAGGGCTGTAGGGAATAGCTTATTTTCTAATATCCTTCTTAAGCCACCAGTTCGACCATGCTCTCCTCTCCCCAAGGCTCTAAGTTCTCAAGCAGTTTCTCTAGAACAATATTGTCTTTCTGAATAGTAATATGCCAGTAGCTCTAATCTAAGCGCACCCACTTGGAGAAGAAATAGGTGCATTTACTTCGAGAGATTTACCTTGGAACCACTTTCGCCATCCTGTAGTTTGCCTTGATACATGCCCAAGTTGTTCAGTCAAAACAACCAGAGCGCCATGAGGCAAGAATTTTAATTCCCAAGCTAACATTAATAAACTTTGTACAGTTTCTAAAAGTGCACTAAGTTCTAGTAATAAATTTAGGGCTCGCAATATTCCTTCGGGAGATTTTCCGTACAAATTAGCTTGAACAGAGTAACGAATACACTTCGTGAGTTCGTTGAGGATTTGTTCTCCTGTTGTAAAGCGAAATGCTTTGGGTAAGTGTTGATGTTGGTTCCAATACAATTTGTACAACTTTTGTAAATCATAGTAGAGACGATTATGACGAAACTCTTTATTCAAAATTCAAACCTTAAATATCACCATCAACTCGCAGCAGAGTTGCTGCAATGTGTAAAAACTTCGGGAAGCAGTCAACAAAAATCTGCTAACGCTTTAAAGTTCCCCAAACTATGCCATGAGCTGTCAACCGAAATATTAACTAATACATATCAACCTTATTCTTATCATCATTTTGCAATCACAGAACCTAAGCTTAGAGAAATATATGCCCCTGCATTTAGAGATCGCATAGCTCAAATGTGGATTGCACTACAATTGGCACCTATCATGGAAAACCGATTCATTGATGACACCTATGCTAATAGAAAAGGTAAAGGAACTCTTGCTGCTATTGCAAAAGTTCAAAAACTAATGCGCCAACCACGACATACTTGGGGGCTACAGCTCGACATTTACAGTTATTTCAATAGCATTAATAAAAGAGAGCTTCTAACGCAACTACACAATCTCATTGACAACTCAAAATTAAGCCCATTGCGCCAATATTGCCTAGCTAATCTGATAGAAAAGATCATAGAGCAGGATGCCACGAAGCTACAAAACGAGCGAACTGGAAACCAACACTTACTTAACCAAATCCCGTTCCATAAGAAACTACAGTTTAACAATACGGAACAGGTTGGGTTGCCCATAGGTAGCGTTACTAGTCAACTCTTCGGTAATTTTTACCTCAACAACCTTGACCACGAAATAAAACACTCACTGAAGGTTAAGGGGTACGTTCGGTATATGGATGATTTATTTATCCTATCTAATTCGCCTGAAAAATTGCAAGAATGGAAAGAACATATTGAATGGTATCTCACTTCTCGCCTGCAATTAAAATTACATCCTACAAAGGTGCATTTATCACCTATTGAGGAGGGGTTTGATTACTTGGGATTTCGTGTATTTCCCCATTATAAACATGTTCGCAAAACCACCATTTCATCATTGAAAGAGCGTTTGCGCTACTTTAATGCGATTCTAGACACTGGTGCGATTAGTGTCTTTTTAAAATCTAGACCAAGTCGAGGGAGATGGAGCAAGCATGCTATCCATTACGCACCACTTTACACCCAGCTAAAAGCTATGCAATCAACGATAAATAGCTATTATGGACTGCTTAGCCAAGCCAATCATTGTCAATTGAGAAAGCAAATATATCATAAAAATTTTGGCGAACTTAAACGTTATTTATTACCCAATAACTGTTATTACAATCACTTCACCATAAAGAAGGGTCTTCACTTTAATAAGATGGCTCCGGATACTTTATGTTGGCCTGAGACGCAGGATGCGTAGTTCGTGTTGCTCGGATTGTTGCTGTTGACGTTGCCATTGTTGAGGTTCACGTTGTAATAGTTAGAACCATCAGGAGTCGCCGACCAATAGTTGTTGTTGGTCGGCCAACCGCGCGCGTTTGCATTTATTGTTTAACTCGAAGTGTTGCCTTTCGACTCGCTTCCCTTGAATACCCATAAGGTCATAAATGCCGATAACATACCAGGGCCCACATGTTAACACCTTAACGTTAACATTCTCTGAGCACGACATTGTCGCTATGTACCCTGTTGATTTTCCGAGAACCATCTTATTAAAACGTTATATCGCTTGCTTGACAGCAATCAACAACCAATCTGATGAAGAGCTTGAAGCTTTCGTCATCATCACTTTATTGACGATTGCTTCGGGTAAAAATAATCGAACATATCGACGATTTAACAGATCGTCATCACAAGGGTTACAAGGTGATTTCTCTTCAATATCGTCCATTTGAGCACGCTGCTCTTGCCTCCAAGACTCCCACTCAGAAAAATCGATGATTATTTCTAACTCAATAACAGCCTCTGTACCTATGTCAATTCCAGCTTGCTTTAGTGATTCTATAGGAAGCCCACCATACAACACCTCTCTTCCATTCAATTTCTTAACCTTTTTCCTTAACACCTTCAATGTCGGTAATTGGTCCTGTTTAGATACCCACTGCTGCCAACCAAAGAGTGATTGCTCATAGAAACGTACAAACATCCCCTCTTTTATGCCAACAATACGTTGACTGCTTTCAATCAATGCTAATTTAGTTTCAATATTCACTTATCTTCCCCCCTTTAAAAAGTGCCAGATGCAACTCTGACACTTCAAAAACTAAAATTAAAAATTAAAAATTAAAAATTAAAACGTTAAACTCTAAACGCTCAACTTTAAGGATTTGAGACGCAGGATGCGTAGACCGTGTAGCTCGGATAGCCGCTGCTGACGTAGCCATCGTAGAGGTACACGCCGTAATAGCGAGAACCATCAGGAGTCGCCGACCAATAGACGGTGAAGGTCGGCCAACCGCGCGCGGTAAACATATCAAGAGATACGTCGTATAGCTCCACTTTTAACTCGTCTCTTGTCGCTAAACGCCAGTTAGTTCGTCCGCCGAGACTAAGGGTGTTGTAGGTAGTGCATAGTGCATTTGCGTTAATCCAGTTGAATTGGTAGAAATCACCACTTGGGCCGGAAGTTCCAGTTTCAGTGTAATCAGAGCTTGTAGCACTACCGCCAATGCTGTCTAGATAGGCCACTGATGGTGAATTGGTAAACAACTTACCGCTACCCGTATAAAAGATATCAATACATGTACCCGCCAAATCAGCACACACATTCACATCCACCGTATTACTGGTCACGCCATCTTTGGTGGCCGTGAGGGTCGTATTACCCACCTCAACCGCAGACAATAACCCAGTTGATGAC